>DATMND010000269.1:0-14454 GCA_035569235.1 Acetobacteraceae bacterium | reverse complement strand
CGCGGACGATGCGACGTTCGGCCCGGTCATCAGCTTCGGACATGGCGGCACGACGGCGGATATCGCGCGCGATGTATCCGCCGATCTGCCGCCGCTCAACCTTGCATTGGCGCGTGGACTGATAGCGCGCACGCGGGTCGCGGCTACGCTGGCGCGTTTCCGTGACATGCCGGCAGCCGATACCGAAGCGGTGGCCGAGACGCTGGTGCGCATCAGCCAGCTTATTGTCGATTTCCCCGAGATTGCCGAGCTTGAGATCAATCCTCTGTTCGCGGGTGCCGATGGCGTGCTGGCAGTCGACGCATGGTTCCGGCTGCGGCAGCCGGGCGACAGCGGCGGCGGGCTTGCGATCACGCCCTATCCTGACGAACTGGCGGAGCAGTGGACGGCGCGCGACGGCGAGCGGCATACGATCCGCCCGATCCGACCGGAGGACGCCGAGCAGCACGGGGCCTTCTTCAGCAGGCTGTCGCCGCAGGACATCCGTTACCGCTTCTTCAGCGCGATGCGCGAGTTGTCGCCCGAACAGATGGCGCGGCTCACCCAGGTCGACTACGACCGCGAGATCGCCTTCATCGCGGTACGCGAGACCAGCGGCGAGACGGTGGGGGTTGCGCGACTGGTGTGCGATGTGCGGGAGGCCGAGGGCGAATTCGCGGTGATCGTGCAGGCCGACACCAAGGGCAAAGGCATCGCGAGCCATCTCATGCGGCGTTTGATAGACTGGGCGCGCGGACGCGGCATGAGCGCCATCGTCGGTCTTGTGCTGGCGGATAACGCTCCAATGCTGGCCTTCATGCGCCATCTTGGATTCTCGGTGCACCGCATGCGGGAAGAGCCCGACGTGGTGGAGGCGCGTCTGTCGCTGGAGTAGGCTGGCGCCAATGGAAACGTCCGCCGTGAGCCTGGCCAGCGCCTCCCTGCGCGCGGCGCGACGGCATGCGATCGTCTATGTCCTCAGCGCATCGGCGACCTTCACCCTCGGCTCCGCGCTGGTGAAGGCACTGACTGCGGACTTCCCCGTGCTGGAGATCGTGCTGTTCCGCAGCGCCGTCGGCTTCCTGGCAATGCTGCCGATGATCATTCGCCACGGCGGCCTGGCTGCTCTCAAGACGCGCCGGCCGGTCGGCCATGTGATGCGCACGGTTTACGGGTTCATCGGGACCGTGACGTCGGTTTACGGTTTTGGCGTGCTGCCGCTGGTCACCGTCACCGCGCTCGGCTTTGCCATGCCGCTGTTCCTCACGATCCTGTCCGTGCCGCTGCTTGGCGAACGCGTAGGTCCACGCCGGGCGACCGCCGTGCTGGTGGGCCTGGGCGGTGTGCTGGTGATGCTGCGGCCATGGCAGGTCAACGCCGAGCCGATGCCGCTTGGCGCGGTGGCGATCGTGATGAGCGGCGTCGTCACTTGGTCGCTGTCGATGATCAACATCCGCCAGATGGGGGACGCGGGTGAGAAGAACGTGACGATCGTCGCGTGGTACAGCCTGGGAACCGCGTTTCTGGCGGCGTTCGGCTGCATCGCCGAGTGGGTGACGCCGAGCCCGTGGCAGTTCGCCGCACTGGTGTGTTCCGGGCTGCTGTCCGGTCTTGCGCAGTTATTGATGACCGAGGGCTATCGTGCCGCGGAGACGACCCTGGTGGCGCCGTTCGAATATGGCGCGATCATCTATGCGACCGTGCTCGGCATCGCGATCTGGGGCGAGTGGCCGGACGTTTGGAGTTTGGCCGGTGTGGCCGTGCTGATCGCGTCTGGGCTGTACATCTGGCGCCGCGAGGTGACGCTGGGGATACGGCGGTAGGTTGAAACCGATGCCTCCTTCAGCAAGCGTTCAGCATCTTGAGCCACTCTCTCCGGGCGGGAGAACGGCCAATGCGCATTACATGGCGGATCGAGAAGGAGCGTCGGAACATCCGGAAACACGGGCTTGGCTTTTCGCTGGCAGCGACGGTATTCGCCGATCCTCTGTCGGAGACACTATGGGACAGGTTCGTGGACGGTGAGGAACGTTGGCGCACCTTCGGCGCCGCCATGGTGGGCGGGCGGTTCAAAGTTGTGGTAATCGTGCACACATACCCAGATCCGGACGACGACACATGGGTTCACGTGATAGGTCTACGAGAGGCAACGGCGCATGAACGGCGACAATACGAAATATCGAAGCGCTGACGGCAGCCCCCTGACGCCAAATGAGATCGCCCGGCTGGACGAGATCGAGGTACGGCTAGGTGACTCGGACGAAATCCCCGAAACCTCGGATGAGGCGTGGGTCGCGGCCGAAAGCGGCAAGCACGTCAAGCCGACGGTGCAAGCAATTTCTGTCCGACTCGATCCTGACGTGATGGCGTGGCTGCGCGCGAAGGGATGTGGCTACAGTACCGAGATCAACCGCATTCTGCGCGAGAAGATGCTGAATGAGGTGTGACAGATAGCAGAGCCGCTTGGTTCCGAAGCGAATGCTCATCTGTCAAGTGTTACCGCAGCAGTGCTACCACGACGGTGACGATGCCCAGCACCAGGTTCACGCCGATCAGCTTGCGGATGCGGTCGATGCACGCAACGGCCGTTGCGCGGTCGGTGGTGCGGCGGAAGCGTGCATAGGGACCGAATACAATCAGCACGAACACCGCGCTCATGATCAGGCCCAGCAGCATCATGACGTTCACATTCCAGCCGACGCCCGCTATTCCGCCATAGAAGAGAAAAAGCACCGCGAAACCGCTGATCAGTATCAGCGGCATGACGTGCCAGACGATCAGAAAGAAGCGCCGGAACACCTGGGTGTGGAGCGCGATGCGCTGGATCGGCTCCAGCACCGACAGGCTTGGCCGCAGCACGACATACGCGAAGAACATCCCGCCTACCCAGATCACCGCGCACAGCACGTGCACCGCGAGCACCCATCCCCAGATCGTCATTCCGTCAGCTCCTGCAATTCGGCGAGCAATGCACGCAACTCCGCCGCGGCGGTGGATCGTGGCGCGGCCTCCGTGACGCCGAGCCCGGCGGCGAAGGCATGCGCGAAGCCGGCGCGGTTGCCAAGAGCCGAGCGCAGCAGGGGTAGGCGACGCGTTGCAAGGTCGGCTTCGATGGTCTCGCGCAGCCGCGAGGTCGGCGGGACGCGGTTGAACACCAGATGCGCGGTGCGTCTTTCGTCGCGGGCAAGCGCAAGCGTGCCCTCGGCTGCCCAGATATCAGGCACGCTCGGCTGGATCGGCACCAGAACAAGGTCGGCCGCGCGCACCGCGACCCTGGCATCGGTGTCGAGTTGCGGCGGGCTGTCGATCAGCACCACGTCATGATCGCGCGCCAGCCGATCGAGTTCGGCAGCCAGGCGCCAGCCTGATATGTCGGAGAATGTCAGTGAAGCCGCCCGCTCCAGGCGTGCGCGACGCAGGCCGTGCCAACGCCCGAGGCTCTTCTGCGGGTCGATGTCGAGCAGTGCGACCCGCCGGGATTGTGCGAATGCCGCCGCGAGATTGGCCGCCAGCGTCGTTTTGCCGGTGCCGCCCTTCTGCTGCGCAACCGTGATTACCACCGCCATGGAATGCGACTCCGCCGCCGGAAGGTAAGGTTCCACACAGAGAACACCGAGGGCGCACAGAGAGCCACAGAGAAATCAAGCAGGAGCTTTCGCGCAAAGCGCGCTAAACGCTTCTCGGTGGTTCTCTGTGGTCCTCGGTGTTCTTTGTGTGAACCCTGCTTTCTTCCGTCACGGCAGCAGCACGACCCGATCCCGCGCGATTGCCTGCACCGCCCGATACGCGTCCATCGCCCGCTCCAGCGGATAGCAGGCGCTCTGCTCCACCGGGAACGGCCGCAGCCGCCCACTTGCGAGGCCGGGCAGCAGTTCACGCAGCAGGCCTGCCGATGCGCACGCATCCAGTGCCAGCGAGTCGATGCCAACGAACGTGTGCCGGCCACGATAGAACAAGAAGATGTCGAACGGCACCGAACGCTCGACAGTCGAGATCAGGATCTGCCTTCCGCCATGCGCCATCGCCTGATTCGCCGCGGCGAAATACGGGCTGCCCACCGTGTTGTAAACGATGTCCGCACCACGTCCGCCAGTTTCCGCGCGCACGACCGCGACGGCATCGGCGCTCGAAGCATCGATCATCCGCACCGCGGACCCTTCATGCGCGAACGCCTCGGCGCGCCGCGTCACGCCAAATACGCGCGCGCCGTGCATCTCGGCGATCTGCACCGCGGCCTGACCGACCATGCCGTTGGCCGCGAGCACCAGCACCACATCGCCTGGCGTGGGCATGCCTGAACGGTGGAAGCCTTCCAGCGCAGTGACGAACGGCACGCCCAGCGCGCCCGCCTCGGCCAACGACAGCGCGGCGGGTTTCGCCACCACGGCGTCGCGATGAACCACCAGATGCGTGGCATGCGTGCCGTCGCGGCTGATCCCAAGGTCGCCACCGGCGCCGAACACCTCCTGGCCAATAAGTTCGCCCGGCCCCTCCACCACCACGCCCGCCCAATCGCGTCCCGGCGTGCGTGGCCAGGCCGCCTGGGGCATGCGCCCGAGTGCCGCCGACACGTCGCTGCGGTTCACCGCTGCCGCGCGCACGGCGATCAGCACATCGTCTGGGCCGCGCGGCAATGCGTCGAATGTCTCGATCCGCAGATCGATGTCGTCGGCCGTGTCGGCCTTCCGCAGGACGCGCAGGCGTCGCATGGTACGGTCTCCCTGTGGCTTCCCCTGGAGTCTCGCGATGAACACACCGCTGGCTGGCATCACTGTGCTCGACTTCGGCCAGATCTTCCAAGGCCCCTATGCCACGCTGCTGATGGCCAAGGCCGGCGCCAACGTCATCAAGATCGAGCCGCCGCATGGCGAGCCGGGACGTCGCCGCGCCGCTCCCGGCAAGAGCACGACCTTGCCTGTTGCGATGCTGAACGCCAACAAGCGAGCCATCACGCTCAACCTGAAAACCGAGCGCGGGCGCGACCTGCTGCGCCGCATGGTGGAACGCGCCGATGTTCTGCTGGAGAATTTCTCGCCCGGCACTATGGATGGACTTGGCGTCGGCTATGACGTGCTGAGGGCGGTCAATCCGCGGCTGATCTACGCGACCGGCTCGGGCTACGGCATCACTGGGCCGGACCGCGACAACCTGGCGATGGATTTCACTATCCAGGCGCAATCCGGCATCATGAGCGTTACCGGCTTCCCCGATGGTCCGCCGGTCAAGGCTGGCCCTACGCTGGTCGATTTCATGGGCGGTATTCACCTCTACGCCGCCGTCGTCACCGCGCTGTTTCAGCGCGAGCGTACCGGTGCGGGGCAGCTTGTGGAAGTGGCGATGCAGGAGACGGTTTATTCGTCGCTCGCCTCCAGCATGGAATACCATGTGCGCACCGGCGAAATCCCGCCACGCACCGGCAACCGGCAGTCGGCGCTGGCGAGCGCGCCGTACAACGCGTTTCCCACAGCCGATGGCTGGGTCGCCATCCATGTGGTCACGGAGGCGCACTGGAAGAATCTGACCAAGGCGATGGGGCGCGAGGAACTGGCCGACGACCCGCGCTTCGCCACGAACGCCGCGCGCGCCGCCAATCTGGAAGCGACCGATGACGTTGTGGCGGCGTGGACCCGGACGCTGGGCAAGATGGACGTGTTCGCGGCGGCGAAGCGCTATCGTATCCCGTGCGCGCCGGTGCGCACCGTGCCTGAGGTGATGAACGATCCGCACATGCATGGCCGCGGCATGCTGGAACGGATCGACCATCCGGAACTCGGCAACATCGTGGTGCCGACCACGCCGCTGCGGCTGCACGGTGCCGATAAGGTGCCGACTGTACCGAGCCCCACGGTGGGCCAGCACAATGCAGAGGTCTATGGCGGCTGGCTTGGACTGCAGGCGGCTGAGATCGATGCGTTGAGAGACGCGGGCGTGATCTGATCGTTCAGCACCAAGCGAGCAAGCAAGCAAGCAAGCAAGCAAGGCAGGTTCACCGCAGAGGCGCAGAGACGCAGAGAATAGAATCGCGCGCTTCGCGCGAAGCATCCGAACCCTTCTCCGCGCCTCTGCGCCTCCGCGGTGAATCTTGCTTATTCTGTCGTCCCCACGACAACGCCGGCTTGCGCTTTTGACCGCCGGGTTACACGCTGGCAGCCAACAGAGGGAGGTATGACATGACAAAGGTAGCGGTGCTGGACGACTGGCAGGGCGTGGCGCGGACCAGCGCGGACTGGTCGCCATTGCAGGCGCGCGCCGAGGTCGTGTTCTTCGCCAAGGCATTCGACAACGAGGACGACGCGGCACGCCAGCTCGCCGACTTCGATATCGTGCTGTCGATGCGCGAGCGCACCCCGCTGCCCGCGTCGCTGATCAACCGCCTGCCGAAGCTGCGCATGCTGGGGATGACTGGCGCGCGCAACGCCTCGCTGGACTCTGCGGCCTGCACAGCGCGCGGCGTCGTCGTGTGCAATACCGTCGGCGGAGCCAACAGCGAGGCAGCCACGGCGGAACTGGCGCTCGGTCTGCTGATCGCCGCGGCGCGCGCCATCCCTGCCGGCGATGCCAACATCCGCGGGGGAAAATTCCAGGAAGGCGTTCCGGTCGGCCACGCGCTTGCCGGCAAGACGCTGGGCGTGATCGGGCTCGGCCGGCTCGGCTCGCACATGGCGCGCTACGGCCGCGCGCTCAACATGAACCTGCTCGCCTGGAGCCAGAACATGACGCCTGACAAGGCGCAGGCGGCGGGCGCCACGATGGTTTCCAAGGAGGAACTGCTGTCCCGTTCCGACGCCGTCAGCATTCATCTCGTGCTGTCGGACCGCACGCGTGGTCTGATCGGCGCCGCGGACATTGCGCGGATGAAACCCGGCGCGATCCTGATCAATACGTCGCGCGGCCCTATCGTTGACGAGAAGGCGCTGATCGAGGCTGTGCAGGCGCGCCGCATCGTCGCCGCGCTGGACGTGTTCGACCGCGAACCGCTGCCGGCGAACCATCCGCTGCGTACGGCGCTCAATGTGGTGATGACCCCGCATCTGGGCTACGGCGTGCAGGAAACCTGGCAGGGCTTCTATCCGCAGAGCCTGGAGAATGCGCTTGCCTTCCTCGACGGCAAGCCGGTGCGGGTGACCAACCCGGAGGCGCTGGCGAAGGCACGCTAGGCAGGCAGCCGCGACGCCTCGCCGGCAACCCAGCGAGCGCCTCCAAGCCGCGGCAATTCTCGCTCCTACGGATATTCTTGCGCATACACATTTTCCGTAGTAGCGTTAATTCAGATGAAGATCACGTTCGATCCGGCCAAGAACGCGCGGAACATCGTTGAGCGCGGATTGCCGTTCGATCTCGTGGCGGACCTCGAATGGGACACGGCGATAGCGGTGGAAGATACGCGCAAGGATTATGGCGAGCGGCGGTTGCGTGTGCTGGGGCGGCTAAATGGGCGTCTGCATATTGCAGTGATTACCTATCGTGGGGATACGACGCACGTCATCAGCTTCCGCAAGGCGAACGAGAAAGAGGTAAGGTGGTATGAAGACAAAAAGCAAGAATGATCCGGCATCGCGTCCGGACGAGGAAAATCCGGAATGGACGCCGGAGGAGATGCGTCACGCGCGCCCGGCTCTGGACTTGGTCGGGCAAGTGTTCGGAACCGCCGCGGCGACGGCGCTGAGGCGAGGCAGAGGAAGGCCGGAAAAGCCTGACAGAAAGGTCAACCTGACGCTCCGTATCGATCCGGATGTCTTGGAAGCTTACAGGCACGAGGGCAAAGGTTGGCAGACGCGCATCAACCAGGTTCTGCGCGAGCACATGCCGGATCGCCGGCGATGAGACGTGACTAACCAAGGAGTACTGCGCGATGGGCATCGACGAAGCGATTATCCGCTACGGCACGGCCGCGGTACTGGAATACGGAAAGATGTCAGGTATTGAGGCTGAGAACGTCATACCGGAAAAATGCCTGGTCGTCTTTATGGCCTCGCGGCTCATCGATGAACTGCGTTGGTGTGCGAAACGGGAAGTCTCGAACACGGTGATGCTCAAGGAGCTCGGTCACCAAGGAGATCCTGACCTCATCGGTGATCTTGGAGGATATCACACTGACATCGCAATCTACGACGGCGTGACGCCCAAAGCGATCATCGAAGTCAAGAAAGTTTTGTCGAAATCGGATATTGGTTGCGTCAAGCGTGACATGGAAAAGCTGCAGAAGTTCACAAAAAGGGTATCGGTTCCGAGTTATCTCGGCTTACTAATCTCCGACAATTACCCAACTTTGATCGACCGACAGCTTGAACTCCTAAAAGAAGCGCTCGATCACGAAGTGCTTACTGACGCTGGTGCGCGACATAAGGATTATCGCACGGGTCAATGGTCGTGGCGCTTCGGATGCGTCACACTAAACCCACCGTCCGATGCGCTGTCATCTTGACTGACCGGCAGGCTCGCGCGTCCCATTGCGGCTGAACGTGACGAACGGAAGGGAGACAAAGCCATGCGCGCCTGGGCCGTGGTCGAGAACGGAGCACCGCTGAAGGAACTGGAACTGCCGACCCCGGAGCCGAAAGGCACCGAAGTCCTGATCGAGGTGACCCATTGCGGCGTCTGCCACTCCGATCTGCACATCTGGGAGGGCTATTACGACATCGGCGGCGGGCAGAAGATGTCGCTGAAGGACCGCGGCGTTGTGCTGCCGCTGGCGATGGGGCACGAGATCGTCGGCCGCGTGGCAAAGCTCGGTCCTGATGCAAAGGGCGTGAAGGTCGGCGACCTGCGCATCGTGTTTCCCTGGCTCGGCTGCGGCACATGCGAGAAGTGCCTGGCCGAGGAGGACAACATGTGCCTCACACCGCGCAGTCTCGGCGTGTATGCCAACGGCGGCTACGGCACCCACGTGATCGCGCCGCATCCGCGGCACCTTGTCGATCCCGGCACGCTCGATCCGGCGGTTGCGGCGACCTATGCCTGCTCAGGCATCACGGTCTATTCCGCGATCCGCAAGGCCATGCCGATCCCTCCCACCGAGGCCATCGTCGTGGTCGGCGCCGGTGGCCTCGGCCTGAACGCGATCGCCGTGCTGACGGCGCTGAAGCACCAGAACATCGTGGTCGTTGATATCAGCGCGGAAAAGCGCGAGGCGGCACTGAAGGCCGGCGCGCACAAGGTGGTGGACGGCAGCGGCGACGGTGTAACCAAGCGCATCATCGAAACGGCCGGCGGCCCGGTCCTGGCCGTGATTGACCTGGTGAACGGCACGCAGACCGCACGCTTCGCCTTCGATGCATTGCGCAAAGGGGGAAAACTGATCCAGGTCGGGCTGTTTGGTGGCGAGCTCACCGTGCCGTTGCCGCTGATGGCGATCCGCGCGCTCACTGTGCAAGGCACCTATGTCGGCAATCCAAAGGAACTGCGCGAACTCGTGAAACTGGCGCAGGACGGCACGCTGCCAGCGCTCCCCGTGGCCATGGTGCCGCAAAGCCAGGCCAACGACGCGCTGATGCGTCTGCGCGACGGCAAGGTGACAGGCCGGCTGGTGCTGCGGTCGGAGGCGGCCTGAGCCATGAGCAACACGGAAACCGTCCGCCGTTCGGTCGTTCTGAAGCAGCGCCCGGACGGCAGCCCGCGCCGGGACGACTTCGAGATCCGCGAGGACGCCATTCCCACCCCGGGAACCGGCGAAGTCGTGACGCGCACGATCTGGCTGTCGATCGATCCCTATATGCGTGGGCGATTGCGCGAGCAGCAGACCTATGCGCAGCCGGTGAACCCCGGCGACGTGATGACTGGCGAGACGGTGGGCGAAGTGATCGCCTCCGCCGATCCCCGTTTCGTTCCCGGAGATGTGGTCGTGGGCGCGCGCGGCTGGCAGACGCACTCCGCCACGCCGGGCGAGCGACTGACCAAGCTCGATCGCCATGGCGCGCCGCTGTCCGCCTATCTGGGTGTCCTCGGCATGCCTGGCGCCACCGCATTTCGCGGCGTCACCGAGATCTGCCAGCCGAAGAAGGGCGAGACCGTGGTGATCTCCGCTGCCTCCGGTGCGGTCGGATCGGTGGCAGGACAGCTTGCCAAGCGCGCCGGCGCCCGCGTCGTCGGCGTGGCCGGTGGGGCGGAGAAATGCCTGTGGGTGCAGGACAGCCTTGGGTTCGACGACTGCGTCGACCACCGCGCGCTTGACCTGCGTGCCGAACTGGCCGCGGCGTGTCCGAACGGCATCGATGCGTATTTCGAGAACGTCGGCGGCGCGGTGCAGGCGGCGGCATTCGACCTGCTCAACCCGTTCGGCCGCGTGGCGATGTGCGGCATGGTCTCGCAGTACAACGAGGCCGAGTTCCCGCCTGGCCCCAATCTCGGCTTCGTCGTCGGCAAGCGCGTGCTGATCCAGGGCTTCATCGTATCCGACAAGCCGGAGCGCCTGGCGGAATGGCGCGCTCTGGCAGCCCCCTGGGTGGCCGATGGCAGCCTGATCTATCGCGAGGACGTGGTGGAAAGGTTGGAGAACGCCCCCGACGCGCTGGCCGGCATGTTGGGCGGCCGTAACTTCGGCAAGCTGCTGGTCCGGGTCGGGCACGATCCGGCGTAATCTTGCAGCCTCAGGGTTCGGCTGCATTCCTCGCTTCGAGGAAATGCGTATTATCTGTATAATGGTGCGCGAAATACCTGAGGCGATCATGGTGCAGGCGACGGCGATGGAGTTTCAGCGGAAATTCGGCGAGTTCCAGCACAAGGCCCAGCGGGAGCCGGTGGAAATTGCCCGGCACGGGCGGCGAGAACTGGTACTGATGTCCGCCGATCATTACGACTGGCTCACCGCGGCTGCACGGCGCAGCTATCGCACTGGGGATGCCGCGGCCGTTGTCATAGCGGCAGTCCAGCAGGCCGAGATGGATCCCGAACAAGCGGCCTTGGACGATCTGCTGAAGTGAGCACTCGGTCGTGGCCTTACTGGAGCGAAGCCCGGTCTGGTCATCCGCATATGACTATCTGTGGCATCGCGATGCTGCCTCCGGCATAAGTCAGGGCAAGGATCGACCTGCCTGTCTGGTGGCTGCCAGCGATCCGGCCGCGAACCCGCGTTTTGTCGTCATCCTGCCGATCACTCATTCCGCGCCGTTCGGCGATACCATCGGAATCGAGGTGCCTGCGCGAGTTCGCCAGGCGATCGGGCTCGATGACCAGCCGTGCTGGGTGATCGTCTCCGAGCATAACGTCGACGCATGGCCGAATGGCGGCCTCTAACCGATTCCCGGACGCCCCGGGGTATTCAGTTACGGCTTCATTCCGCCTGGTCTGTTCTCGCGGATCAAGGTCAGGTTTCTCCAATTGGCACAACAGAGGCGCAAGACAGGCGTACGACGGTGACGATCGGGCTGCATGCGACTGGTTGCCGAAGGGGCGCCATCGGACCATATGTAGCAACATTCATACAATTGACGGGAAGGCCCGCTGTGGCGATCACTACTCTCTCCGGCCGAGAGTTCAATCAGGACACCGGCCGCGCGAAGACGGCGGCGAAGCACGGTCCGGTCTTCATCACCGATCGTGGTCGGCCCGCGCATGTGCTGTTGACCATCGAGGATTACCAGAAGCTGGCAGGCACTCAGGCCACCATCGTCGACATGCTGGCGGCGCCGGGCGTCGCGGACATCGAATTTGAGCCGCCGCGCCTGCGCAGCCCTATCGCACGGTCAGCCGATCTGGCCTGATGTATCTCGCCTGATGTACGTGCTTGATACCAATGTTGTTTCCGAACTGCGGAAAGCGAAGGATGGCAGGGCTGACAAGCATGTGACGGCGTGGGCAATTGGTGTCCTGCCGTCCAGCCTCTTCGTATCCGTCATCACGACCCTGGAGCTTGAACTGGGCGTGCTGCTCGTCGAGCGGCGCGATCCCGTACGGGGCGGGGTTCTGCGCGCATGGTTGGACCATCGCGTCCTGCCGGACTTTGCCGACCGTGTGCTGCCTATTGATACCGAGGTCGCGCGGCGATGTGCGAGGCTGCATGTCCCTAATCCGCAGGGCGAGCGGGATGCTCTGATCGCTGCCACGGCGTTGCTGCATGGCATGACAGTCCTTACACGCGACGCGACCGAGCTTGGGCGAACCGGGGTTCAAGTCATCAATCCCTGGGCTGGATGAAGGATCGGACGACCCGCAATCTGGTTGAACCACCAGATTCGATTGCCGCCGCAGTGAACTGGTTCTTCGGGCGTCGTTGCCGAGAACGCCTGATCGGCGCATCCTGCAACTCGATAGCCTGCGGGCAGAACAGCCCTCGATTTGAGGCCCCACATATCGAGGCCTTAGACCAGTACAAAGGTTCGGAGTCATGGATGATGTCACGCTGCCAGTGAATCGAGAAACTGCACTCGAATTGCGGGCGCCACCGATGCCTGCGTCTCGCCAATGGCCGGACGGCGGATGTTCGCGTGTTCCGAACTGGGTCTATACCGACCCGGAGATTTTCGCGCGCGAGATCGACCGCATTTTTGGCGCGAACGATTGGCTCTATGTCTGCCTGGAAGCGGAAATCCCCAACCCCGGCGACTACAAGCGCAGCCAACTCGGCGCCCGCGAGGTCATCGCGGTCCGCGGTAGCGACGGCGGGATCAACGTCCTCGTCAATCGCTGCGCGCACCGCAGCATGCAGGTCTGCACCGCCAATCGCGGGTCAGCGAAGGAGTTCGTCTGTCCATACCACCAATGGACCTATGACCTCGCAGGCAATCTGCTTGGTGTGCCGTTCCGCCGAGGCTATCGCGGCCAGGGTGGCATGCCCGAGGATTTCCGCCCGGAGGACCACGGGCTGCAGCGCCTCGTAGTCGCGCACCGGCACGGCGTGGTCTTCGCCAGCTTCGGCGTCCCCAACGAATCGCTCGATGCCTATCTGGGCGATCGGATGCTGGGCTATTTCGACCGCGTATTCGACAGCCGCGAGCTGGTGGTGCTCGGCTACATGCGGCAGCGCATTCCGAGCAACTGGAAGTTGATGTTCGAGAACATCAAGGACCCGTATCACGCCAGCCTGCTGCACGTGTTCCTGGTGACCTTCGGACTGTTCCGCCTCGATCAGCAATCCGCGGTCGAAATGGACAACACCGGCCGGCACGCCGTGCTGGTCAGTCGCAGGGGCACACAGGAATCCAACGACGCGACCGCGCAGATGCGCGCGTTCAAGCCGGACTTTGCGTTGCGCGACCCGCGTCTGCTGGACCCTGTTCGAGAATTCCCCGGCGATGCCACGGTCGTTCTGCAGACGCTGTGGCCCAACCTGATCGTGCAGCAGCAATCCAACACGCTGGCGATGCGGCAGATCGTGCCGCTCGACGCGCGCAGCTTCGACCTGGCGTGGACCTTCTTCGGCTATGCCGACGACACGCCCGAGATGCGGCAGCGCCGGCTGCGCCAGGCCAATCTGATGGGACCCGCTGGCCTTGTCTCGCTCGACGACAGCGAGGCGATGATGCTGTCGCAGGCCGGGATCGACGGGAACGACGATGCAACGTGCCTGGTCGAGATGGGCGGCCGCGCAGTCACCAACGAGCAGCACATGGTGACGGAGACCGCGATCCGCGGGTTCTACCAGCACTACCGTTCCGTCATGGGGCTGTGACCCACCGTGATCGCTGCCGCATCTGGGCTGGAAGTTGCACTGGAGTTGCGGGCGCGTCTCGCCGACCTCTATTGTGCCTACGACAATGCGCTCAATGATGGCGAGTTGGAGCGCTGGCCAGAGCTTTTCGTCGATGCGTGCGTCTACAAGGTCATCCCGCGCGAAAACCACGAGCAGGGCTTCCCCGTCGCGCTGATCTACTGCGAGAGCCGCAACATGCTGGTCGATCGGGTGGTCGCTCTGCGCGAGACAGCGCTCTACGCGCCGCGGATCGTCCGCAGGATGACAAGCGCCGTGTGTCTGCGCGCAATAGAGGACGACGGACTGCGTCTTACCGCGAACTTCGCGTTGTTCCAGACCGTGCCCGACCGACCGAGCGAGCTGTTCTTGTGCGGCCGCTACTTGGACCGGGTCGTCGATGATGGCGGTGTCCTGCGCTTTGCCGAGCGCTTGTGTATCTACGACTCGACGATCGTGCCTACGTCACTGGTATATCCGGTCTGACGGCGCGCGCTGTCACACTCAAAATTCCACCAGGGCGGCTTCCGCAAGTTGCTTCGCAGTCGCGAAATCATAGTTTCGATAAAGATGCAGCTTGTTGGTTGCCGCGGGACCGCCATAGAACTTTTGCCTCGTCAGAAGAATCTGTGGGCGGCGTCAGGCTCCGGCAGCTTGCCAAGTGCATGATACAGCGCGGTTTCCGTGATGCGGAAGGTGCGGAAGCCGTAGGATTTTCGCATGGTCAGTTTGGCCTTGTTGTTGAGACCCTCGACCACACCGCTGGACAGCCGCTTCCTGGCGCGGAAATAGTTCAGGATCAGCGTACGGTGCGAGCGTAGCGTCCTGGCGATCTTCTTCATCGGCTCGAT
>DATMND010000268.1:0-18716 GCA_035569235.1 Acetobacteraceae bacterium | reverse complement strand
CGGCAGATGGAGCAGGCCGAACGGGCGCGGGCTGCCGAACTGGCCGCACAGCAGGAGGCTGCTGCCCGCGCCGCCGCCGCGGCCGCCGAGTCGCAGCGCCTCCAGGCGGACCGTATCGCCGCAGCGGCACGGCTCCGTCATGCCGAGACGGCGACGGCCGAAACCGCCGCACGCATGGATCAGCTCGCGGCGCAGCGTCGCCAGGCGCAGGCGAACCTCGATGCCCATGCGGAAACGATGCAGCCACTGCTGCCGTTGATCGAGCGGCTTTCGCTGTTCCCCGCCGAGACGCTGCTGGCGGTGCCGGCCGAGCCGGAGGAAACACTGCGGGGCGTGCTGGTGCTGCGTGGCCTGGCCAGACAGCTTGGCCAGGAGGCAGTGGCGCTGCGCCAGGAACAGGCCCGGCTCGACACGGCATCGCAGGCGATACAGGCCGAGGCGCCTAAGCTGGAAGCTGCCGAAGCGGAACAGCAGGCGCAGTCTGCCGCCCTCGATCAGCAAATTGCCGCGGCCAGGGCGCAGCAGAAACGGGCCGAAGGCGATGCCGGCGATGCCGCCCAACGCGCCGCCAGCGCGGCATCGCGAGCGGAAAGCCTGCGCGCCATGCTCGGCGAACTGGATGCGCAGCGGCAGGCGGATGCGACCCACGCCCGCGACGAGGCGTTGCGCGCCGAGCGATCGAGGCACTCCAGCGAAGCGACCGCGGCACGGCAGCGCCAGGCCGCCCTGGAGCGTCTGACGGGTACCGGGACGATTGCCGCCGCCGCGCAGCCGCGAGGCCAGCTGACCGCCCCGGTTGCCGGGAAGATCTTCCGGTCCTGGGGCGATCCCACCGAAGGCGGCCCCGCCGCCGGAATCTCCTATCATGCGCCCCCGGCGGCGCGGGTTGTGGCGCCCTGTGGCGGTCGTGTTGTGTTTGCCGCGCCCTTCCGCAGCTACGGGTTGCTGTTGATCGTGGATTGCGGTGGCGGTTATCATGCCGTGCTGGCCGGCTTCGACAGGCTCGATGTCAAGGTTGGTCAGCAGGTTGCCGCCGGCGAGCCGGTTGGTGTCATGCCGGCGTGGGAACCGGGTGCATCCGGCGGCCGCCCGGCGCTGTATGTCGAGCTGAGGCGCGACGGGCAGCCGGTCAACCCGGCGCCGTGGTTGCGGTCAAGCGGCTGATGTATCGCAGACTTTAGAAATCAACACTGGACGGCAGAAGCCGGTGCGCGCGAAAAGATGATCCTTCCGATATCATGCGGGAATACGCGCCTGCCCTAATGGCATGGCCGCTCAGAGGATGAAACGAATGGACTTTCGCTCCCGGCGCTTTCGCACAGGGCTTCTGCTCGGCACCGCCTTCGTCGCCGGCGTCGCCGTCGGTCCCGCCGCCGGCCTGTTCGGCCGCCACCTCGGCTTCGATCTCGGCATCACGTCCGCCCTCGCGCAGGACGGCAGCCGGGCGGACACGTATCGCCTGCTGACGCTGTTCGGCGACGTGTTCGAGCGCGTGCGTGCCGAATACGTCGACCCGGTCACCGACAAGGACCTGGTCGAGAATGCCATCAACGGCATGCTCACCGGCCTCGACCCGCATTCGAGCTACATGAACGCCAAGGCGTTCCGCGACATGCAGGTACAGACCAAGGGCGAGTTTGGCGGCCTCGGCATCGAGGTCACGCAGGACAACGGCTTCATCAAGGTGATCAGCCCGATCGACGACACACCGGCTTCCAAGGCGGGCGTCAAGGCGGGCGACATCATCACCGCGCTGGACGGCAAGACCGTGCAGGGCCTGACGCTCAACGACGCCGTCGACAAGATGCGGGGCTCGCCCAACTCGAAGATCACGTTGACCATCAAGCGCGAGGGCATCGACAAGCCGCTGGAGATCTCCATGCTGCGGGAGGTCATCCACATCCAGGTGGTCAAGCAGCGCATGGAGCCCGGCGACATCGGCTACCTGCGCTTGTCGCAGTTCACCGAGCAGGCGGATGCCGGGCTGAAGGCGGCGGTGAAGACGCTGAAGCAGCAATCGGGCGGCAAGATGAAGGCGGTTGTCCTTGATCTGCGCAACAATCCGGGCGGTTTGCTCGATCAGGCGGTGGCGATATCCAGCGACTTCGTCAGCCAGGGCGAGATCGTCTCCACCCGCGCCCGCCACACTGAGGACGCCCAGCGCTGGGACGCCAAGGGCAGCGACATCACCGGCGGGCTGCCGATGGTGGTGCTGATCAACGGCGGCTCGGCGTCGTCCAGTGAGATCGTCGCCGGCGCGTTGCAGGACCATCACCGCGCGGTGCTGCTCGGCACCGCAAGCTTCGGCAAGGGCTCGGTGCAGACGGTGATCCCGCTGCCGGGCAATGGCGCGATGCGGCTGACCACGGCGCGCTACTACACGCCGTCCGGCCGATCCATCCAGGGCCTCGGCATCACGCCGGACGTGCCGGTGGCCGAGACGCGCGAGGAAACCGCGCGGTTCGGTCCGGAGCGCGAGGCCGATCTGAACCGAGTGCTGAAAAACCAGGGCGGGACGCCTGACGCACCGCCGGTGCCGCGCACCGATCTGCCGCCGATCGCCAAGGAAATCCCAAACAAGCCGCCGGAGGGCTTCCCGAAATTCGATCCCGCGAAGCCGGACGATACCGACTTCCAGCTGCAGCAGGCACTGGTGGTGGCGAAGGCGATGGCAGCGCAGAACCGCGTCACCGCCAACTGAGTTCCCGGGTCGGCAGCGCGCCGGGCTGGAACATTGCCGCGGCTGCGCTCCGCGTGGTTGGGCCGGGGATGGCGCGGCCTCGCAGTCTTCTGGACGGTTGTGCTGCTGATGCTGGCGGCCGGCGGGGTTACGTTGCAGATGCTGGGGCCGCCGGCACAGCCCCGGCCGCGCCTCTTGGCCGCCGCCGTAGAGGCTTCGCACCCGCAGACGGTTCAGCCCGCGGCGCCGGCGCAGCAACCGCCGGTCCGGGAAAAGCCAGTGCCCCATCCTGGGCGCGACACGCCCGGACCGATCGCAGATCCCGACCCGGCACTGCTCGAGCCGCTGATTGACCAGCCAGAGAACCCGCTGCCGCGGATCGCGTCGGATGGCCGGATGCCGATGCAGGTCTATGCCGCTGGCTTCGACCAGAGCACGCGTCGCCCGCGGGTCGGACTGGTGCTGGCCGGCGTCGGTCTCAATCAGGCCGACAGCGATGTCGCCGTGCGTTTGCTCCCTAGGGGGATAACGCTGGCAATCTCCCCCTACGCCGCCAATCTCGCGAAGCTTCTGGCGGCGGCGCGGGCCGCAGAGCATGAATACCTGCTGTCGCTCCCGATGGAGCCGCAGGGCTTTCCACTGAACGACCCGGGATCGCAGGCGATGATGACCAATCTGCCGCCGGAGCAGAACCGCCAGCGCCTGGAGTGGGCGATGACCCGCATCGCCGGCTATGTCGGGGCCACGGACGCACTCGGAGCCATGCGCGGGGAGCGGTTTGCTGCGCAGCCTGACCAGATGAAGCAGGTTCTGAGCGAACTGGCGCAGCGCGGGCTGCTTTACGTCGAGGCCCGCCCGGGCGTGGCGCCACCGCCCTTCGTATGGGGGAGGACCATCGATATGGTGATCGACGAGCCTGCGACCGCGGCCGACATCGACGACCGACTGGGTCAGCTCACGAAGCTGGCCCGTGATAAGGGCAGCGCCCTGGGGCTCGCGACGGCCGTCCGGCCAGTCACCGTTCGTCGCATCGCGGTCTGGGCGAACGGACTGGCGGCCGACGGCCTGGCGCTCGCGCCGGTCAGCGCGCTGGCGCAGCCGCCGGTGACGGCGGTACAATGAGCGGCAGGGCGACGCTGCCGTATCGGCCGAATGTCGGCGCCGTGCTGTTCAACCGCACCGGCCGCGTCTTCGTCGCGCGCCGTGCCGATCTGCCGAACGCGGAAGGACAGGCCGGCGGCTGGCAGCTGCCGCAGGGCGGTATCGACCCGGGCGAGGATCCGCGCGCGGCCGTCCTGCGCGAGCTTGCCGAGGAGATCGGCACGGATCGCGCCGAGATCATCGGCGAGCATCCCGATTGGCTGATCTACGACCTGCCGCCGCACCTTGTCGGCGTGGCACTCGGCGGGCGCTACCGCGGCCAGCGGCAACGCTGGTTCGCGTTGCGCTTCACCGGCGAGGACAGCGACATCAGGTTGGATGCCGATCCAGATCCGGAATTCGATGCATGGCGCTGGGCCGAGCTTGCGGAGCTGCCGGCGCTGGCGGTTGATTTCAAGCGACCGATCTATCAAACGCTGGTCGCATCATTTGCCCGCTTCGCCACGCCGTAGCGCATCACCGACCGTGATGACGTTGTGTCGGCGTCGGAACAGCAGCAGACGGCGGTGCGCCGGGTCGCTGCGGCGCGAGCCCAAAGCAAAGCGGATGAGCTCGATCACTCCATCCGTTCCAACCGCGATACCGGTCGCGAACAGGGCGCTGGCATAGAGCAGGATCACGTCGCGGGACCGGGCATTCTCCTTGTCTTCGACCAGCACAGAGCCGGTCAGATCCTCTGTGGTAATCCTGGTCAGCCCTTCCTTCGTCAGCGCCTGTGCCGACTTCGCAAGCAGCACCGACCTGACGCCCAGGTTCTTGGCAAAGATCAGGTTGATCGAGCCAATCTGGGGATTATCGATAAGGTAGTCGTCCTCGCATTCGGCTTCGGTCTGGCAGCCGTTCCGAATGCGGCTTCCCGGAAACCTGACCCAGTAGTGCAGTGCTCGGTCCGAAAAGGAGCTGGTGGACAGGAATGCATCGAGCTCACCCTTTATGTAGATGTCACCCGTTTGGACGGCCTCCGGGAGTTTTCGCACTGCGATGGTAAATTTGGCATCCGCTCCCGACGATCCATCCATGAAGGCACTTCCCCACAGCGGCTGCCTGCCCGGTCGTTGCTCGTAGATGTTCTCCTTGAATTCGGTGGTCATCGTGGGACCGGACAGTGCGTAGGCATAGGCATTGTCGATATGCCCGGGAAACCGGACGTAGATGTATTCGCAGGGATGCGCCCGTGACGGCGGCGCGATGCCGCGAAAGGCCAGCACGAAGGTTGCCGGTCTTCGCGCATCGACGTTGAGTTCAATCCGGTTCTTCTGGCTGAACTCGCAATCGGAACCGGTGGAAATATGCGTGGTGGGAACGAGCTTCTCCTGCTCCAGAAATACTTCCTTGAGCCGTGGCACGGACCACCACAGCAGAGCTGCGGAAATGCACAACAAAAGCACGGCCGGGATCAACTCGCGACCGCCGAACAGTGTTCTGATCCCGGCCAGGCGAGGCAACGGCACCACTCGCGCCCGGTCAGCCAGATACGATGATGTGGCCCCGCATGTGCGGGTGGATCGAGCAGAAATAGTCGAAAGCACCGGCCTGAGAGAAGGAATGATCGAACGTGTCGTTCGCTTCGAGCACCTGGGATTGGACGTTCAATGCAGGACAGGAAATGGCATGCGGAATGTCGTCGCGATTCTTCCAGGTCACCGTTGTCCCCCGCGCGACGGTAAGCGCGGTGGGCGCAAAGGCGAAGTTGTCTATGGCGACATCAGCGCCTGCGGCGTTTGCGCGCTGCCCAACGAGCGCAACCGAGACGAGGGCGGCACCTTTGCACAGTACAGCACGCCGGACGGCCGGCGCGGTCAGGTCGATCATGGCCATTCTCCTGCGTTGACGCCGGACAGGCCGGCGCCAAAAAGACCATGGTTCGCGACCGGCTATTCCAGGTGAAAATGCCGCGATGATTGGGAATAACGCCGGCCGAGGTACGGTCGAGCGTTATTCGATCCGACAAACGTTGACGATCTCGCCTTTGGCGGCATCCTGTGTTGTCCTATCCACACGAATGACCAGGAGGAAACCATGGGCAGCACGATCAACCTCAAGGCCGCCGACGGCTTCACGCTTTCCGCCTATACCGCCGGGCCGGCCGGCGGGACCAAGGGGATCGTGGTGATCCAGGAGATTTTCGGCGTCAACCATCACATGCGCGACATGTGCGACCGGTTCGCCGCCGAGGGCTATGCGGTCTGCGCGCCGGCGCTGTTCGACCGCGTCGAGAAGGGGATCGAGCTCGGCTACACCCAGGCCGACATCGACAAGGGCCGCGACTACAGGATGAAGCTGAATGACGCACAGGTGATGTCCGACGTCGAGGCCGCGGCAAAGCACTTGGCCGGTAAGAAGCTCGGCATCGTCGGGTATTGCTTCGGCGGCACCGTTGCGTGGTGGGGCGCGACGCGCAGCCACAGCTTCGCGGCGTCCTCGTGCTGGTACGGCGGCGGCATCGCTGGCACCAAGGATGAGCGGCCGAACTGCCCGGTGCAGATGCATTTCGGCGAGAAGGACGCTTCGATCCCGATGATCGACGTGGAGGCCGTCCGCGCCGCCCAGCCGAAGGCCGAGACCTACGTCTATATGGGTGCCGGCCACGGCTTCGGCTGCGACGAACGCGGCAGCTTCAGCAAGCCCGACTATGAGCTGGCGCAGCAGCGCACCCTGGCATTCTTCGCGAAGCATCTGGGCTGATGGTGCCCGGCGCGCCGTTCACAAGGCGGCGCGCTGCCGGCGACAGCGGCGAACCAAACGGCGGACACGGGGTTTCTGCCCGAACAGGCGCAGGAGCAGGGGATGCCGTCACTGAACATTGCAGTCGCGATCGGAATGGTGCTGTTGTCCGCCCCGGTGGTTCTTGCGGAGACGCCGCCGCCCGACAGCCCTGCGGCGAAGCAGGAAGCCGAGAGGCTCGCGACGCTGCCGCCGGTGCCAGAGCAAGGCGCCCGCCTCGACCATTCAGGCCGCAAGCAGGCCGGCCGCGTCTCCTATTACGCGCAGCACTTCAATAATCGGAAAATGGCTGACGGCAACCGATTCAACCCCAATGGCGACACCGCCGCCAGCAAGTCCCTGCCGCTCGGCACCACCGCCAAGGTGACCAATGTGCAGAACGGCAAATCCGCCACCGTGAAGATCGAGGATCGTGGACCGTTCGTGCCAGGTCGCGTGGTGGACGTCACACCGAAGGTCGCTGACCAGCTCGATATCCGCAAGCAGGGTGTCTCCAAGGTTGTCGTCGCACCCATCGCAGTGCCGCAAGCAGATGGAGCGGTGAAGCTGGGTGCCGGAGCCGCGCCTGGCGAGGCGAGTCCGGAGGAGGTCGATAAGGCAACCAAGGAGACGGCTGCCGGCGCGCGGTGAGCGATCTGCGCACGGGCAGCGAGGTTGAACCCCCTGGGTCCCCGCTTTCGCGGGGATGACGGTAACTTTTCGCCGTCACCCCGCTAAAGCGGGGGCCCAGGCATGTGTCCAGATCGATGTTGCTACAGCACCCGCCCGGCCACCGCATCGAGCTTCGCGACCAGGCTGGGGTCGCGCATATGGCTGGCGGTGATGATGGCGTTGTCGAGCGCCCGGTCGCATCCCGCCGGGCACAGGTCCCGCGGCCGGCCGATCTCGGGGACGACGCGCTGCACCAACGCCCGCGCCTTGTCAGCGTTGTCGAGCAGCACGCGCACGACGGCCTCGACGGTGACGTGGTCATGGTCGGGATGCCAGCAGTCGAAGTCGGTCACCATCGCAACCGTGGCGTAGTTCAGCTCGGCCTCGCGGGCGAGCTTAGCCTCCGGCATGTTGGTCATGCCGATGACGCTGCAGCCCCAGGAACGGTAAAGCTCGCTCTCCGCCTTGGTAGAGAACTGCGGTCCTTCCATCACCAGATACGTGCCTCCTCGCGTTACCGGCAACCCGATGGCAAGCGCGGCGGCTTCCAAGGCATTGCCAAGCCGCGAGCACACGGGATGGGCCATCGACACATGCGCCACGACGCCTTCGCCGAAGAAGCTCTTCTCGCGAGCGAAGCTGCGGTCGATGAACTGGTCCACGATGACGAAATGTCCTGGCGGCAGTTCCGGCTTGAGGCTGCCGACGGCTGACAGCGACAGCACATCGGTGACGCCGGAGCGCTTTAGTGCATCGATATTCGCCCGGTAGTTGAGATGTGTCGGCGACAACGGGTGGCCACGCCCGTGGCGCGGCAGGAACACGCAGCGCACGCCACCAAGCCGGCCGAACAACAAAGCATCGGACGGCATTCCCCACGGCGTGGCGACCTGGCGCCACACCTTGTCCTCGAGGCCCTCGATGTCATACAGGCCCGACCCGCCGACGATGCCGATGACCGGGTCGATACTGGTCACTGGCTACTGATCACCGATCACTCTAGTGCACATCGGACCAGACCTTGCGCTTCACGGCATAGGTCAACCCGGTCATCAGCAACAGGTAGAGCACGACGCGCCAGCCGATCTGCTTGCGCTGCACCATCTCCGGGTTGGCGGCCCAGGCCAGAAAAGTCACCACGTCATGCGCCATCTGATCGACCGTGGTCGGGGTGCCATCGGCGTATGTGACGCGGCCATCCTGCAACGGCTGCGGCATGGCGATCTGATCGCCGGCGAAGTACTTGTTATAGTACAACCCATCCTGCATCTGCATACCAGCCGGCGGATCGGCATAGCCGGTCAGGATGGCATAGACGTAGTCGGCGTGGCCCTCGCGCGCATTCACGATCAGTGACAGGTCCGGCGGCAGCGCGCCGTTGAGCGCCGCGCGTGCCGCCTTCTCGTTCGGGTAGGGCGAGCGGAACTGGTTGGCAGGGGTCGCCGGCCCGTCGACCGGATTGCCCTGATCGTCGGTCCCCTGCGGCACCGTGACCGCGGCGGCGATCGCCTTGATCTGCTCTGCGGTCAGACCGATGCCGGCGAGGTCTCGGTAATGCAGATACTGCAGCGAATGACAGGCTGCGCAGACTTCGGAATAGACCTGGAAGCCACGCTGTGCGGCGGCGAGGTCGAAGCCGCCGAACGGGCCGTCGAAGCTCCATCGCTGTGGAGGCGGCGTCGGCGCCTCGGCCTGTGCCCAGGCGGGCGACGCGCCAACACCGATAAGCATGGCGGCTGCCAGCAGGTGACGCAGCGCGCGCATCATGCCTTCCCCATCGGCTTGGCGGTGGCGCCCGACGGCATTGGCCCTCCACCGCCGATGACCGGGCGGCTGATGCTCTCAGGCAGCGGCAGTGGGCGCTCGAACTTGCCGAGGATCGGCAGGATCACCAGGAAGTGCAGGAAGTAGTAGAGTGTGCATACCCGGCTGATGACCACCCAGATACCCTCGGGCTTATGTGCGCCGCAGACGCCGAGAGCGACCACGGCAACGACCCACACCCAGATGAGCTGGCGATAGATCGGCCGGAAGCGCGCGCTGCGCACCGGCGAGGTGTCCAACCAGGGCAGCACGAACAGCACCATGATCGAGCCGAACATCATGCACACGCCGCCCAGCTTGTTCGGCACCGAGCGCAAAATCGCGTAGTACGGCAGGAAGTACCACTCCGGCACGATGTCGGGCGGCGTCTGCAACGGGTTGGCCGGGATGAAGTTGTTCGCATCTCCCAGCAAGTTCGGTGCGAAGAACACCAGGATCGCCAGGACTATCAGGCACACGCAGATGCCGATGCTGTCCTTCACCGTGTAGTATGGGTGGAAGGGCAGAGTGTCCTGCGGCGACTTCACGTCGATGCCGAGTGGATTGTTCGACCCGACAATGTGCAGTGCGGCGACGTGCAGGAACACCACGCCGACCAGCACGAACGGCAGCAGGTAGTGCAGGCTGAAAAATCGGTTCAGCGTCGGATTGTCAACGCTGAAGCCGCCCCACAGCCAGGTCACGATCGGTTGGCCGACGATGGGGAAGGCGGAGAACAGGTTGGTGATGACTGTGGCGCCCCAGTACGACATCTGGCCCCAGGGCAGCACGTAGCCCATGAAGGCGGTCGCCATCATGACCAGCAGGATCACCACGCCGATCATCCACAGCAGCTCGCGCGGCGTCTTGTACGATCCGTAGTAAAGGCCGCGGAAGATGTGGATGTAGGTGACGATGAAGAACACCGATGCACCGTTCTGGTGCACATAGCGGATCAGCCAGCCGAAGTTCACGTCGCGCATGATGTGCTGCACGGACCCGAAGGCGAGTTCCGTGTTCGGCTGATAGTTCATCGCGAGCATGATGCCGGTGGCCATCATGATCATCAGGATCACCGTCGCGAGCGCGCCGAAATTCCAGAAGTAGTTGAAGTTCCGCGGCGTCGGGAAGCTGCCGTACTCCTTGTCCATCATCGTGAAGATGGGAAGACGGGTATCGATCCAGTTGATTATCGGGTTGGCGAAATCGCTCTCATGCTGGCCGGCCATGGCGGTATCCCTGTCGATTGCGGCAGCAGCCGCGTCAGCCGATCTTGACCTTGGTGTCGGACGCGAATGCGTAGGGTGGCAGCCCCAGATTGGCTGGCGCGGGTCCGTGACGCACACGCCCCGACGTGTCGTACTGGCTGCCGTGACAGGGGCAGAACCAGCCGCCCCAATCGCCCCGCGGATCGGTCGGCTTGTTGCCTAGCGGAACGCAGCCCAGATGGGTGCAGATGCCGATCAGCACGATCCACTGGTCATGGCCCGGCTTCACGCGCGCCGAATCCGGCTGCGGCTGGATCAGGTCGGACAGTGGCACGTCCTCGGCTTCCTTGATCTCCTTCGCCGTCCGGTGGCGGACGAAGATCGGCTTGCCCTGCCAGAGTATGGTGATGCCCTGGCCTTCAGCGATTGGCGTCAGATCGACCTCGACCGACGACAGGGCCAGCACGTCCCGCGATGGATTCATGTAGTGGATGAAGGGCCAGGCAACTGCCGCCGTGCCGATGGCCACGGCCGAACCGGTGACCAGTTTCAGGAAATCTCGCTTGGTGGCGTCAGGGTGGTCATGTTGAGCGACGGCGGCAGCGGACGAGTCAGCCATCTTCCCCTCGATACGGTAGCAACGCGGGCCTGGCGCGGGACGCACCAAACCGCAGGCGGACCACTCGGCCTGCCCGGAATTCAACCCCACGCGGGCTTAGCCGGCCGCGGACGGAGCGCATACTAGGGTCGTGCCTGCACCCCTGCAACACGGCGCCGGCAGGGGCTAATCTGCCGGCGAGCCGGGAACAAGCCCTGATGACACAATCCCCCCAGGAACCTGTTGCACCGCCGCCACACCACGCGCTGAAACCAGCGGCACAGGCGTGGTTCGAGACGTTGCGCGATCGCCTCTGCCACGAATTCGAGGCGATCGAGGACGCACAGGACGGTCCGCTGACCAAACTCGCCCCTGGCCGGTTTAGCCGAAGCGCCTGGGAGCGGCCCGGGGGTGGCGGGGGATTGACGAGCGTGATGCGCGGACGCGTGTTCGAGAAGGTGGGGGTGAACGTGTCCACCGTCTGGGGCGAGTTCAGCCCGGACTTTCGCAGCCAGATACCCGGCGCCGAGCAGGACCCGCGGTTCTGGGCCAGCGGCATCAGCCTGGTCGCGCACATGCAAAGCCCGCGCGTGCCGGCCGCGCACTTCAACACGCGAATGCTGATCACCACGAAGGGCTGGTTCGGCGGCGGCGGCGACCTGACGCCGATGCGGTTCGAGGCGCCGGAAGCGGTGGAGGACGCGGCCGATTTCCATGCCGCGCTCAAGGCGGCCTGCGACCGGCATGACCCCGCCTACTATCCGGAATTCAAGGCGTGGTGCGACCGCTACTTCTTCCTGCCGCACCGTGGCGAGCCCCGCGGCCTCGGCGGGATCTTCTTCGACCACCACTTCAGCGGCGATGCCGCCGCCGATTTCGCGTTCACCCGCGATGTCGGGCTGGCGTTCCTCGATGCGTTCCCGCGCATTGTCCGCCGCCGCATGGCCGAGCCCTGGACCGCGGCGGAGCGCGAGCACCAATTGGTGCGACGCGGGCGCTACGTGGAGTTCAACCTGATCCACGACCGCGGCACGTTGTTCGGGCTGAAGACCGGCGGCAACGTGGAAGCGATCCTGATGAGTCTGCCGCCCGAGGTGAAGTGGCCGTAACGGGGAGCAGACTGGGGCCAGCGCTGCGGACTGCTGCTATAAGCGCGCCCAGACAGGACCATGGAGGCGACGATGCGACTGGGGGTGATGTTGCCGCTGACCGATATCGGCGGCGAACCGGGCGTCATGCGGGAGTTCGCGCAGGCGGCGGAGGAGATCGGCTACACCAACCTCGGCCTGCCCGACCACGTGCTGGGCGTGAATGTCGCTGGTAGGCCGGACTGGGGCGACCGCAATACCTCGGCCGACCTATTCCACGACCCGTTCGTCGCCTTCGGATTTCTGGCTGGCGTGTGCCGGCCGACGACGGAGTTCTCCACCCAGGTGCTGATCCTGGCCCAGCGCCAGGCCGTGCTGGTGGCGAAGCAGGCGGCGAGCCTCGATGTGCTGTGCGGTGGACGCTTCCGGCTGGGTGTCGGTGTCGGCTGGAACCCAGTGGAATTCACCGGCCTGAACGAGAGTTTTTCCAACCGCGGCCGGCGGTCCGCCGAGCAGGTGCAGGTGATGCAGGCCCTGTGGGCGGAGCCGCACGTCACGTTCAAGGGCAAGTGGCATACCATCGAGGATGCAGGTATCAACCCGCTGCCGGTCAGCGGGAAGATCCCGGTGTGGTTCGGCGGCCACGTAGATCAGACGCTCGAACGGATAGCCAGGCTCGGCGACGGCTGGATCATGAATGCCTATGCGCCCGGCGATGCAGCCCTGGCGGAATTCGACAAGCTGCGCCGGCTGACCGAACAGGCGGGACGCGATCCGGCCGCGATCGGCATCGAGGCGTGGACCTCGGGCGGCGCCGGCACCGAAGCCGATTGGAGGGAGGAGGCGCGGTTCTGGAAGCGGGCCGGGGTGACGCACCTGACGCTCACCAACACCTTCGCGCGGCGTCACCATAGGCGCATCCCCGGGCGCTCGGTCGCCGAGCATCTGGCCGTCATGCGCCGGTTCCGCGACGCCGTGGCGGACGTACTGTGACCGCCGCAATCCCGCGGCTGGCGATCACGATGGGCGACCCGGCCGGGGTGGGGCCGGAGATAATCGTGAAGGCATGCCGCCGGTTGCAGCCGCGGCTGGCTGCTGGCGATCTGCGTCTGCTGGTGATCGGCCACCGCTCGGCGCTGCTCGCGGCACGGACCCTGCTGCATGAGAGCTTGGATTTTCCCGAGACTGATGCGGCGCCGCTGGCCTTTCTTGCCGCTGGCGAGGAACACGTTCCGGTCCGGTTCGGCCAGATCTCACCCGAGGCCGGGCGCTTCGCCTTCCTGGCGGTGGAACGCGCGGTCGATCTGGCCATGACCGGCCGGATCGACGCCATCGTCACGGCACCGCTGAACAAGGAGGCGCTGAACCTCGCCGGCTACCACTATGCCGGCCATACCGATATGCTCTCGGCGCTGACCAAGACGCCGGGGTCGATCATGCTGCTGGCGCACGGCGACATGCGCGTCGGCCACGTCACCACGCATGTCGCGCTGGCGGACGTGCCGCGACTGCTGACGCCCGAGCGGCTGCGCCGCACCATCGACGCCACCCATGCCGCGGTCCGCGATCTTGGCATTCCCAACCCCCGCGTCGCCGTCGCGGCGCTCAATCCGCATGCCGGCGAGGGCGGGCTGTTCGGCCGCCAGGACATCGAGATCACCGCGCCGGTGGTGGAACGCTGCCGTGCCGACGGGCTCGACGTGACCGGCCCCGTGCCGGGCGACACGGTGTTCGTCAAGCTGCGGGCACGGCAGTTCGACGCCGTGGTCGCCATGTACCACGACCAGGGCCACATCCCGGTGAAGCTGCTCGGCTTCGATGTCGATCCCGAAACCGGGACCTGGCGCGCACTCTCGGGGGTGAACATCACGCTCGGTCTGCCGGTGATCCGGACCTCGGTCGATCACGGCACGGCATTCGACATCGCGGGCAAGGGTATCGCCAACGAGGACAGCCTGATCGAGGCGATCGATTACGCCGAACGCATGGCGGCTACACGCCGCGCAAAGGCAAACGTTTGATCTCGATCAATGCCGGCGTGGCAACTTCATGCGACGTTAATGGCTGTTTGGCGGAAGGCAGGAGGGCGCAGTGAATCGGGAAATGGCGGAGATCATTCGCAACCGGGAGCCGCTTACCTTGCCGGCGACCGCGACGGTGCAGGAAGCCTGCAAGCACATGCATGACCACAAGATCGGCGCGGTGCTGATCACCAAGGGCAAGGGCGAACTGGTGGGTATCTTCACCGGGCGTGACGCGGTGCGCGTCATAGCCGAGGGGAAGGATGGCGCTACGCCGCTCCGCCAGGTGATGTCCAAGAATCCGCACCACCTGCCGCCACGTCACACGGCGATTCACGCGCTGCGGCTTATGCGCGACGGCGGCTTCCGCCACGTGCCCGTGGTGGACGAGGGTGTGGTCATCGGCGTCGTGTCCCGCGGCGACTTCCGCGGGCTTGAGCAGGACCGGCTCGACGAGGAGACCGGCATCTGGGAGCGGATTAGGTAGATTCATGCGTTGTGATGGGTATCCCCCGGACTTGATCAGGGGATACCCACCGCGCTACTCGCGGGACCGCCTGCGCGACAGCAGGCTGGTGAACAGACGCAGCAACTGCATCGCCAACGCTGAAAAGGCGAGCGTGCTGGTTGCGCTGTCGATTGCACGCCGGCGGACGGCGAGCGCCTCCAGCTCGATACGCCCTGGCGACGAGCGGGCCGCCAGCAGGGCAAGCAAGATCGCCAGCAGAAGGTCGGCGCCGGCGACGATCAAAGCCGCGTATTGAGCTTCCCAGGCGACCCGCAGCCAGAACCACGCCGCGACGTGGGCAAAGACGACCGCTGCCGCGAGAAACCCCATCGCGACGATGCCGAACGCGGCCCGCATCGCGGTCCGCCGCATCCGTTCGCGCAGGCGCAGACCCTCCGCCTCTGCCGCGACGCGTGCCAGCCGGAGGGCCCGCATGGATCAGCGAGTCACCCTGCCGAGCACATACCCGACGCCGGCCGCGATCAGGATTGCCAGCAGCGGTTGTTCGCGGACCTTGCCGGATACCACCTCGGCCTGGTCACGAACCTTGCCCGCCGCCCCGTACACAGCGGCCTCGGCGCGGCCGGCCGCTTCAGTCACTGCCGGCGTTACCCGGTCCTTCATCAGCGCCTCGACCTGCTCGCGCAGCCGGGCGATCTGTGATGCTGCGTCTTCCGCCTTGTTCATTGTCGCCTCGCCAAATGATGCCATGACCGCTCTGTCCTCCATTCTTTAGATGGATGCAGCCTAGCCGGACTGATGGCGGAATATTGGTCGCAATTGCGCGCCTCGCTGCACGCTTGCGCGATCGGGCGCCTACCCGACGGGTTCGGCCAGCGCGCACGCATCCTGCGACAGCAGCATCTGGGCAATGCATTGGAGAATATCCGGCACTGCACACCTGGGCACGGCCTGACTGAACAGAAAGCCCTGAACTTCGGTGCAGCCGGCCAGGGTGACGGCGGCGAGCTGTTCCGCCGTCTCCACGCCCTCGGCGGTCGTTGCCATGCCGAGCTCCTTGCCCAGGCCGGTCACCGCGCGGACGATCGCACCGCAATCTCGCTTCCTGCACGCATCGCGGACGAAAGTCTGATCGATCTTGATGCGGTCGAACGGGAAACGCCGCAGATAGCTCAGCGAGGAGTAGCCGGTTCCGAAATCGTCCATGGCAATGCCGACGCCGAGCGCCCGGAACTGGTGCAATGTCGCCAGCGTCGCATCGGTGTCCTGCAACATCACTGTTTCGGTGATCTCCAGCTCCAGCCGATCGGCTGCCAGACCGGCTTCGTGCAGCGCCAGGGCGACGGCGGTCACCAGATCCCGGCTCTTGAACTGCGCCGGCGAAAGGTTGACCGCGACCCGCATCTCACCCGGCCAGGACGCCGCGGCGAGGCATGCCTCGCGCAGCACCCATTCGCCGATCGGCACGATCAGACCGATCTCCTCTGCGAGGGGGATGAACTGATCGGGCGGCACAAGGCCTTTGCCCGGATGGCGCCAGCGCAACAGCGCTTCGAAGCCTGCCACTGCGTTCGCCCGCAAATCGACGATCGGCTGATAGAACAGTTCAAGCTGCCCGACCTTCAGCGCCTGGCGGAGATCGAGTTCAAGCAGGCGGCGCGCCTGCATCTGGGCGTCCATCTCGGCATGGAACAGGCGATAAATGCCGCGGCCATCCACCTTCGCGCGATACAAAGCGAGATCGGCGTTCTTCAGCAGCTGGTCAGGGTCCAGACCGTCCTGTGGTGCGAAGACGATGCCGATGCTGGTGCCGATTATGATCTGGTGCCCCTCGACGATGAACGGTGCGTCGAACAGTTCGATCAGCCGCTCGGCGAGCGCGGTCGCATCGGTAGGCTTGTCGATCGGTTCCTGGATGAACGCGAACTCATCGCCACCGAGCCGCGCGACCGTATCGGTCTCCCTCGTTTGGCCCAGCAGACGCGTCGCGACTGCTTGCAGCAACGCATCGCCGATCGGATGCCCGAGCGTATCGTTGACATGCTTGAATTGATCGAGGTCGAGGCACAGCAGAGCGAGGCGTTGCCCACGTCGCGCATGGGCGACCGCCCGCTCGAGCGTCTCATGGAACAGTACGCGGTTTGGCAGGTTGGTCAGCGCATCATGACGCGCCAGATGCGCGATCCTGTCCTCCGCGCAGCGGCGTTCGGTGATTTCCTCGAAGGTGGTGAGCCAGCCTTCCTCCATGGGCCGATGGGTCACCGTGAAGGCACGGCCATTGCCCAGCTCCCACGTAGCCGTCGACGGCCCATTGCGGCTGATCAGCGCGACCCTGCGCTCGCGGACTTCGCGCATCTCATCCGCGGTGACGCTGCCGGTCGTGACGATGCGCTCCGTCAAGTCATTGTAAGGCATGCCTGGCAGAAGCTCGCCGTTCGGGACGTCAAACAGTTCACAGAACCGGCGATTGACGACCAGCAGCTGGCCCGCATGATCGAACATGAGCAGGCCCTGCACCATGTTGTTCAGGGCCGTGTCGAAGCGGAGACAATGCGAATGCAGTTCGCGCCCAGCACGCTCCCGCTGTCGTGACAGATGAAGCTCGGACATTGCAGCGTTCTGCGCCGCCTCGGCTCGCAGTTGCGCGGTGTTGGCCGCCTCGAGTTTTTCATAGCCGCGCAAATGACGAACGCCGAGGATGATGATCCCGGCGATGAACAGTTCCAGCAGCAGGACGGCGCCTGTCAGCAGCCTTGCTTCACCGCGCCAACCCGCGAGCGCGGCATCCACAGTGGTCGCGGCAGTGATGATGAGAGGGTAGTGGGCGCTGGACTGAGGCGCTATCAGCCGCTCGCTGCCGTCGAACAGGCTTTGTTCATGGATGACGCCACCATTGACCATAGCGACGGTTCGCCGGTTCGCCTCGGCTTCGTCACTGTTCTGGATGCCGGCGGGTTTGATGCGGGGATAGCGCGCCAGAAGACCCCCATCGCGTCGCCACAGGGTGAACGAGCGTTCGCCGTGCAGCGAAATTCGCCCGAACAACTGCTCGAAATACTCCAGCCGCAGACCGTAGTTCACGATGCCGACAAATCGGCCATCCGATGCGGTGAATTTCCGCGAGAACAGGACGACCCATTCGCCATTGGCCCAGGTCTGCACGGGGGAACTGATGAATGAGGCGGCGGCCGGGTCGGCGACAAAGGCCGCGAAAGACCGCTCGTCGCCCAGTGGAAGCACCGGCAGCGGCCATGTGCGGGTGACATTCACAATCCGGCCGCGGAGGTCGATCAACGCGAGGGCGTCGGTTTGCGGCAGACCAACGAGCAGATCATTCAGGTTCCGGTGTGCGACGAACGCGTCGATCTGCTCGGCGAACCTGTCGGGCGTATCGATGCCGGCTTCGCGCATTCGATCGATCAGGCCGAGCTGAACCAGCTCCACGGTTTGAAACACACGATCGGTCTCCTCGGACAGCACGAGCGCAAGGTTCTTCATCGCCTGCCCGGCATTCCAGATGCTTTCGCGACGCAGCTCCTGGGCAAGCAGAAGCGCGCTGCCGGCGATCACGAGGCCAATCACCAGGCCGCAGGCTACCAGTATGTATCGGGCGCGCGCATGACCGATGAAGGCGGCGAGCCTTCCGATGCGAGACAGCATGACCTGCTTTCCGTCCTGGAGCAGGTACTTAGCCTGAAAGCCCTGAAACCGAGGTTAACGCCGCCGCCGAGGCCGCCCTTCCCTACTCCCCCGCCGGCTGCTCCAGGCTGAGCAACGACCGCCCTCGAGTCTCCGGCAGCATGAACAGGGCTGCGATCATGACGCCGTACGCCGCCATGCTGAACAGCGCGATCGCCGGTCCGAGGCCGAGGCGCGTGGCAAGGAAGCCCACCAGTGCGGGAAACAGCGCGCCGATCCCGCGGCCGGCGTTGTAGCAGAAGCCCTGGCCGGTGCCCCGCACCGCCGTGGGGTAGAGTTCGGTCATGAACGAGCCCATCGGCGAGAACATGATCAGCGAGACGTAGCCGAGCACGAAGCCGACCGGCATGAACCACGCGTTGCTGATCGGTGCGAACAGATAGACCAGCGTCAGCACGACGGAGGCGACGGCGGACAGCATGAAGGTGTTCTTCCGCCCGATCCCGTCGGCCAGATATGCGCCAGTGACGAAGCCGAAGAATGCGCCGAGGATCAGAACAAGTGTGTAGCCGCCGGTGCCGACCGCCGAGATGCCGCGCACGGTTTTCAGGTAGGTGGGCAGCCAGACGCCCAGTGCGTAGCCACCGCCCTGCGCACCCGCGACCATCATGACG
>DATMND010000267.1:0-4246 GCA_035569235.1 Acetobacteraceae bacterium | reverse complement strand
GGCTTTCGGGCGTGCAAGCCTGTGACCCGTCGTTGAGGGGTCGCTAGCCAGACGCCCCGACTATCATCGAATGAGCGAAAAACACACGCATCGTCTTGCGCATGGGGACGCCGTGACCAGGCGCATCATCGGGTTGGCGATCAGCGTGCACCGCTGTATTGGGCCGGGACTTCTTGAGTCGGTGTACGAGGCGTGCCTTTGCCACGAACTCGTGCGCGACGGTCTGACGATCGTGCGGCAGGCACCGTTGTCGCTGATCTATGACGGGGTGCGCATGGACTGTCGCTATCGTGCGGATGTGATCGTCGAGCGGTCTGTTATCGTGGAAATCAAGGCAGTGGAGCATGTCGTGGCGCTGCATGAGGCGCAGATGATGACCTATATGCGGCTGAGCGGTTGCCGTATCGGGCTGCTGTTGAAATTCAGCAGTATCATGTTGAAGGATGGCCTGCGGCGGTTTGTGCTGTAGGCGACGGTGTTGCGTTCAACGTATTGTCCGTGCGGTTGGCTTTGTCGTAATTTTAACACGGAGAAAACAGGGAGGACCACGGAGGGCACTGAGAAGACAAGTATTGCGCTTCGCGCGAAGCGCATAAGATCCTTCTCCGTGATCTCCGTGGTCCTCCCTGTTTCCTCCGTGTTAAAAACTTAACGCCATCGCCGGCCGCACGATCTCTGCGGCGCGAGGCACCTTCATCCGCCACCAGCTTCCCCGCCGCCGGGAGGACTGGATACCGAAGCCGCCCTGGCGGACGCCACAGACGAATCCCTCCGCCGCGTGGACCCAGCTGAAAGCGAAACTGCGTTCCGCCGTGAACCTGCGCAGGACCTGCCCAGCTTCGCTCTACCCGCCGATCGCAAGGTCCGAAATGCCAGCCTTCCATGACAAGGCTCGAAACGGGCAGGCTTCGGAACGGAAGCTGCGAAGGCAACTCCACAATCAAAATAAATCAAATATCAATTCCGTTCTGTTAGCAGAAGCAGGTCATTCCAGTGGATGGCAGCACGACCGCCTTGTTCGACCACACCTGATTGTCCGTGGGCTGGGACAGTAGCAAGCCCCTAGACCGTCATGAAAATAGACGGAGGCAAAGATGCGCCAAACTGGCGCCCACTTCCCGCACCGGAATACCGGCGCGTGCGCATTTTCGGCTCCTGGGCTCCGCCCGCGTCGGGACCGCGGACCTGGGAGTCGCCTTGCCATCATGCTAGCGGTCGCAGCAATGCTTTCCGGCGCCCTGTCGACGCCGGCATTCGCGACCGATCAGCTTTACATCCTGCAATCGCCCAGCTTCGGCGGCAACAACCCGGCAGCGTTCCAGTCTGCCCAATTCGAGAAGAGCCTGCGCGACCAGCGTGCCGCCTCGGCAGCGGCGGCGGCCAAGGTCACGGCAGCACCGGATCCCAATCAGCAGTTCGCCAACGCCATCATCTCGCAGCTCAATTCGCTGGTGGCGCGCGATGTGGCACTGAAGATCTCGAATTCCAAGGACGGCGATGCCGGCACCATCCAGTCCGGGGCCGTGTCGGTCACCTACGTCAATGCGGACGGTCAGCTGAACATCTCGATCAACACGCCGACCGGTTCAACCTCCCTGTCGCTGCCGACCGGTGACTGATGCGGTGCCCATGCGCCACCAGTCGATCACCGTATCACTGTTGGCAGCAGCTCTGCTGGCGTTGGCCGGCTGCGTGCAGGATCCGCTGGCGTCGGCGACACCCGACGTGATCGCCGAGCAGGAAATCCCGCTGCCTCCGCCGCCGGCACGGGCACTGACCGTGGGCATCTACAACTGCATCGACACGACCGGCCAGCGCCGGCCCACTCTGCTGGCCCAGGAGCTCAGCACGGCGGTTCCGATGGACTGCACACCGTATCTGGTCGAGGCCATCCGCTCATTGCGAACAGGCTACGTCTTCCTGGTCGAACGCCAGCATATCGATGAACTGCTCCGCGAGCGGCAACTGGCGACCTTGGCCCTGAACGGTCCGGCCCAGACCGCCGCCGCTCCGACCGAGGCCGCCCAGAGCCCTGCCGGCCGGCACCGTGGCGTCCGGCAGCCTGCCGCCCAGCTCGTTGCCGCCCAGCAGCCTGCCGCACCGCGCCGGCTGACCATGGTCCGTGTGGCGGAGGTACTGCTGGTCGGACAGGTGGTGGCCTACGATCGGGCTACCCGGGATATGAGCGGTGGTCTCGCTTTCGCCGGCATCGGCGCCAGCGGCACTCTCATCACCGACCTGGTCACATTCAGCCTGCGGGCTATCGCCGTGCAGACCGGCGAAGTCATCGGCCAGACCACTGTGACCAAATCCATTACGTCGATGAAGGTTGGTGGCCACATCGCCAAGATCTACAGCGAATCCGTCGTTGAGCTGGAGCTTGGCGGCGGCGGCAACGAGCCGGTCGGACTCGCGCTGCGCACCGCGATCCGCTCCGCCCTAATTCAACTCGTCCAAAATGGCATCCACGATGGCTGGTGGGTATGACACCGCCATCAACCCACCGGCTGTCCTTCGAAAATCGTCGGCCCCACGGGATTTCGACAACAGAAGGACGCATTGTTATGAAATCGATACTCCTCGGCGCAACGGTCCTGATGGGGCTTTCGGCCCCGGCGTGGGCAGTCAGTTTCAATGAAATCAGTATCGATGCCGGCACCGCCGGCTCGGTAAGGACGCTGTCGATCACCCAGGATACTGCGAATCCCAGCAACCAGGTCAGCAAGACCTCAGCTGGCGGTTCGACACTGCCGGTCAAAGGAACCTGGGATACGATCAGCATCGATCAACAGGGAGGGGCCAACGCATTCAATGGCTCTTTGGCGGCGGATTCGACTTCCACCACCGCGACTTTGACTGCATCGTATGCCGGAGGCAACAACACCCACTCGCTCAAGATCGGAACGAGGACGACGCCACCGGTCAATCCGTCGGTGCAGATCGCCGTCACTGGTGGTGGCAGCAACACGATCACCGACACGCTCGACGGTAACACGCTGAAGTACAATCTGGCCATCGCCGGAACCGGCAACTTCGTCACCAACGATGTGTCAGCCTCCGGCGCTGTCGCACTGAACCAGGGAGGCAGCGACGGCAGCGGTGGCAACTACGGCATCACCGGATCATTCAACACTGTCAGCAATACCGCCTCGGGCGGCGTTACATCGTTCACGCATAATCTTTCGCTTACGGGCGATAATAACAGCATTACGAACCTTGCAAGCGGCGCCGCAACGAAGACGTTCACGCAGACTATCCAGTCCAGCGGCAACACCATCGTGATGAACTTGGACTCCGGCGATGCGCAAACTGGGGCGTTGACGGTGGGTAACGGCAGCATGGTTAACTACAACCTGCACGCTTCCGCGATCGGTGCGCAGGCGAACGTCACCCTGAGCAATGTAGTCGGCGCCGGTGGAACAACGCCTGCCGTGATACAGATCATCCAGACCTCGTCCGCCATAGGCGCCACGGCCAATATCATAATCGATGGCGGCGGGAGCGGCAGTCCTAACACGATGGGGACCTTGGCGCACGGTAGCGGTCCTGGCGCGGATGTGGCCGGCGTGTACGTGTCTCAGAGCACTCCCAACCTGGTTCTGGACGCAATTGTGGCGGGCGCCTCGAACGGCTATACGGCGCGCTTCGTTCAATAGCGCCGTTGTGAATCCCACTGTTGGGATTGTGCGTCCAAGCATGACGCATAACCCCGCAGGCGGGGCAGTTTCACATTACGTGAGGGAACAATATGCGCGACAGCCTACCCCGTGGCTTACGTCCTCGGCATGATCGCCGATGGTGCGCGACGGCGCTTACGATCGTTCTTGCGCTCGCCTACGGGCTCGCCGATGCCTCCACATTGGAGATCTGCCGGTCAATCTCTGTCGACGAGCCTCTGGCGAAGCTGACGGTTCCCGCCGGCTCCCTGTTCCGCGACAACGGACGAGCCGACGACCCTCTGGCGGAGTTCAACGGCGACAAGTGGCAGCTTAGGCTGGAAACGATCACCGACACGGTGATCCCATCGCTTCGATCATGCACTCGTGTGCAGGTGCGAATAACCAGCGATTCATCGGTGAAGGCGGTGTCGGTCGCCGAGAATCGCGCCTTCATCTACGCCGGCTCCAACCTGCTGATCGATCGACCGGACGTGTCGGAGGAATTGCTGAGCACCAAAGGTCGGGTTCTCGATCAGGTTCCCTGAGCATCGTTCCCTCGGTCGTGGCGGATCGCGGTCAGCGGCTCG
>DATMND010000266.1:0-8326 GCA_035569235.1 Acetobacteraceae bacterium | reverse complement strand
CAGTAGTCGGCCATCCAGCGATGGAAGGCCTGATACATGCCCATCTCCAGTGCTATGTCGTCGCCGGCGGTGAAGGTGCCGAACCAGCCCGACGGCAGCATGAAATTCACATCGGCGCCTTCGAAATCCATGTCGCCGATGCGCGCCGCGGCGGAGCGGTCGACATCGGGCGATATCGCGCGCTCACGCTTCACGCCGGTGAAACCCGCCATGTATCCGGCGGGCGCCGTTTCCATGGTCTCCGAATAGAGCCGCCGCTGATATTTGCGCTGGCCCTTGTTGTAGGAGACGTGGCCGTTTTTGCTGGTGGCCCTGTATTGCGACCAGGCCTCGAGCCGCTGCTTGTCGTCCGCCGTCAGATACGGCTCGAGGACATCGACGTACGGTCCGACATGCGCATCCGTGTCAAAGAATTTGTAGCCACCGCGTGCCTTGGTGCGTCTCCTTCAGGATATGTCGCCACCGGCGGAGCGGCGGTATTTCTCCAGCGCAGCCGGGGACAGATAGCGTTCCTCCAGCGCGCGCTGCTTATCGAGGCCCTCGCCGTCGGGCGGGAGTTCGGGGATGGTGTAGGGGTGATCCTTGCGACGCTCGACGAAGGCTTCCCACGCGCCGAGGCCGTGCTGGCGGAAGTCCGCCATGAAGTCGGACAGGGCCGCCCAGATCACGTGGTGCGAGAAACTCGGCAGCCACGCGATCGTGACGCCAAGTTCCAGGTGCTCGTCGAGCGTGAGATAACGCGGCAGCTTGCCCTTCATGAAGGACAAGGGGCAGGTGACGGCCTGCCGCGCCTGCCTGATCTCCTCGATGGAATGCGGCGATTCAAGCTGTACCCAGTCGACACCAGCCTCGGTGCGATAGGCCGCCAGGCGGCGCAGCGATTCGTCCAATCCGCCGTTCGCGGCGTCGCGCGCGTAGCACTGCGCCATGACAACGAAGTCAGGGTCGAGCTCGTTCTTCATGTCCACTGCCGCGCGATATCGAACGATCGCCTGCTCCAGCGGCACTACTTCCAATCCAGCGCTCTGCGTTCGCCGCTTGCCCTCGATCGGCTGATCGTCGATGCGAATACCGGCTATACCCGCGTGGATACAGTCACGCACCATCCGGCGTACCGCCATGATCCCACCGTGGCCGGTATCGCCGTCGATGATGATCGGTGTGGCAACGCTGCCGGCGATCCAGGCGGCAATCTGCACGCACTCGGTCATTGACGCGGTGCCAACATCGGCGAGCCCGGTATAACCGCCGACAACGGCGCTGGTGCCGACGAACAGCGCTTCGCAGCCGGCTCGTTCCATGATGCGCGCGAGTGCCGCGGTGGGCGGATGCATCACGGACAGTACCTGGCCCTTGCGGTGGATAAGCTGCTTCAGGCGCGTGGACGCCCTCGCGCCGTCACTCGGTGGCAACGCCATGACGCTGCATCTCCTGCATGATTCGGGATTTCACCGCCAGAAACTCCGCCGAATGGCGATCGCGCGGTCGTGGCAGCTCATCGCGCAGGTCAGCTGCAATCCGTCCCGGCGATGGCTTCAATACGACAATCCGGTCGGCCAGATAAACCGCTTCCTCGATATCGTGAGTGACATAGAGGACAGTGCGCTGCTCGGCGAGCCAGGTATTCACCAGATGGTCCTGCAGCGTCATTCGATTGATTGCGTCGATCGCGGAGAACGGCTCATCCATCAGCAACAGTGCCGCCCCTGTCAGGGCCCACGCTCGTGCCACCGCGACGCGATGCTTCATGCCGCCCGACAACTGGAACGGATACAGCGATGCCTGTTTGGCGAGGCCGACAATCTCCAGAACGTGCATCGCACGGTCGCGCGCGGCAAGCTTTTTCCAGCCGCCCATCAACAGGCCAAACTCGACATTGCGCAACACGGTGAGCCAGGCGAACAGCGCCGGATCCTGAAACACGATGCCACGATCAAGGCCCGGTCCTTTGATCGGCTTGCCGTTGAGCAGCACTTCGCCGCCGCTCTGACGCATCAGACCAGCGACGATCTTCAGGAGTGTGCTCTTGCCACAGCCGCTCGGGCCGAGGATGCAAAGGAATTCGTTGCGCTCGATGGTCAGCGTCAGATGATCGAGCGCGTGGTTCCAGCCGAGCTGTCCTTCATAGAAGTGATCGACATCGATCATCTGGATGACGGGCGGAGTGGCTGCCTCATCGGACGTCATCGCGGCCGCGGCACTCATGCCGCCACCAAGTGGGGAACGAACCGCCCTGGACCTCCTCGTCGGTTTCATATATTGAAACTCGATTTCGTGTTTCCGAGAAGCATACTATCGAAGGTGAATACGCTGTCAAGCAGCGAAGGAAGAGACAGCGCGGGTGAGTGCGGTGGAGGAGGTCGATCGCTATAGCGTCTCGACGGTCGAACGGGCGTTGGACGTACTGCGTGCCTTCACGCATCGACAACCTGAGCTCTCGCTGACCGATATCGCCGCGACGACGGGACTGCACAAGGCGACGGCGTTCCGTCTGCTGGCCACGCTCTGCAGGGGCGGCATGACCATGAAGAACCCGCGGACCGGGCTTTACCGGCTGGGGTTTGCTGTGATCGCGATGTCCGAGGTGGCGAAGACCTCGACCGGCTTTGTCACCCAGGCTCGCCCCTTCATGCGCCAGATCCGCGATGAGCTGAACGAAACAGTCTACATTGCGGTTCGTGTAGGGGATGACAGGATCAATCTGGATCAGCTCGAGGGCATCCGCGATTTCCGGCGCGTGGTGACGCTGGGGAAGCTGAGCCCGCTCTATGTCGGCAGCACCAGCCACGTCATTCTGGCCGCGCTGCCTGACGAGGAGATTGCGGCGTATATTGACAGGACTGAGTTCGTGCCGCCCTTTCCCGGCGCAAAGATCGATGCTCTGATACTACGGCGTGCGATCGCCGAGGTCCGGCGCAACGGCTATGCGGAGACGCACAACAAGCGTCTCGACGAGGGTGCGTCGATTTCAGCGGTGGTGCGCAGTTCCGGGGCCGAGATCACCGGTGCGCTGACCGTTTCGATCCCAATCGGCCGCTACACCAGCGCAGTCCGCGCACGCACGATCGAGGTGGTGACTGCCGCGGCTCGGGCCCTGTCGGCACAGTTAGGCGGCAATTGACCGCAGTGGCAAAACTGAATTGACTGAGCTGTTGGATACTAACCAGACGGACAATGCGTTGCCTGTGCACAACGCAATGGGACGCCCAACAACTTCGCGGCAATTGCCTGCTCCCCTGACGCACCGCATGATGCCGCCATGACCGTTCAGATCGCTGTATGCCGCCTGCCGCATGGCAACGACCTGCCGCTTCCGGCCTATGCCACCGCCGGCGCGGCCGGCATGGACCTGCTGGCCGCGGTCGCTGCGCCGGTCACAGTCGAACCGGGCAAGCGCGCGCTGATCCCCACTGGCCTCGCCATCGCCCTGCCCCCTGGCTACGAGTTGCAGGTCCGTCCTCGCTCGGGCCTCGCGTTCCGCCACGGCATCGTGCTGCCCAACAGCCCCGGCACGATCGACGAGGACTATCGCGGCGAAATCCAGGTGATCCTGCTGAACGCCGGCGACACGCCCTTCACCATCGAGCGCGGCGCGCGCATCGCGCAGGCGGTGCTGGCACCGGTGGTGCGGGCGCGCTGGCACGAGGTGGACAGCCTCGACCCCACCACGCGCAACGAAGGCGGCTTCGGCAGCACCGGCCACTGAGTACCGTCACGCAATTGCCATACGGGCGGGGCGTGACTTGCCCCGCTGTGCCGGGCTAACAGGGCGCGCCGCAACCCCGCCCGGGCCCGATGTCAGCTACACTCCACCCCGCCCTCGCTGCCGGAAGGCGCCTGCCGAACGCGTGGGATGCGGCGGCGATCCTGTGCGTGTTCGCCGCACTCATTGCGGTCGCGCACGAGGCACGCGGCACCTTCATGCCGATCAGCGCGCCGCAGGCGATGGGGGTCAGCCTCGATCCCGCCCACCTGCCCGACTACGCCCTGCGCACCACAATGCGCATGTTCGCCGCCCTGGTGGCCTCGCTGCTGTTCACCTTCGGCTACGCCACCGCCGCCGCGAAGAGCCGCCGCGCCGCGCTGATCCTGATCCCGATCCTCGACGTCCTTCAGTCGGTCCCGATACTCGGATTCCTCACGTTCACCGTGGTGTTCTTCATGAGCCTGTTCCCCGGCCGCGTGCTCGGGCTGGAGCTGGCGGCGATCTTCGCGATCTTCACCAGCCAGGCGTGGAACATGGCGTTCAGCCTCTACCAGTCGCTGAAGACCGTGCCCGCCGACCTGAAGGAGGCCTCCGACAGCTTTCATCTGACGCCGTGGCAGCGCTACTGGCGGCTCGAGGTGCCGTTCGCGACACCCGGGCTGGTCTGGAACACCATGATGTCGATGTCCGGCGGCTGGTTCTTCGTCGTGGCCTCCGAGGCGGTGTCAGTCGGCGACAACACCTGGAAGCTGCCCGGCATCGGCTCGTATGTCGCGCTCGCGCTGGAGCAGCGCGACATCCTTGCCGTGCTCTACGCCATCGCCGCCATGCTGCTGGTGATCCTGGCGTACGACCAGCTGCTGTTCCGCCCGCTGGTCGCCTGGTCGCAGAAGTTCCGCTTCGAAACGACCGCCGGCGCGACTGCGGCCGATCCGTGGCTGCTGCGGCTGATGCGCCGGACCAGGCTGCTGAACCGCTTCGTCGATGCGATCGGCGATGCCGCCGTGGCGTTCGGCGGCCTGCGGATGACCCTTGGACCGCGCGCCCAGTCTGCCGAGGGGCGGTCGTCGCACGCGGTCGATGTGGCCTGGCTCGTCGTGGTCGGCGTTGTCCTGGTCTGGGCACTGACCAAGATCGCCACGTTCGCTTCGGCCGAACTGCACTGGAGCGACGTTGGCGAGGCGCTCCTGCTCGGCAGCTTCACGCTCGTGCGGGTGGTCGTGCTGATCGCGCTGGCGAGCCTGCTCTGGGTGCCGATCGGCGTCTGGCTCGGGCTGCGGCCGATCTGGGCGCGGCGCGCGCAGCCGCTGGCGCAGTTCCTCGCGGCGTTTCCCGCGAACCTGCTGTTCCCGCCGGTCGTGCTGTTCATCGTGCACTTCGACCTGAGCCCCGACATCTGGCTCACGCCGCTGATGATCCTCGGCACGCAGTGGTACATCCTGTTCAACGTCGTCGCCGGCGCGGCGGCGTTTCCGGGCGACCTGCGCGAGGCGGCGAACAATCTCCGCGTCGGCGGGCTGCTGTGGTGGCGCCGGGTGATGATCCCGGGGATCTTCCCCTACTATGTGACCGGCGCGATCACCGCCTCGGGCGGCTCGTGGAACGCGGCGATCGTGGCCGAGGTGGCATCCTGGGGCAACACAAAGCTCACGGCGCACGGCCTGGGTGCCTATATCGCCGAGGCCACCGAGCGCGGCGACATGGCGCGCGTCGTGCTCGGTGTGGTGGTGATGTCGGTCTTTGTGCTGGCCTTCAACCGGCTGCTGTGGCGGCCGCTCTATGGCTATTCTGAACGGCACCTGAAGCTCGGGTAACAGCGAGGCACTTATGGACACGCTTACCGGCCGGCACGACCTGCTCGAGGTGCGCGGCTGCAGGCAGGCCTACCACAAGGAGGCCAGTGCGGATCTCGTGGTGCTGGACGGCGTGGACCTCAGCCTGCGCGAAGGCGAGATGGTGGCGCTGCTCGGCCGTTCCGGGTCCGGCAAGTCCACGCTGTTGCGCATCGTCGCGGGCCTGCTGACGCCGACGGCCGGCGAGGTGCGGTGGCGCGACCGCCCGGTGCACGGCCCGACCGAGGGCGTCGCCATGGTGTTCCAGAGCTTTGCGCTGTTTCCCTGGCTCACCGTGCAGGAGAACGTGGAACTGGGCCTCGAGGCGCGCGGCGTCCCGCGCACTGAACGGGAAAACCGCGCCGAGGCGGCGATCGACCTAATCGGCCTCGGCGGCTTCGAAAGCGCCTATCCTAAGGAGCTGTCCGGCGGCATGCGCCAGCGCGTCGGCTTGGCGCGCGCGCTGGTGGTGCATCCCGATCTGCTGCTGATGGACGAGCCGTTCAGCGCGCTGGACGTACTCACGGCGGAGACGCTGCGCACCGACCTGATCGATCTGTGGTCGGAGGGCAAGCTGCCGGTGAAGTCGGTGCTGATGGTGACGCACAACATCGAGGAGGCGGTGCTGATGTGCGACCGCATCCTGGTGTTCGCCTCGAACCCCGGGCGCGTCGCGAACGAATTGCGCGTCACGTTCCCGCATCCGCGCAACCGGCTCGATCCGGCGTTCCGCCAGGTGGTGGACGACATCTACGGCCTGATGACGCGCCGCCCGGTTCCGAGCGTGCGGGCGGTGGCCGCGGCGCCGGTGGCGATCATCGCCGCGCCGCTGCAACGCGTCGGCACCAACCAGATGGCGGGCCTGATGGAGGCGCTGGCCGGGCCGCCCTATCACGGGCGCGCCGATCTGCCCGCGCTCGCCGGGGCGCTGCAATACGAGGCGGACGAACTGCTGCCGCTCGGCGAGACGCTCCAACAGCTGCGCTTCGCCGTGCTGGAGGAAGGCGATCTGCATCTCACCGACGAAGGCCGCCGCTTCGTCGCGGCCGACACCGAGGAACGCAAACGCCTGTTCGCCGCCGCGCTGACGGCGCACGTGCCGCTCGCCCGCACGATCCGCCAGGTGCTGGACGAACGCCACAACCACCGGGCGTCGGCCGTGCGGTTCCGCGAGGAGTTGGAGGACCACATGTCGCCCGACTACGCCGAGGACACGATCCGCACGGTCATTGCCTGGGGCCGCTACGCCGAGTTGTTCAGCTACGACGAGGAGGCGGAGCAGTTCAGCCTGGAGGATATCGACTGAACGATGGTTTTCGCCTACGTACGCGAGCATGTACCAATGTTAAAGAATCGCTCCATGGCGACTGATGTTGTTGCCGGTGGTTCGATCAGGCGATGGCCGCGTGTCCCACATCGGCCGCGCTGAGGTATCAGAATGTGTCCGAACTGTGCGCGGCTGATGCCGCATTTCCGCCGCGCGTTGTGGCTCTGTTCTCCCAAACCGCGGGGCGACAAACACGCTTAAATTTGGAATTGCTCGAGCTGTCTTGAGTATGTCCCATCTTTAATCGCTTTATCACGCGCCCTTCTGATTAGTTGAGCGTAGTGTCTTTGAGCCTGTTTTTCGCTCGGGAAGCCTGTCAGCTCCACTTCCTCGTTAGTCTTTTTCCACGACAACCGCTCGCCGTAGAAACAGGCAGACAGGTACAACTTTAAATGACCTTGGTCGTCTGCAGGCTTTAGGTCGATCAACAAGCTCATACCAATCTCGAGGCGCAGCCAACTCTCACTTCTGATACTTCCGATACCAAAGAAGTATACATATCCGTACTGCGGGGCCTTCCCACCCAGTCCAGGCAGTTCCACCCAATCGTTGCTTTCAGTTCTTGCGAGCGCCTTGCTGAGGCCTTTTGGATCGTAACACATATATGGTCGATATTTCCGGCCGAACCGTTGTTTAAATAGGTCTCGATTTCTTTCACGTATCCATTCTGCGATTGCCTCGATGTTATCGAACATCCGCTTAAAGACACCGGGAACAGCGTTCTCGGTCTGCCGGCTCTGAAGTTTCCCTAATCCATGAGCATGCGGAAATCCCAACGCCTGAGCCAGAAAAAAGCTCACCTCATTTGTTTCATCGGCGAAGTCAATCGGCTGATAGCGGGTCACGCCAATATCCTCCATGTAGTCTAGGAGCATGTCCGTGAAGGGATGAGGCTTCGCAGTTTTCGCCTTCAATAGTCTGTCAAGGATGTCCCTATATCTAAGCTCTTTGACAGGAAGACCTTTCGCTGTTGCCTTGTCCAGTATCTGTCGATCAGCCTCTATCGGTGTGTATCGACTGACATGGTAGAATCGGGCCTCGCTGTAATCCTTGCCAATGTAAGCCATGTAGTCTTTCAGTTGGGCTGCATTGGAAGCGTTACCAAAATCATCTTCTTTAATCTCTGCGATAAGGATGGGTTGTCCGCGAAAAAGCAACGCCAAATCGGCACGCCGATTGTTGCTGTTTGAACCAACGAAACTCCATTCCGGTCTGAGCTGAAAGTCTCGCCTTCGGATCGCCAGTCTATGTGCCTTGCCAAGGTCAAAGACTATGGAGAATGCATCTGGGTCCTGGAAGGCGAGTTCGCGCAGCAGCAAGGCAGGGCTGTTCAACGCTCTATACATGTATGTGCCAATGTTGAGTCTACGGTGCAACAGTTGGGCGGACTGTGCGATTCGGATGTGGCGGCAGGATTCCGGCGCGGCGAAATGTCTGAATCTATGTCGGGCAACCAAACCA
>DATMND010000265.1:0-2681 GCA_035569235.1 Acetobacteraceae bacterium | reverse complement strand
GCCTTCCGGAAATGGTGGATCGGCCTCGAAATAGGTGCTCGTCAGGTCGTAGAGCAGCACGTCGTAGCTGATATTGAACAGATCGCGCCACCGCCCCACCAGATGATCGAAGACCGCTTGCTTGTGCACCAGCAGCCGGTCCTGACAGCGGTACAGCTTGTAGATTTCCCCCAGCCCGGCACCTTCGCCCAGCAGGTCGGCCAGCGCGCTGCGCTGAAACCACTCACGATGCAGGCGCCACTCGCTGCCCGGCGCCAGCAGACGGTAGGCAACCAGCACCAACAGCACCTGATCCCAATGCGTCCCTTTGCGGCTCACTCCCAGCCGCTTCGACCAGAACTGATCGAGCCGCCGCTCGCGCCACAGCATCAGTGCCAGCCAGCACGCGCCCCACTGCCGTGGCCGGCGCAGACGCAATTCCGACAATCTGACGCCGACCACGCATCGCCTCGCCTGAAATGTTCCCGGAAGCTGAGGTGTTGCCTCATCTGATTTGCTCCCGACCGATTTGGGTCGGTGGGGGCTAATGAGGCGGATCAGCATGGCAACGCGTGATGAGTTGATAGCAGCGATTGCAGGGCGATATGCGCAGGGGGATCGGAGTGAGCGTGGCCGGATACTGGATGAGTTCGTGGCGGTGACCGGCTTTCACCGCAAACATGCGATGCGGCTGCTGCGGGCTGGAAAAACAGACCGGCGGTGCGGGCCGCCGGCCTGGGCGTCGGGTGTACGATGATGCTGTATGCGAGGCCCTGATCGTAGCCTGGGAGGCATCCGACCGGATCTGCGGGAAACGGCTGCGGCCGCTGCTGCCGATCCTCGTCGAGGCCATGGAGCGGCACGGCCATCTGCAGCTGGTGCCGGAGGTGCGCACCAGATTACTGACGATGAGCGCGGCGACAATTGATCGGCGGTTGCGCGATGTCCGGCGGCAGGCGGGAACAGCGACGCGCCGCCGGTCGGCAGCTTCGACGGCGATCAGGCGCAGCGTGCCGGTGCGCACATTTGACGGCTGGGACGATCCGCCGCCCGGATTTGTCGAGGCGGATCTGGTCGCCCATAGCGGGCCGGTTGCGAAGGGCAGCTTCGTGCAAACCTTGGTGCTGACCGACATCGCCACCGGTTGGACCGAGTGTGCGCCGCTGCTGGTACGCGAACAGCGGCTGCTGACGGAGGTGCTGGGCGAATTACGCAAGCTGCTGCCGTTCCCCCTGCTCGGGTTGGACACCGACAACGACAGCGTGTTCATGAACGAGACCGTTCGGGATTATTGCGAGCACGTCGGCATCGAGTTCACGCGCTGCCGTCCCTATCGCAAAAATGACCAGGCTTGGGTGGAGCAGAAGAATGGTGCTGTCGTGCGCCGCACGATCGGCTACCGCCGCTTCGAGGGCCTGGAAGCCGCGCCCGCGTTGGCGCGATTGTATGCCGCCATGCGGCTATTCGTGAATTTCTTCCAGCCTTCGTTCAAGCTGGCCGCGAAGGCGCGTGATGGGGCGCGGGTCAGGAAGCGCTATCACCCCCCGGCGACACCCTGTCAACGGCTGGCGGACCCGCGGACGAACGCACAGGTGCGACGCCGCGTGAACGAGCTGCGCGCCACGTTGGACCCAGTTCGTCTGCTGAAAGAGATCCGCGATCCAGCAGCAGCTTGTTACGATCGCAGACCGCCCCGTCTTCGGTGATACGGCGAAACCTTCCTCGCCGACATTGGAGCAATTCCTCTCGGGGCTGCGCACGGCATGGAAGGAGGGTGAAGTACGGCCCACCAGCTTAGGAAAGGCGAAGCCCAAGCGATTGCGGCGTCGGCCCGATCCATTTGCGGCAGTCACGACCGAGCTGCAAGGATGGTTCGAGGCAGAGCCGTGGCATACATCGCGCGAGCTATTGGAGCGGTTGCAGAATCGGTTACCCCGGCGTCCACCCAGACGGGCAGCTGCGGACATTGCAGCGTCGCCTAAAGGAGTGGCGCCGAGAAGCCGCGCGGCGAATGGTATTCGGAGCTATGACTGCCGATCGTGACATTGCGCCTGGCGAAGGCCAGCTAAGCAATGGTGCGAACGACTGTTTCAGCGATCGTGAAGGCGGCGCGAAAAGCCCTGTGGATTTGCCGCTGCGCTTGGACGACGCGAACGCGTCGCCCACAACTCCACAGGGCCAACATCAACAAGCATTGATTTAGAGATTAGAAAAGGAGCTGCGACTCGGTTGGAGGATCGGTGAGGCAACGGGAGCACGCTTGGTGAGGCAACACTTGACGTCTCGGGAACACTCGCCGGTGAGGCAATACGCTTTCCCATCCAGATCGCCGCGCTACACGTCGGCCAAGGCAGCGCTGGCGATCAGGTCATGCGCCTTCAGCAGGCGGTAAACCGAGGCCTCTGAGACGAAATAGATAGCTCTGGCTGTCGGTAAAGCGCACCGCCAGCTCGCGTGGCGAGAGCGCCGACTCGTCGAGCGCCAGCTGGATGATGCGTTGGCGTACGCCATCGGGAATGCGGTTCCAGACCCGGTCCGGCCGGGGTGATCGATCGTTCAAGGCCTCCGGCCCGCCACGGCCGTGCCGGTCGTACCAACGGTAGAAGGTTGCCCGGGGAATGCCGAGTTTCGCCAGGGTATGGCGCATCGGTAGCGGGGACTGCTCGACCAGCCGGATGATCTCCAGCTTCTCGGCGGCGGCG
>DATMND010000264.1:0-4045 GCA_035569235.1 Acetobacteraceae bacterium | reverse complement strand
CCCTCTGGCCGACCCACCAATACTTGATCGGGTGGCCGTCGATTGCAGGCTGAAGTCGCGTGCGGCGCCGCCTCCGGATTTCCCGGCGGGCCCAGGCCGTGGGCTCAAGGAACCCGCAGGATGGGATTTCCCAGCCGGCGGGCTTTGCCTGTCAAGGACGACAAACCGATGGTGGACGCCAGCGGAACGGAATGAAAGAGGCGCGATGCCGACGATCAATCAGCTCATCTCCAAAGGGAGGGAGCGACAGAGGACACGGAACACGGTGCCGGCGCTGCAAGGCTGCCCGCAGAAGCGCGGCGTGTGCACGCGCGTCTATACCACCACGCCGAAGAAGCCGAACTCGGCACTGCGCAAGGTCGCGAAGGTGCGCCTGACCAACGGCTACGAGGTCGTCAGCTACATCCCCGGCGAGGGCCACAACCTGCAGGAGCACAGCGTGGTGCTGATCCGCGGCGGGCGCGTGAAGGACCTGCCGGGTGTGCGGTACCATATATTGCGCGGCGTGCTCGACACCCAGGGTATCGCCAAGCGCCGGCAGCGCCGTTCGCTGTATGGCGCGAAGCGGCCGAAGTAGGGGAAAGCGAGATGTCCCGCCGCCGCCGCGCTGTCAAACGCGAGATCCTGCCGGACGCCAAGTTCGGCGACGTCGTGATCAGCCGCTTCATGAATGCGCTGATGTACGACGGCAAGAAGTCGGTCGCCGAAGGCACCGTGTATGGTGCGCTCGATGTGATGAAACGCCGCGGTGGGGCACAGGCCGATCCGGTGCGCATGTTCCACGAGGCGCTGGACAACGTGAAGCCGGCCGTCGAGGTGCGCTCCCGTCGCGTCGGCGGCGCCACGTATCAGGTGCCGGTCGAAGTCCGCACGGAACGCCGCCAGGCGCTGGCAATCCGTTGGCTTATCGACGCCGCGCGCAAGCGTGGCGAGCACACGATGGAAGACCGGCTGTCGAACGAACTGATGGACGCGGTGAACAATCGCGGTTCGGCAGTGAAGAAGCGTGAAGACACCCATCGGATGGCAGAGGCGAACAAGGCCTTCAGCCACTACCGCTGGTAGGAACCCCCAACCGGGAAGCTCGGAGACAAAGACGATGGCCAAGGCGAAATTCGCGCGCACCAAGCCGCACTGCAATGTCGGCACGATTGGTCATGTGGACCATGGCAAGACCACATTGACCGCCGCGATCACCAAGATTCTGGCGAAGACCGGCGGCGCCACGTTCACGGCGTACGATCAGATCGACAAGGCGCCGGAAGAGAAGGCGCGCGGCATCACCATCGCCACGGCGCACGTCGAGTACGAAACGCCGAAGCGGCACTATGCGCATGTCGATTGCCCGGGCCACGCCGATTACGTGAAGAACATGATCACCGGCGCGGCGCAGATGGACGGCGCGATCCTGGTGGTCTCGGCCGCCGATGGCCCGATGCCGCAGACGCGCGAGCACATCCTGCTCGCGCGCCAGGTCGGCGTGCCGGCGCTCGTCGTCTATCTGAACAAGGTGGACATGGTGGACGATCCCGAGTTGATCGAACTCGTGGAGATGGAGCTGCGCGAGCTGCTGTCCTCGTATCAGTTCCCCGGCGACGACATCCCGATTATCAAGGGCTCCGCGCTGTTCGCGCTCGAGGATCGCAATCCGGAGATGGGCGAGAAATCGGTGCTGGAGCTGATGGATGCGGTGGACAGCTACATTCCGCAGCCGGTGCGCGCGACCGATCGTCCGTTCCTGATGCCGGTCGAGGACGTGTTCTCTATCTCGGGCCGCGGCACGGTGGCCACCGGTCGCGTCGAGCGCGGCGTGATCAAGGTCGGCGAAGAGGTCGAGATTGTCGGCATCCGTCCGACGCAGAAGACCGTGGTGACCGGGGTGGAAATGTTCCGCAAGCTGCTCGACCAGGGCGAGGCGGGCGACAACATCGGCGCGCTGCTGCGCGGCACGAAACGGGAAGAAATCGAGCGTGGCCAGGTGCTGGCGAAGCCCGGCTCGATCACGCCGCATACCAAGTTCAAGGCTGAGGCGTATATCCTGACGAAGGAGGAGGGCGGGCGACACACGCCGTTCTTCACCAACTATCGCCCGCAGTTCTACTTCCGCACCACTGACGTGACCGGCGTCGTGCAGTTGCCGGAAGGCACCGAGATGGTGATGCCGGGCGACAACGTGACGATGGACGTGGAGCTGATCGCGCCGATCGCCATGGATGCGCAGCTTCGCTTCGCAATCCGCGAGGGCGGGCGAACGGTCGGCGCCGGCGTCGTCGCCAGCATCACGGCCTAGCGAAAGAAAGCGGCACCGGCGCCCCATCGGAAGGTGGGGCGCCGGTGGCGTTTGCAGGGGACACGGGAATGGCGATGGACAACCAGAATATCCGCATCCGGCTCAAGGCCTACGATCACCGCGTGCTGGACAACAGCACGAAGGAGATCGTGAACACGGCCAAGCGCACGGGTGCGCGGGTTCGCGGACCGATCCCGCTGCCGACGCATATCGAACGCTTCACCGTCAACCGTTCGCCGCATGTCGACAAGAAAAGCCGCGAGCAGTTCGAGATCCGCACGCACCGGCGTCTGCTGGATATCGTGGAGCCGACGCCGCAGACGGTGGACGCGCTGATGAAGCTCGACCTCGCCGCCGGGGTCGATGTCGAGATCAAGATCTAGGCCGCAACGATGACCCTACGAACTGGATTGCTGGCGAAGAAACTTGGCATGACGCGGATCTTCCGCGATGACGGCACGCATGTGCCGGTGACCGTGCTGCACATCGACAATCTGCAGGTCGTCGCGCAGCGCACGCACGAGAAGGACGGCTACAGCGCGGTGCAGGTTGGCTGGGGCACGGCGAAGGTGAAGAACGTGTCGCAGCCGAATCGCGGGCATTTCGCCAAGGCGAAGGTGGAGCCGAAGGCAAAGGTGGTGGAATTCCGTGTCGCCGATGATGCGCTGCTGGAGCCGGGTGCGACATTGTCAGCGGCGCATTTCGCGGTGGGCCAGATAGTCGATGTGTGTGGCATCACGCAGGGCAAGGGCTTTGCGGGCGGCATGAAGCGGTGGAATTTCTCCGGGCTCGAGGCCAGCCATGGCGTCTCGATCAGTCATCGCAGCCTGGGCTCCACCGGCAACCGACAGGATCCCGGCAGGACTTTCAAGAACAAGAAGATGGCCGGGCATATGGGCGTCGAGCGAGTGACCACGCTCAATCTCGTGGTTGCGGCGGTGGACGCCGAGAAGGGCCTGCTGATGATCAGGGGCGCGGTCCCGGGTTCGAAGGGCGGCTACGTCATGGTGCGCGACGCGGTGAAGCGCGCGCGGCCGGCCGATGCACCGTATCCCGCGGCGCTGCTCGAAACCGCGGCGGCGGGCTGAGCGATGCAGATCGAAATCACCACTCTCGACAAGACCAGCGCCGGCAGCGCCGAACTGCCGGACGACATCTTCGCCACGAAGCCGCGTGCCGACATCATGGCGCGCGTGGTGCACTGGCAATTGGCCAAGCGCCGCGCCGGCACGCACAGCACCAAGGGCCTGAGCGAAGTGTCCGGCACGACCAAGAAGCCGTACCGCCAGAAGGGCACGGGCAATGCGCGGCAGGGCAGTTTGCGCGCGCCGCAATTTCGCAAAGGCGGTGTGGTGCATGGGCCGGTGCCGCATTCGCACGAATACAGCCTGAACAAGAAGGTGCGCCGGCTTGGCCTGATCTCGGCGCTGTCGCAGAAGCAGGCCGAGGGCAAGCTGGTGGTGCTCGACACGGCGAGCGGCGCGGCGAAGACCGGTGAACTGGCGAAGAAGTTGAAGGCGCTGGGCTGGCGCTCGGTGCTGATCGTCGATCATGCGGTGGACGTTGGATTCCTGCGCGCCAGCCGCAACATCCCTGGCATCGACCTGCTGCCGACGGTCGGCGCCAACGTCTACGACATCCTGAACCACGACGTGCTGGCGATCACCGCTGCCGGGGTCGAGGGACTGAAGGAGCGGCTCTCGCGCGCCTCACTCAGCGTCAGCGCCGACAAAGGTTCTGGTTCGAGCACCAGCT
>DATMND010000263.1:0-10056 GCA_035569235.1 Acetobacteraceae bacterium | reverse complement strand
AGAGACCGATGAGCCCATGGAGGCGGAGGCAGGCGAGACCGCCGAGGAGGCCGAGCGCCGCCATCGGCGCCGGCGTCGGCGCCGGCGCGGCGGACACCGCGAGGAAGCCGCGGCCACCAACGCGGCCGAACCGCTTCCGGCTGGTGAAACCATCGGCTCGGATGTTACCGAAGCCGAAGCCGCGGAGACGCATATCGAGGGCGTGCCGGAGCATATGGAGCCTATCGCCGAGGACGAACCTCGGGCTCGCCGTCGCGGGCGTCGCGGTGGTCGTCGGCGCCGGCAGGATGGCGCCGATGGCGAAATGCCGTCGCATGCGGAACCGGGGGCCGACCAGCCCGATCTGCCGCCGGTCTATATCGGTCCCACGCCGGCCAATCCGTTCGGCGGCCACACCTTCGATATCTTTGACGTGATGGACCATGTCGAAGCCACGGCTGCCGCGCCCGCCAGTGCCGCCGTTCCAATGGAAGCGCCGGAGCCCGCGGTGGAACCTGAGCCGGGGCCCGCGCCTGCCGATATGGATGGGCCGATCCCCGGACCAGATCACGAGATGGCCATGGCGGACGTCATGCCCGCGCCGACCGAAACGAGCGGCGAGGAACCAGTATCAGCGCCCCAATTGGAGCCCGTTCTCGAACCTGTCGCCATCAGCAGGGATGAGCCGGAACCGGCGATCAGGCCGATCGTCATTGGCAACGGCGAGGCTCCTGTCGCTGAGAGAAAGCGCGGTTGGTGGCGACGGTAGGACGACATCCAATGCCGTCATGCCCGCGAATGCAGGCGCCCAGGTGAGCAACATCATGTTCGTGGTCTCTGGGTCCCCGCGTTCGCGGGGATGACGGTCAAGCACGCTTGCGTCCTGTGGCGCGCTTCACGGCAGCTTTGGCCTTGCGCGACGGCGCCGACTTGCGCTTCTCCGGGACGGCTTCCGGCTTCGCCCGTCCCGCTCCACCCTGACCCAGGCTCCGCTTTAACGCCGCCATCAGATCGATCACGTTGTCAGCCCGTGGCGTCGCTGGCTCCTCCGGCGTGATCCCCTCGCCCTTCAACTTGGCATCGATCACCTGACGCAGGCGGGCTTCGTAGCGATCCTCCAGATCCGCGGGCTCAAACTTACCTTCTTGCCGCTCGATCAGTTGAGCGGCGAGCTTCACCATCTCGGCATCGGGCCGCGCGTCTGGCACCCGATCGAACAGTTTATGATAATCGTAGAGATCACGAGGCTCGTGCAGCGTGTGCAGCACCATGCCGTTCTCCAGCGGCAGGATCGCCACGGCGCGTTCACGCCGCGAGATCACCACCCGCGACAGGGCGGCCCTCCCCGATTCCGCGATGGCATCCCGTAACACCACATAGACATCCTGTCCCGCCACGCCGTCGGGCACCATGAAGTAGCTGGTATCGAAATAGATCGGCTGGATCGCGTCGCGCGCGACGAACTTGTCGACTGTCATTGTCGTAGACGTCTCGATCTTCGCGCTCGCGAAATCCTCATCGTCGAGCAGGACATATCGATCCTTCTCGAATTCGTAGCCCTTCACGAGGTCCCGGCGCGGCACTTCGCCGTCGGTCTCGGCATCCAGCGTCACCATTCGCACGCGATGGCCGGTCTTCGGATTGATGAAGTGGAACCGGAGATTGCCGTTCGCGCGCAATACGCTGTGCAGTGCAACGGGACAGCTCACCAGGGCAAGCCGCAAGTGTCCACGCCAGACCGGTCGCTCCGCCATCATCGCCTCCTGGCAATCCGTGCCTGCCGATCATCTGGTGTCATTGGCCGACGGCTGCCAGTACAGGCGCTGCGGACACGGCAATATCAATTCGCCACCGCGCGTTCTTTTGTACCCGAACCGAGCGCAACTGTCATGCGTCGGAGCCGTTCGTTGCCCGTCCTGGAAGGAGACAGGTAACCGTGGCAAGAAACGCCTCGATCGGGACCATGATCGCCGCAGCGGCGCTGATTGCGTGGCCGCTGCTGGCACAAACAACGTCAGGTCCAGGCGCCGGCAATGGCACGCCGCCGTCGCCCAGCATGACGAGCACACATTCGGCCAGCCCAGGCATGGGGGCAACGGGCGCGGCCGCGACCTCCGCCTCGAGCGCCCCAAAATACTTCACCGCCGATCATCAGGTCCGCGCGAGCAAGGTGGTCGGCGCCAGTGTCTACAAGGATCAAAACCAATCGATCGGCTCGGTCGATGACGTTCTGATGACCGACAATGATCACAAAGCCGCAACCGCCGCGATTTCGGTCGGCGGGTTCCTCGGGATGGGCAGCAAGCTCGTCTCTGTGCCCTTCGACCAACTCAAGATCGAGAATGACCGAATTGTCATGCCGGGCGCGACCAAGCCTTCGCTGGAGGGCATGCCGGAGTACCGTTACACCAGTGCGTGATCACGCCGGGAGCAAGGGGCGCGAGATGGGCGGCTACGAGCCGCCCATCGTCGTTTCCGGCCGTATGCCCGCGCCCTGTCATGGGTTTGCGTCTGCGGCGGCGCGGTGCGGACTGGGGCTCTTCGCTGCTTGGGTTCACCTAGCCCGCCTTTCAGGACGGAATGAAGGCTGCCATAATCCCGTCGGGCGCTGCGCGTTCTGCGGTGGTCCGCGCTGTCACACTCGAGGGGAGCGCTTCAACGCCGACAAGGAATGATGAGGTGACGGCCTGAACTGCGCGGGCCTGTTGCAGTTCAACGGCGGGAGAATGCGATGAACGAACTGGCTATGACGGCGCATGTTGTCGGCAGCAGTGGGATGCCGCAACGTTATAGGGAAATACGTGCTTTTACCGAGCACCTCGCCGCGTATCTGAGCGACGAGGACCAATGCATACAATCGATGCCAGATGCCAGCCCGGCAAAATGGCACCAGGCGCATACGACGTGGTTCTTCGAACAGTTCGTGCTGTGCCCGTTCCTACCGGACTATCGGGTGTTCGACAGCGATTTCGCCTATCTGTTCAATTCATATTATGAATCGATGGGTCCCCGACATCCGCGCCCTAACCGCGGCTTGCTGACACGGCCCTCGGCCGAACGCGTCCGCGCCTACCGCGGTCATGTCGATGCTGCGATGATGCAGTTGTTCGAGTTCATGCCCAATTCGACCACTGGGCTGATTGAGCTTGGCCTGCAGCACGAGCAGCAGCATCAGGAGCTTCTGCTTACCGATATGCTGCACGCCTTCGCGCAAAATCCTCTGGCGCCGGCCGTGCTGCCGCATTGGCAGGAACCGGCAGGCGCGCCAGGTCCTACGCGCTTCGTAGATTGCGATGGCGGATTGGTGCGGATCGGCCATGACGGCGCGGGCTTCTGCTTTGACAACGAGACGCCGGCGCATCGTGCATATATGCCGCCTTACCAGATCGCCTCGCGCCTGGTGCGCAACGGTGACTGGCTGGCATTCATCGATGACGGCGGTTACCGCACGGCGACCCTGTGGATGTCGGACGGTTGGGCGAGCCAGCAGAATGGCGGTTGGTCGGCGCCGCTGTACTGGCAGGAAATGGATGGGGTGTGGTGGCAGATGGGATTGCGTGGTCGCGTGCCGCTCGATCCCGACGCGCCGGTGCGCCACATCAGTTGGTATGAGGCCGATGCCTATGCGCGCTGGGTGGATGCCCGTTTGCCGACCGAAGCAGAGCTGGAAGCCGTGAGCGAGTGTCCTGACATCGGCGAATTGACCGGTCATGTGTGGCAATGGACCTCCAGCGCCTATGGCCCTTATCCAGGTTACCGTCCCGCCTCGGGTGCCGTGGGTGAATACAACGGCAAGTTCATGATCAATCAAATGGTGCTGCGCGGTGCATCGCTCGCCACGCCGGCGAACCATGCGCGACGAAGCTATCGGAATTTCTTCCACCCGGACAAGCGCTGGCAGTTCACTGGCGTGCGCCTGGCACGCGACCTCTGACAAGGAAAGCGGCTTATGCCTGATGACACCGCCCTGATGCCGGCGGCGGGGAGCACTGTGGGAGACGCGGCGATTGCCGGCCTGTTGCAGACTCAGAAGACCCTGCCGGCCAAGTTGTTCTACGATGAGGAAGGCTGCCGCCTGTTTGGACGCATTACAGAGCTGCCCGAATATTACCTGACGCGCACTGAGTTGGCCTTGTTGGCCGACATTGCGCCACGCGTGGCAGCCGAACTGTCCGGACCGGCCGTGCTGATCGAGTACGGTGCAAGCGACGAGGCGAAGGCCGAGCTGCTGCTGCGTCAATGCGATCGCAGCGGCGCTCCTGTCATTCAGGTCTATGTGCCGATCGATGTTGCTGTGCCGGCACTGGAACAGATGCGGGCTCGGCTGCGACAACGGCGACCAGATCTGCTTGTGTACGCCGTGCCTGCCGACTTCATGGATATGATGGATTTGCCCGCAGCCGTTCCTTCGTTGCCGCGACTTGGTTTCTTCCCGGGTTCAACGATCGGCAATCTCGATCCGCCTGATGTGCGCCGCTTCCTGCGGCAGGCGCGCCAGACGCTTGGTGCATGCGCATCATTTCTTGTGGGTGTCGACGTCCGCAAGGATCCCGCCGTCCTGCTCGCTGCCTACGACGATGCGTCAGGCGTCACGGCCGCGTTCAACCGCAACCTGCTGGTGCGGCTGAATCGCGAGGCAGGCGCCGATTTCGATCCCGATTCGTTTGCTCATCGTGCTGTTTGGAACGATGCGGAGAGTCGGATCGAGATGCACCTTGTCAGCCGTCACGAGCAGACGGTTTCCTTCGCCGGGCAGACCATCCGCTTCGCGCGAGAAGAAACGATTCACACCGAGAACAGCTACAAATATGCGCCGGAGCACTTCGCAGCTCTCGCCGATGAATCCGGATGGCACACCGCCGAGCTATGGACCGATCCGGCGCATTTGTTTTCACTGCATCTGCTGGAGCCGCGGCGCGGCCCCTGAGACGCGATCAGGCAGCCTTGGGCGTTTCATCGCCCATGAGGAATGTCCGGAGTTGCGTGCGCGCGCGATGCACCCGGCTCTTCAATGTACCGATCGCGCAGCCGGTGACTTCGGCGGCGGTCTCGTAGGATTTTTCCTGCAGCACTATCATGCACAGCGCCTCGCGCTGATCGGGCGGCAGACGATCGAGAGCCCAGCCAAGTTCCCGCAACGCGGTCCGGTCCTCATGCGGCGCCGGTACTGGCACATCCGGAACCGTATCCATATCGGTGAATTCACGCCTGTTGCGCACGCCGCTGATGAAATGGTTGATCATGATTCGGTGGACCCAGGCAGAAAAGTTCGTGCCCGGCATGAAGCAATCGCGAGCAACCAGTGCTTTGGTCGCGACATCCTGGGTCAGGTCTTCGGCGGCCGCTCGATTCCGCGTGAGCGCCAACGCCCAGACACGCATCTTAGGCAGGAATTCGATCAATTGCTCATGGAATTCTTCCGCCATGTCCATATCTCCTGATGCTGAAAGTGTCGTCTTGTCCATCGCACCTGTGGCGGAAAGAGAGTGCTTGCAAGACGAATGACACGAGCTTGATGGGTGGAGACGCCTAATCGAGACGTTGGCATTCGCAAAAAAATGATGCGAAACGCGTGATAATTTGGGGACTGCTGCTCACGTTTTGCGGAGGTTTCCAGTGGATGGATGCTGCGGTTGCAATGCAACATTGGTGCAGTCGCGGGGTGGGCCGAGGCGGTTGACCCAGACGTCCGATGTCCTATGTGCTAGGCTACAGAGGCTGTCGGATGGCCATCGTGCCGAAAGGGAGCCACATGTGGCGATTCTTGTTGGCTGGAGTGGGTACCGTCGGCGGGCTGGCACTCTTGTTTCTGGGTTCCTTCCGCGATCCTGCCGCGATCTTGTCTGATCCGCACTCGGCGTTCATGGCCGAACGTTCAACGACGAAGCCGCAGACGCCGCAGTCCCCGGCACGAGTTGCGCAACCTGTTGAACCCCAGACACAACCGACACCTGCACAGCTACCGGATGATGCCGTGTCGAAGCGGCAACGCGAAGCGCTGCAGCAGCTTCAGGATCTGCGGGCGAAGATTTCCCAGGCGACGCAGGACACCGCGGCATTACGCGCGCAGGCTGATCAGGCGCGGCATGACCTCGAGGAGCTGCGCCAGCAGCGCGCAGCCGATGAGGCCGCCGCGTTGGAGCAGGTCAGGTTGCAGGCACAGCGCGACGCAGAGGCGTCTCACAAGCGAGCTGCGGACACGGAGAAGCATGCCGCGGCGGAGCAGGTCGCCGGCCAGCAGAGCCAACAGGTCGCCACTCAGCAGGATGTGAAGGCTCTCCCGCCCGTAAGTCCGGCAGAAGCGCCGCGCGACGCACCGGGTCCCCAGCCGGGTGTGGCTGCGACGGAGAGGCAGGGCGCGGCGGGGCAGGCCCCGACTCTGCAGAACCAGCGTGTCGAGCCTACGCAGGAAGTGAGGGTCCTGCCGCCGGCGCATCCGGCTATAGCCGCAGCTTCGCCACCCAGGCCCGCCCAGCCGGCCGTGAAGCCGGCACCCTCCGAACCCGACGCGCGGGAGGCCGTGCTGTCTCGCCTTCGGCACGAGGCGCCATCGCGGAGCGACCGCGTGGTCTCGCCGCGTCCTGACAAAGTGCAGGTTGTGCCAGACCAACCGCGCGTTACGTCACCACGGCAACGGTTGATGGATGCACGCACCGCATTGGTGGCCGGCCGCACGGACGATGCACGACATCTGCTGGAAGAGGCACAGGTGCAGCTGGTTTTTCGTCCGGTCAGCCCATCGCAAGATACGCCAGTCACCAGCAGCGTCGCGGCTGGACAGGTGGCCGAGGCGCTCAGCATGCTCGGCGCCGGTGATGTTCTGCATGCGATACGGTACATCAATCTCGCCGTGACGCAGGCTGACCAGGGACCGGCGGTTGCCACCGTGGCACCCCCGCCCCCCACCGGCTACCCGCAACCGCAGCGCTATGGCGATGGCTACAATAGCAGCCGGTGATTGCAGCGCCGCGGACCGGTGTCAGTGCGTACGGCCGGGCGTTGGCGACATGCCAAATACCGCGTAAATCCGCGCACTAGGCGGCCAGCGGTCGACGATTTCGGCGCGCCATGCATAGGCGGCCCCGCCGAGGACAGCCAACAGCGCCAGACTAGCCAGCCAGGCCAGGCGCAATGGCAGGCGTGACGACGGTGGAGCCGACTGCAGGGCCAGCCGATCCATCGCCGATGACGGTCGCGGCGCTGCCTCGACAACAACGGGCGGACTGCCAGTGGGAACCGTCGGGGGCGCCCTGGTCGCCACCGGCTCGGCGACGATCTGCGGCGGATCAACGGTCGATGGTGGCACGGGCTCCGGCTCCGGCGCACCGGCCTGAACAGGCATCCACTCGCCGTCACAATGCGCACACCGCACAAGCCGTCCCGCCGTGACCAGCGAATCCGGCACATCATAGGCAGCCGAACAGGACGGGCAGACGATACGCATGCGGGACTGCGGCTCCGGCGATATGGTTGGTCCGGTTGATGGTGCTGGACCGACGGCCGCGAAGCAATGGCGCGCCACGCTTCCGGCGCGCCGTGTGGAATGGCAAGAAGGGTGCGGCGGCCACAGCGGACATTCGCATGGTTCGATTCGATGAAGTGGGGCTCAGATATGGCCGCGCGGGTCAAGGCAATCATGACGCGGGTGGACCGGAAGTGCTGCACGATCTCAGTTTTGTGCTGCCGGACGGAGCGTTTCGGTGGCTGCTCGGCCCATCTGGCGCCGGCAAGACCAGTGTGCTGCGCCTGATGTATCTTGCAGTGCGCCCAACGCGCGGCAGGCTGGCTATCCTCGGCACGGACATCGGCATGGCGCGGCGACGCGCGCTGCCGCGGCTGCGCAGGCGGATCGGTGTGGTGTTCCAGGACTTCCGGCTGCTCCCGCACCTATCAGCGTTCGACAATGTCGCACTGCCGCTGCGGATTGCCGGCCGGCCCGAGGGACAGATCAAGGCAGATGTCGGCGAAATGCTCCGCTGGGTCGGCTTGGCGAAACAAGCAGGAGCGCGACCCGCCGATTTATCGGGCGGCGAACAGCAGCGCGTCGCGATCGCGCGGGCGGTGATCAATCGGCCGAGCCTGTTGCTGGCCGATGAGCCCACTGGTAATCTCGACGATGCGCAGGCCGAACGGCTGATGCAGTTGCTCAAGGAGCTGAACCGCCTGGGCACCACGGTCGTGGTCGCCACGCACAACGATGCTCTGGTCGGTCGTCATCCGTCGCCGGCGCTGCGTCTGGAGCGTGGCCGCCTGGCGGACCAGCGCTAGCCAAATGGCCACCCTGCGCCCGCGCCATCTGCTGCGGCCTGCCGGCTTCGATGAGCTTGGCCTGCGCCGCGCCATTTCCGACCGCATGTTGCCGTTCATGGTGGCTTCGATGGCGTTTCTCGCGGCATTGGCGCTGGGCGGTTGGGTCGGCGCCGCATCGCTTGCGGGGCACTGGCAGCAGGGCGCCGGGTCAGCGCTCACCGTGCAGGTGCCGCAGCCAAACGGGCCGGCGGCACTGGGCGGCGGTTCGCGGCTCGACCGCGTCGTCGCGATGCTCGCGGGCACGACCGGGATCGCCGAGGCGCGTCCCTTAAGCGACGACGAACTTGCTGAACTGCTGCGCCCCTGGCTCGGCAGCGGAGCGGAGCGGCTCGCATTGCCATTGCCGGCGGTGATAGCGGTCCGTCTGTCGGATGCCGGGATGGAGATTGATCCGTTGGCCCACCGGCTGGATACGGCAGTGCCTGGGACGTTGGTGGAGAGCCACGGTGTGTGGATCAAACGGCTGGCGATGCTGGCGCGAAGTCTTCAGGCCTGCGCCGGAATCGCCTTGATTCTGGTGGCCGCCGTGGCAGCCGCTGTGATTGCGGTTGCCACCCGTGCCGGGCTCATGGCGCGTCGGGAGGCGATCGAGATCGTGCACGGACTAGGCGCCACCGACGGCTATATCGCGACGCGCTTCGCCCGCCGCGCCACGCTGCTGGCGGCGGTCGGCGGTGCGGCGGGGGCAGTTGCGGCTCTGCCGGTCCTGCTGACCCTTGCCAGCTTGGCGGCGCCATTCCTCGGGAGTGCACAGGAAGCGGTTTCGGCGACGGATGTTCTCACCACGCTGCCAGCGACGCTGTGGCTCACGCTGCCGGGTCTGCCGGCTGTCGCGGCGGCGATCGGTTTCATGACCGCCCAGGGCACGGTGCGTCGTTGGTTGCGGCGCCTGCCATGAAGGCGCTGGGGATCGGCCTGCTTGTCGCTCTGTTGGCCTGGGTCATCGGCTTCGCCTGGTTCGTGCAGATCGCGGGCCGTGCCGGTCAGGCGCCGGAGCATTCAGACGGCATCGTGGCGTTCACTGGCGGCGCGGAGCGCGTGGAAACGGCGCTGCGCCTGCTGGCCCAGCAACGTGCCGACAAGCTGCTGCTTTCAGGCATTGGCGGGGGCGCAGAGCTTGCGGAGCTGGCGCCACGCGCCGGCGTCGATCCGACGGCGCTGGCCTCCCGCGTCACACTGGGGCGCAGCGCGACAACCACCCGAGGGAACGCGCAGGAGACAGCCACCTGGGCCAGGGCGAACGAGATTCACTCGTTGCTTGTGGTCACGGCCGCCTACCATATGCCCCGCGCCCTGGCCGAGCTGAGCCGGGCGCTGCCGGACGTAACGCTGTATCCGCTTCCTGTCCTGTCGGCCGAACGGCCGGGCTATGGAACGGTGCCGTTGCGGCTGATCGCGGAGGAGTACGTAAAGTACCTGGCCACGCAGGTCGGTCTCACCGCAGTGATCCCGCCGCGTGAGGCTGCCGCGCCGCATGTCGGCCACGCCGGATGAGCCTGCTCCGCTCGGCGCTGTTCAATGCGTTCTTCTTCGGCGTGACCTCCGTGCTGACGCTGTTCGGCACGGTGGTACGGATTGTGACGCCGCACCGGGCGTTGGATGTGGCGAGGCTCTGGTCACGTGTCGTGCTCGGCGGACTCCGCGTGATCTGCGGCATCCATCTTCAGGTATTTGGCCAAGAGCGGCTGCGCGAGGGAGGCCCGATGCTGATCGCCTCGGCTCACCAGTCGGCTTTCGACACGTTCGTATGGCTCGTTCTGGTGCCTC
>DATMND010000262.1:0-5523 GCA_035569235.1 Acetobacteraceae bacterium | reverse complement strand
GGCCATCACCTTCTCGCAGACGCTCGGCACGGCGCTCGGCGACTGGATGGCCGACACCGGCGGGCTGGGCTTCGGGGGCGGAGCGCTCGTCTTCGCCGCGGGGCTGGCGGTGATTGCCGCGCTTTACGTTTGGACGAGCGTGTCGCGGGTGCTGCTGTTCTGGGCGGCCTTCATCCTCACCCGGCCGTTCGGCGCGACCGTTGGCGATTTCCTGGACAAGCCGATGAGCCAAGGCGGCCTCGCGCTCAGCCGACCGCTCGCATCGGCCGTGATCGCCGCAGCCATCATCCTGTGCCTGATCACGCTGCCGCAACGGCCTGGCCGGCACCCGGAGGCCCTGGAGCAAACGTAATCGGCTGGGCTGGGGCGGTTCAGCCGTCCCAGACCTGGCTCGGCATCGGCAGGCCGGCGAAATCGGCGTCCGCCGGCGGCCGGTCGGGTGCGATGCCGGCCATGCCCAGCAGCATGATCCACTGCCGCACGTGCTGGCCGACATGCCAGGTCGTGCGTTCCAGATACTCGTGCAGGGCCTGCTCGCCGTAATACGTCTGCACCCGGTCGCGCCCCGACTTGTCCGCCTTCGCACCCCACCACGCACCAAGCCGCCGCTGCACGTCCGCCCCGTAGGCGACGATGTCGGCGGTGTCCGCCATCCCCTCGGGTGGCCGCGAGGTCAGCCCCTCATACGACAGCGTCGCCCCGGCCGCGACCTCCAGGAATGCATCGGGAATGCGGAAGATGTGGTGGCCGAGCACGCGGTAGCTGCGGGGGCGGTTCGGCACCTCGGTGTCCAGGCGGGCGTCTGGCATCTGCGGGATCAGGCGGATCGCCGCCGACAGGAAGCCATCCAGGCGGGCGATCAGTTCGACCGGCGAAAGGGTCGGACCGGTTGCCTCGTTCAAGCCGAGGAACTTCACGACGTGGCCGATGTTCTGCGCGAACACGTAGTCGTCGCCGCGTGACAGCACGGGCACCGAGCGGGCGCCCAGCCGCCGCAGCTCATCGAGCCCGGTGGGGTGTTCCAGCACGTTGATGGATTCGAACTCGATCGCACGGACCGAGAGAAACTCTTTGAGTTTCAGGCAGCTGGTTCATCCAGGCTGCCAGAATACCTTCAGTGCGACGGGGTCCATGGCTGGTTTCCGTGTTTGTCTGGGATGGCAGGGTGCTTCGTGCGGGGCCGTGCGTCAACTGGGGGAGGGCAGGGGGTGTTCGATCCAGTCTCACGAGCCGTGTGGGGAGACGTTGGATCGCTTGGTGAGACAGCCAAAGACGGTGCGTCCGTGCTTGTGGCGAGGCCTGATGATTTGACGCGGAGGACAGCGGAGAGCCGCGAAGGGCCGCGGAGGGGCACTCGGTTGCGTGGCGTCAGCCCCTCCTCGTCATGGCCGGCCATACGCATCAGGTTAAGCGCTGGCGGGAGGAAGATACTCCCCCTCCCCTTGCGGGAGGGGGTTGGGGGGAGGGGTGACACCAGCACGCATCGCGGTCGCGGCATCTTCGTGGCCCCTTCCCCCTCCCCCCAGCCCCCTCCCGCAAGGGGAGGGGGAGAATTACGCCGCACCCCCCGCCGCATCGAGCGCCAGCAGCGCAGGCGTGCGGCCGGTGACCAGTGCGCGCACCAGGTAATCCTCCGGCGGGCCGAACGAGGGGTTGTCGGGCAGCCGGCCGAGCTGCCGGATCAGCTCGGCACGCCGAGGATAGTTCAGCGCATACGCCTCGGCCTCGGCCGCCGGGTCGGGCACCGGTTCGGCGTCCGGGTCCGGCTCCGGCGCGGGAGGTGGCGGCGGCGGCGACAGGTCCACGGCCGCGAGCGGGTCGCCAGTGAGCGCCTGCGCCATCAGCCCCGCGGCGCAATGTTCGGTCCAGGCTGCCCGGTCGAGGGCGGCGGCGTTCGCCTCGATCTTTTGCCGCGCCGCCTGCAGGCCGAGCAGCATCCGCAGCGCGCTCTGCGACTGGCGCATCATGCTGGCCGACTGCGCGGAGCATTGCAGGAATTGCGCGAGCGGCATCACGGGGTCGCGGGACAGCCGCAGGCACTCCATCGCCTGGGCGTTGGCGGCGACATACTGGGCGGCGAGGTGGGCCTCCGCGGCGTTGGCGGGCAGCAGCCCGGCGACCTGGGCGATGGCGGCGTTGTCGCGGTGGGCGAGGTCGTCGGGTGTGTCGGTGACCGGCGGCGGGAGGGAGGTGTGGAGGGTGTGGATGCACTGGTAGTAGGCGTCCCGGGGGAGCTGGAGGCTGAGGTCGGGTCGGTCGGGGTGGGATTGGATGTCCATGAGGGCGAATGTGGTGTTATGCCAGATCACTTTCAACGTTTGTGTAGCAAACCTACCATCTGGCCGAACAGTCCCGCACTCGGCGTTGATACTGACTTGCAACGGCTCAAGCATTGGCGCAACCCTTGTGCGACTCGCGCCGGAGGCGCAGTGGAGGCTGAATGGTTTGCGAAAGTCTGCGCCAACGGTTCCTCAGCGCATTGGAGTCCCTGGGCGGGAGTGCCGGAAACCGCAGGCTACAGGCCGAACTGGGCTGGCAGGACGATACTTACTGGGACGTTCACGCCGCGCTGATTGAGGACAAGACGATCGCCAAGGGACGCGGGCGCGGCGGATCCGTCAGCCTCGCGGCAAGCGCGGACGATGCCGCCCAGTCGAGCGCCGTAGCTGTCTCGCCCGTCCTTGCCGCCCAGGAGCAGAAGGCCCCTCCAGCGCCGCTCCCAATCCGGAATTCCGGTCGCAACGGCGGCAGCGGGTTCGAACAGACCTTCAAGAATATCGACGACGTGCTGTGGAAAGAGGCCGGGTGCACGACCGAGCTGGATTATACCGAACAGACATCGTGGATCTTGTTCCTCAAATACCTGGACGACCTGGAACAGAGCCGGGCGATGGAAGCCGAGCTTGTCGCCAAGCCCTACACCCGCATCATCGACGATGCCTACCGTTGGTCGAAATGGGCGGCGCCGAAGAAGGCCAACGGCTCGTTCGACCATGACAACGCGCTGACCGGCGACGACCTGATCGACTATGTGAACCGGCGGCTCTTCCCTTACCTGCAGGGGTTCCGGCAGCGGGCCACCGGGCCGGACACCATCGAATACAAGATCGGCGAAATCTTCAGCGAGATTAAGAACCGCTTCCAGAGCGGCTATTCGCTGCGCGACGCGCTGGAGCTGGTGGACGAACTGCGCTTCCGCTCGCAGAAGGAGAAGCACGAGCTTTCCCATCTGTATGAAGCCAAGATCAGGAACATGGGGAACGCGGGCCGGAATGGCGGGGAGTATTACACGCCACGCCCGCTCATTCGCGCCATGATCCAGGTCATCAGGCCGAAAATCGGCGAGCGCATCTACGACGGCGCGCTCGGGTCCGCCGGCTTCCTGTGCGAGGCGTACGACTATCTCCGCCAGGGCGAGCTGACCACCAGCCAGCTTCAGACGCTGCAGACGCGCACCTTCTACGGCAAGGAGAAGAAAAGCCTCGCCTATGTCATCGCCACGATGAACATGATCCTGCACGGCATCGATGCGCCGAACATCGTTCATACCAATACGCTGGCCGAGAACCTGGCCGACGTGCAGGAGAAGGACCGCTTCGACGTGATCCTGGCCAATCCGCCGTTCGGCGGGAAGGAGCGGCCGGAGGTGCAGCAGAATTTACCGATCAAGACGGGCGAAACGGCGTTCCTGTTCCTGCAGCATTTCATCAAGCACCTGAAGGCGGGCGGCCGGGCCGCCATCGTCATCAAGAACACTTTTCTATCCAATTCGGACGGTGCGGCGCGGGCACTGCGGCAGGAGCTGCTGGAGAGTTGCAACCTGCATACTGTGCTGGATTGTCCCGGCGGGACGTTCCAGGGTGCCGGGGTGAAGACCGTTGTGCTGTTCTTCGAGAAGGGCGCGCCGACGCGGCGGGTTTGGTATTACCAGCTCGATCCAGGACGGAATCTGGGGAAGACGAATGCGCTCAATGACGACGACCTGAAGGAGTTTGTCGCGCTGCAGGCGTACTTCGCAGAGTCGGGGAAATCCTGGAGGGTAGATGTAGCGGACATCGACCGGACGAGCTCCGATCTTTCTGTCAAGAATCCCAACAAGGCCGAGGAAGACGCCTTGCGCGATCCGCGGGACATCATCGGCGAGATCGTGGCGCTCGATCTTGAAAGCGCAGGCATTCTCGAAGGCATTCGGGGAATGCTGTGAGGGTGGCAAACCCTACAAGATTGGTGGGCGATGTTCTCAAACTTGAGTACGGCAAACCGCTCCCGGAATCGCAGCGTACCACGGACGACGGCGTGCCAGCATATGGTGCAAACGGTGTGCTGTGTTGGAGCAGGAAGGCGTTTCGCACTAAGCCGTCAATTATTGTGGGCCGCAAAGGCTCGGCTGGCGAAGTGAACCTCGCAGAAGGGCCATTCTGGCCGACTGATGTGACATATTTCGTCGAGCACGACGAAACCGCAAGCGACTTGAAATACCTTTTCTACGGACTGAAACAACTGAACCTGCCGAAACTGGCGAAGGGCGTAAAGCCAGGCATCAATCGCAATGACGTATATGCACTCGGAATTTTGGTGCCCCCCCCTTCCCGAGCAAAAGCGCATCGTCGCGATTCTCGATGAAGCATTCGAGGGGATCGACACGGCGGTTGCGAACACCGAGAAGAACCTAGCCAACGCGCGCGAGCTGTTCGGAGGCTACTTGCGGTCGCTATTAAGGGGCTCGGCGGGAGATGGATGGTTTACCACCCGCATCGGCGACCAAATAACGTTACAACGCGGCTTCGACATCACGAAAGACGAGCAGAGGAATGGTATAATACCTGTAGTGTCAGGGCTGTTCAACGCTCTATACATGTATGTGCCAATGTTGAGTCTATGGCGCAACAGTTGGGCGGACTATGCGATTCGGATGTGATGGCAGGATTCCGGCGCGGCGAAATGTCTGAATCTATGTCGGGCAACCAAACCACCAGCAGGTTGCCATGCAGTCGTTCGATCCATTCCTCGCCGTACTCCGCGAGATCCCAGACCCACGCCGGGCCGAAGGTATGCTCTACAAGCTGCCCTACGTTCTGCTGTTCTCCATTCTTGCCGTCGTCACCGGCAGCAATTCCTTCCGTTCTATCGAGACCTTCATCCGAGTGCATCGCCACCGGCTGAACACCGCCTTCGGTCTGCACTGGAGGCGCGCGCCCGCCCATACCGCCATCCGCTACATCCTTCAGGGCCTCAATCCACAGGACGTCGAGCAGGCGTTCCGCCGCCACGCGGCCGGTCTGCGGGACGATGCTACCGATCCGTTGCGGCGCACCATATCACTGGATGGAAAAACGCTCAGGCGAAGCTTCGACAATTTCACCGACCGCAAAGCGGCCCAACTGCTGCACGCATTCGATACCGAAGCCGGCCTGGTTTTGGCGCACATCGATATCGACGAAAAATCCAACGAGATCCCCGCCGCGCAGCAGTTGCTTGGTGAACTCCAGGTCGCACAAAGCGTCATCACCCTGGATGCCTTGC
>DATMND010000261.1:0-8898 GCA_035569235.1 Acetobacteraceae bacterium | reverse complement strand
TCACCGTGATGTCCACCGGCGCGCCAGCCAATCCGTTGGCCGCTTCCAGGCCACCAAAGCCGCCGCCTACGATCACGACGTGATGGCGGCCTGCCGACCGCGATGGCGACACATCTCCTTGCGGTGCTGGCTGAACATCGGTTGCCAAATTCATGGTGCCAACGCTTGCGTGTGTCCGGGTCTGGAAGCAAGTGCATTCGGAACCCGCCGCGGTGCGGCTGCGCTGCCAGAGGGGTGGCTGGGGAACGCCAGCGCCAAGACAACAATGGCCGAGCCGGTGATGCCAACGCTACGCGTCAGTTGATTTGGGCTGGTGGTGAGGCAAGCGCGTCCATGACCCGGTCAATCCGGATCATAACCGTCGATGGCTCAGCCGCATCGAATGGTTCTGGCGCCGCGCGCCGCAGCCCCGAGCCGCTTATAAGTTCACGCCGCCAGCAAGGCCGCCGGCGGGATCAGCGGGCTGTCCGCGGGCACCTGCCTGCCGGCGCGCAACGCAAACGCCGGCGCGAGCATCTGCTCTGCAATGACCTTTTCACCGCTGTTGTCGGACAGCGTGAAGCGGCCCCGCAGCAGATCCAGCACCGAAATGTCGGCTTCGCGTCCGACAGCCAACGCACCAAGCGAGCCCTGCATCTTCAGCATGCGTGCGGGATTGCTTGTCACCGTTGCAACGATGTCGGGCAGTGTCATACCGAGCGTCATCAGCTCCGTCATGGCAAGCGTCAGGTTGAACGGTGCGACGCCAAAGAACGGATTTTCCTGGCGCGCCCCGTCGTTGCCGACACCAGGCGGTCGCACATTGTAGCCGTGCATGTCAGCGCCCAGCGTATGCGGGCGGATACCGGCGGTAATGGTGCGGCGGGCCATTTCGAAACTGAAATGCGAGCCGTGCCCGACATCCACGGTAACGCCGCGCTCCAGCGCCGCCCACACGACGGGATGCACTTCGCCCGTCTCGGCGGACACGAAGCCGCCCGGATGGCGGGTAAACGGATGCGCCAGAACGTCGCCAGGCTCCATCAGCGGCATCAGCGCGCGCACGACTTCATCGGGGTCTATCGTCACGCCATCCTTCACCGGCCAGAGCTGGCCAAGGTGTATATACAGCGGGAGACCAAGTTCGCTGGCGATACGCTTGCCAAGCTTTACCACCTCCAACCCCCAGCGTGAGGCGCCGCCGATTTCCGCATGAGCCTTCACGCCACGCACGATATCGGCATTGGCGCGCCCGGCGCGGATCGTTGCCTTCACGTCCACCTGCTCCGGTCCATACAGCGCCGGGTACAGATGGCCTTCCATGCCGCCCACCAGATACATCGAGATGAAGCACAGCACGCGACTTTCCGCAGGTTCGACGATAAAGTGGCGAAAGCCCGGAATAGTCATGCAACTCGGGCCGCCCTGATCCACCAGTGTGGTGACGCCGGAGCGTACGCCGACCATGTCGGCATTCAGACCGAAGCGACCGGTGACGTGCTGATAAACATGGGCGTGCGTGTCGATCATGCCGGCGGTGACAATCTTGCCCGCGACGTCCAACACCTGACGTGCAGCTTCGGCGGGGATCGCCGGTTCGATCGCGGCGATGACGTTGCCGCGGATGCCGATATCGGCGACGCCGTCGCGCCCTGAAGCCGGGTCGATCACCCGTCCGCCGCGTAGCAGCAGGTCGAATTGCGCGTCCATCGATCTCTCCGTCACAATTTGCCGAGGCAACCGCATCGTCAGTATGGTGACGGTCGCGCGCGACGTGCAAGCGGAAAGGAACCTTTATGCTGCAGGCACCGGGCGAAGGCATCGGAAGCTCCGTGCCTCGGCTCGAAGACGATCGCTACCTGCGCGGCAAGGGCGAGTTCATCGCTGACATCCGGCTGCCGGGCATGCGCGATCTGGCATTCGTGCGCAGTCCCGTCGCACATGCGCGCATCCGTGCCGTGCGCAAGCCGCCAGGTGCCGAATCGATGATATTTGTCACCGGCGATCTCGCGGTGCAGCCGATCGTTGCGGTGTCCGGTGTGCCCGGATTCAAGCCGTCGGTTCAGCCGGTGCTGGCGGAAGACAAGGTGCGGCATGTCGGCGAAGCGATCGCCGTCTGCGTGGCCAATAGCCGGGCCGCCGCCGAGGATCTTGCCGCATCGGTCGACGTGGAGTTCGACGAGTTGCCCGCCGTGGTCGATATGCGCGCGGCACTCACCAGCGAAACGAAACTGCACGAGCATTGGGCCAACAACGTCTTTTTGGAGACCTTCGTCGAGGTTGCGGCCGAGCGATTTGGACGACCGGCACCGATCGTGGTGCGGCGTCGTTTGCGCACGGCGCGGCAATGCATGTCGCCGCTCGAAGGCCGTGGCGTGGTGGCGACGTGGGACCGGCGGCTGGAGCAACTGCTCGTGTATAGCTCGACGCAGATACCGCACATCGTGCGCACCGGGCTTGCCGGTTGCCTTGGGCTCGACCAGGGCCGGATCCGCGTCGTGGCGCCCGATGTCGGTGGCGGCTTCGGCTATAAGGGCATCCTGCTGCCGGAAGAAGTGTGCGCGGCGTGGCTTGCACGGAAGCTGGGACATCCGGTGCGCTGGATCGAGGATCGACGCGAGCAACTCACCGGCAATGCGAATTGTCGAGAGCATGAGTACGATATTACCGTGCATGCCGAGGCCGATGGCACGCTGATCGGGATCGATGCGGAGGCAGTGGTGGATGCGGGCGCGTATTCCGCCTATCCGTTTTCCGCCTGTTTGGAAGCAGCGCAGGTGGCGTCGATTTTGCCTGGTCCCTATGTTATGCCGGCCTATCGGTGCCGCACATTTTCGGCTGCAACCAACAAACCGCCGATCCTGCCGTATCGCGGGGTAGCGCGTTCCGGCGTGTGCTTCGCGCTGGAAGTGACGCTGGATGCGGTTGCACGTCAGGCGGGGCTGGAACCGCACGAAGTACGGCTGCGGAACTTGGTGCCCGCCGATGCGATGCCGTTCGACAACATCACGGCAAAGCATTTCGACAGTGGCGACTATCCGGAGTGCCTGCGCCGCGTTGTCAAGGCGATCGACATTCCGGCTGTGCGCCGCCGTCAGACCGAGATGACCGGGCCGCTGCGCATCGGTATCGGCTGCACGATCTTTTGCGAACAGGGAGCGCATGGCACGTCGGTCTATGCCGGCTGGGGCATACCGATGGTGCCAGGCTTCGAGCAGGCAGTGGCGCGCATGACACCGGATGGTGGGCTTGAGCTGCGCGTCGGTATCCAGAGCCACGGGCAGGGGCTGGAGACCACTTTGGCGCAGGTCGCGCACGAGGTGCTGGGCATTCCCATCGGCAAGATTCGCGTCGTGCATGGCGATACTGCCATGACGCCGTATTCGACCGGCACGTGGGGCTCGCGTTGCATGGTGATGGCGGGCGGCGCGGTGGGCGCCGCGTGCCGCGAACTCGCCGAACGCATTGCCGGTATCGGCGCGCATCTGTTGCAGGCGCCGGTCGAAGCGGTGCATGTGGGCAACGGCATGGTGACCGGGCCGGCCGGCAGCGTCCCGATAGCAGAGGTGGCGCGCACCTGGTATCTGCGTCCGCAGGACCTGCCGAACAATGTCGCATCTGGCGGCCTGGAAGTGACCGCCGGCTACAAGACGCAGCGTGATAGCGGCACATTCAGTTACGCCGCGCATGCCGCGGTGGTTTCGGTCGATACCGAACTCGGGGATATCCGCATTCTGGATTACGCGATCTGCGAGGATGGCGGCACGTTGGTCAATCCGATGATCGTCGACGGCCAGGTGATCGGCGGCACGGCGCAGGGCATTGGCACCGCGCTGTATGAAGAGATGCCGTACGACAGCGCCGGCCAGCCGCTTGGCTCGACGTTGGCGGATTATCTGCTGCCAGGCGCGACCGAAGTGCCGGAGCCGCGCATCGAGCACATGCAGACGCCGTCGCCGCTGTCGATGTTCGGCCAGAAGGGCATCGGCGAGGGTGGCGCGATCGGACCGCCGGCCGCGCTCGCCAATGCGGTGAACGACGCGCTGGCGCCACTCGGCGTGGAGCTGACCGAATTGCCGATCACGCCACGCCGCGTTGTTGCCGCGCTGTTTGCACGTGCGGGGACATGAAGGCCGGGCCGTTCGAGCATGCTCGTCCGGCGAGCCTGGCCGAGGCGATTTCTCTGCTGGCGGCGCAGGCGAACACGACGCGCGTGTTGGCAGGCGGACAGTCGCTGGGGCCGATGTTGAATTTGCGACTGGCGCAGCCGCGTCTGCTGGTGCAGGTGGACCGACTGCCGGAACTCGCCGGCGTCGCCATCGATGCCAATGCGGTGACGATCGGTGCCTGTGTGACTCATGCGGCGATCGCCGATGGGAGGGTGCCGGATATCGGCGGCAACGTACTCGCGCGCGTGGCTGACAACATAGCTTATCGCGCCGTACGCAATCGCGGCACGATCGGCGGCAGCCTTTGTCACGCCGATCCCGCAGCGGACTGGGTGACGGTGCTGACCGCACTGGATGCAGTTGCCCTGCTGCAAGGTCCGGGTGGTGGACGCAGTGTGCCATTGGCCGCATTTGTGCAGGGGGCGTTCCGCACAGCACTCATTCCGGGCGAGATCATGCGCGCGGTGCGGATCCCGCGCCTGTTTGACGGTGCGCGCTGGGGCTACGTGAAGGCGTGCCGCAAGCCGGGCGATTTCGCTCACACGATGGCGGCGGTTCTGCTGACCGCACGCACGCGTCGCGTCGTGGTTGGCGCGCTGGGCGGCAAGCCATTGCTGCTGGAACGCGAGGCCGCGTCAATCGATGGCGCCGCGCGCGCATTGCAGGCGCTGGACGGATTGGACCAGGTGCAACGTCACATGCAGCTTGCCACGCTGCGCCGCGCGCTGGCCGAAGCTGACGCATGAGCCGCGTCACGCTTACGGTGAATGGTATCTCGGTAACCGCGGAGGCGGAGCCACGCACACATCTCGCGGACTTTCTGCGTGAGGACAGACTGCTGACGGGCACGCATCTCGGCTGCGAGCATGGCGTGTGCGGTGCATGCACATTGCTGATCGATGGCGCGCCGGCGCGGTCTTGCATTGCCTACGCAGTTGCCTGTGACGGGGCGGATGTGCGCACGATCGAGGGATTGGAGGACGATCCGGCGATCGTGCGGCTCCGCGCCGCGTTCACCGCGGAACATGCGTTGCAGTGCGGTTACTGTACGCCCGGCATGCTGGTGACCGCGCGCGACATCGTGCACCGCCTGCCTGACGCAGACGAAGCGCGCATTCGTCTCGAGCTGGCGGGAAATCTCTGCCGGTGCACCGGCTATGCAGGGATTGTGCGCGCCATTGGGCGTGTGCTGGCCGAAGGCGCGCCGCTTGGCGTTGCCGCACCGGCTCCTTTGCCTGCGCTGTCGGTCATGCCGACGCCATTGCCGGCATCCGCGATGACCGTACCAAGAGGCACGGAAGTCATCCAGGCTTTGCGCATCGGTTTACCGCTGCCGACGGTGTGGGCCGCAATCCGCGATCCCGCACTGGTCGCCGCCTGCCTGCCGGGCGCTCGGCTGGTTTCCGTGGTGGGCGATCGGCTGAGCGGTGAGGTGTGTGCTACGCTCGGTCCTATCGAGACGCTGTTCACCGGCGAAGGCACTATGGTGTTCGACGAAGCCGATTGGCGCGCGGAGATCTCTGGCGAAGGTCGCGACGCAAGGACGGGCACCCGACTCAGTGCGCGCGCCGTGCTGAGACTTCGGGAGCTGGACACCAATGCGACAACGGCGACTTTGTCGATCGACTACACCCTGCGCGGGCCGTTGGCGCAATTTGCTCGCGGCGCCGTGGTGCGGGAATTCGCAGCGGAAATCGCCGCGATTGTCGCACGCAATTTGGAGGTGCGGCTTCGTGGTGCGACGCCTGATGCACCGCGCCGCCTATCCACCGGCAGCCTGATGCTGCGCGTAATATGGCGTCGATTGCGTGCGGTGCTAGGACTTCGTTGAGCAGCAAAATAACGGCAGTGAACGGGAATTGCGGCCGACAGCGACCTACCGAAAGGTCACTGGCGGATTTCGATCCAGGTGGGGCGCCGATCTGTTCGCCAATATCCGCTCCGTCGTCGGCACCGCAGCGCGACACGGCATCGATGCCTACCGCGCCATACATGCGATCCTACGTGGCGCCTCCGTGCTCCAGCCGGGTTGAGCAGATACCATCAACCGTCTGCCCGAATGCTGCCTTCAGCACGAGAGAGCCGATGTGGAAGTCGTACTTCACCCCCTCGACACTCGCGAGATCACCTCTTTCGATGAAGGTTCCGCTTCGGACGGCCTCTCGTAACCTCTCCCCCGTCACAAGAATTGGCAGCGGCCAATCCTCCAGTGCGCGAGTCGTTCCAAGGTCAACTGTCATGACACCGTGCCCCGCGTAGGAGGATGCTCAAGAAGAAAGGACAAGACAGAACATAATGAGAATCTCGCAAATCGCCCGGCTATTTGTCAATGGGTTGTAGGTAACTCTTGCGGGCCGGACTCATGGGATCTGATGGTCATTGCTACATAACACCGGAAATTCCCCTCAGCGCGGAGCGAGCACCGCCACGAGATTGGCCGTTCGCGCGATCACGGCGGTGGGCGCTGCCACGTCGCCAAGTCCGAAGAGGCGGCCGTGTGGGGCGACGCGGTGTGAACCATTTCAGCGCGCAGCCCGCATCCGCGCGCCATTGTGTGGGCTCCGGCGAGAAGCTGTGTCTCGCCACGAGTTGACAGAAGAACCACTCTCAGGAGAGAGACCATGAAGACCATGCTTCTTGCGGTTGCCGCAGCACTCAGTCTTGGCATCGGCTCTGCTTACGCCGGCGACGGTGAAGGCCCGGCGGGCACCTACGTCTATCCGGGTTCCATCTACGGGGGCAAAGTCTATGCGGGCGCCCAGGCTCCAGTGCAGAAGACCCAGCCGGTCGTGACGGCGCAGCAGCGTCAGACGGTGCACGTCTACGGCACCCGTTCAAACCAGGGCACGTGGTTGTTCCCGCCGAACCCGAATCAGGGCGGTAGCAACTAACGCCAATCTCAGAATGTCGCGGAAGGAGGCCGGCACAGGTGCCGGCCTTTTTCGTTTCAGCGCGGGGAACTCTCTCCTCCTCGAATTCAGCCACGGAACTCTGCTGGACAATGGATCAGTGGTTATGGCTCCAGCACGGCGCGCGGCTGTACAAGCAAGCCGATTCGCGCTCGTTCAGACCAGGATCGGCACCGTGCGCGCCCGCAGCCGGAGTAGTTGACCATGAATGTGTCTGCCGCATCCTCGGAAGAAGAGATCAAGCAGCCGGAGCGGCCGAAGCTCCGCGATATCTTGGGCCCCGGCCTGATCACCGGCGCCTCGGACGACGACCCCAGCGGCATCGCCACCTATTCCCAGGCCGGCGCGCAGTTCGGCTACAGTCTGGGGTGGACTCTGCTGCTCACCTAACCGCTGATGTGCGCGATCCAGCTGATAAGCGCCCATATTGGCCGGGTCACCGGCCGAGGCCTCGCCGGCAACATGCGGCGCTATTATCCGGCGTCGCTGCTTTACCCGCTGGTTGGCCTGCTCGTGGTCGCCAATACCATCAACATCGGCGCTGATCTTGGCGCGATGGCCGCGGCCCTGCACCTGCTGATCAACGGTCCGATGCTGATCTACGTCGCCGGCTTCGCCATCGTCACCGTTCTGCTCGAAGTGTTCGTGCGCTACTCCCGCTACGCCTCCGTGCTGCGATGGCTGAGCCTCTCGCTCTTCGCATATGTGGCAACCGTGTTCGCGGTCGGGGTCCCCTGGCTGACCGTGGCGCGGAACCTCGTGATGCCGCATATCAGCCCATCCGGCGACTATCTGACCGTCGTCGTCGCCGTGTTCGGCACCACGATCAGCCCTTACCTCTTCTTCTGGCAGGCCGGTGAGGAGGTCGAAGACGAAAAAGAGGACCCCCAGGCCAAGCCACTGAAGGAGGCGCCCGAACAGGCGTCGCGGCAGATGGTCCGCATGGAGCTCGATACGATCGTCGGCATGGGTTTCTCGAACATCATCGCCCTGTTCATCATGCTGACGACCGCGGCGACGCTGAACGCACATGGTGTCACCGACATCCAGACCTCCTCACAGGCGGCAGAGGCACTGCGCCCGATCGCCGGCCGCTTTGCGTTCACCGTCTTCGCGCTCGGCATCATCGGCACCGGATTGCTGGCATTGCCGGTGCTGGCCGGCAGCGCCGCCTATGCGGTGGGCGAGGCACTGCACTGGCGGGTCGGGCTGGCCCAGCGTCCCGGCCGTGCGCGCGCCTTCTATGGGGCCATCGCGGTGGCGACCTGTATCGGCGCGGCGCTCGACTTCACCTCACTCGATCCGATCAAGGCGTTGTTCTGGAGCGCCGTGATCAACGGGGTGGCGGCGGTGCCGATCATGGTGATGATCATGCTGATGGCGTCGCGCCGACGCGTGATGGGCGAGTTCACGCTGACGCCGTTGCTTGCCACCCTGGGCTGGCTTGCCAGTGCGGTGATGGCCGCAGCCGCCATCGGCATGTTCGCGACCTGGGGCAGCTGAGCTTAGGCTGGGACGCCGCTCCGGCGCGGCGATTTTCCGGCATGAACGGCACTCATAGCGCCATCACGGCGGCCGTTCTTATCACGGAATGGTCGGCCTAGACTTCTGAGGGGCCGACGATGTGGATTTCTCCGGCCCTTTCGCGTTCTCGTCGGCCAAATGGTTGTGGGCGCGCGGGCGACGGCTGCGCCCGGCTCGGCCGTGCGATTCATCCATCTCGCCGCGACGTGCGTGTTCGCTGACCAACGCCTCGAGCATTCCAGCGAGCCGCGCGGAAAGCCCTTCGATTCCGACACTTTGGGCGGTGACGCGAGCGCCCTCGCATATCAGGAATACTT
>DATMND010000260.1:0-8255 GCA_035569235.1 Acetobacteraceae bacterium | reverse complement strand
GGATGGACGCGCTGCACATACGGACCCTGGGCGAAGCCGCAATCCGTGCCGGCGATGACGTTCTCGCGGCCGACCAGCGATGCGAAGCGGACGATGCGCTCGGCGACAAGCTCCGGATGCTCGACCACGTTGGTGGCATGGCTGACGACGCCCGGCAGGATCAGCTTGTCGTCGGGCAGCTTTACGTCCTGCCAGACCTTCCACTCGTGCTCGTGGCGGACGTTGCCGGCCTCGAACGAGTAGGCCTGGGCATTGATCGCCAGCATGACATCGACAATGTCCCGCATCGGGATGTCGGTCATGTGCGGACCGTGCCAGCTTCCCCAGCACAGGTGAAACCGGATGCGGTCCCGCGGGAGATCCCGGATGGCGTGGTTCAACGCCTCGACGCGAACCATGGCGAACCGCCGGTAGTCTTCCGCCGTCGGCTCGGGATTCACCATGTCCCAGTTCTCGGCGATCGCCGGATCGTCAAGCTGCAGGATCAGCCCCGCCTCGACGATCGCCCGGTATTCCTCGCGCAGCGCATCGGCGCAGGCATACAGCAGTTCCTCGTCGGTCTTGTAATACGCATTGGCAATCCGCGAGGCGCTGCCCGGGGCGACCGAACTCATGAAGCCCTCCTCGATCCCGGTCGTTTGCATGGCCGCCTTGAAGTTGGCGATGTCGGTCGCGATCGCGTCGTGACCGGTATAGGTGATCGGCCCGACGCAGACCGGCGCCGGAGGCCGTGGACCCGTGGTTATGCCGGACTCGGGATCGGCGTAGGCCGCGGCGAACCGGCTGCGATCCCGCCGGTCTCCGAAGCTGGTCAACACGACCTCGCCGGGGCGGGACCGGCGCGGCGTCGCATCGAACGGGCTGGGCCCGGCAGGGAACTCGAGCCCGCCAAGGCGCCCCCACGAGTATCGCCACCACGAGCCGTACTGCACGCGCTGAGCCATCGGCTTGCCGAACTCGCCGTCGCCGGGGATGTCAATGCCGAGATCGCGTTGACGGCGGACGACCTCCGCCACGGCCTCCCGCAGCGTCAGCTGGAACGCCTGCTCATCGATCGCTTCGCCGGCCTCATGGGCGCGATGCGCCGCGATCAGCCCGTCCGGGCGTGGCAGGCTGCCGACATGGCTGGTCGCGATATGGTCAGTGCTGGCTTTCATGGTCTCCCCTCCCTCGCGCTTCGTTCGTTGACTGCCGGGCATCCGAGCATTACCCATCCCGCCCCGCGTGGCCACGTCCGGCGCGGGCACGCGATGGAGTCTGCCCAGCGATATGCTGCGCCGCGCCGAAGCTCTCCTCGATCCGACCGCCCGGCAGCCCGAGGTGCCCCCGACCCCCGCGTCGAGCCCGGGGGCAAGCTCCGGGCTGTGGGCGTTCTACTGGCACTTCATCCGCCAGGGACGCTGGCTGGTCGTCGCGCTGTTCATCTTCGGCGGCCTGATCGCCATGCTGGACGTGACCATACCGGCGTTCATCGGGCGCGTCGTGGGCCTGGTCTCGACCCATGCGCCCGCCGGCTTTCTGCGCGACACCTGGCCGCAACTTCTCACCATGGCCGGCATCCTGCTGCTGCTGCGCCCGCTGGTGTTCCTCGGCCACGTCGTGCTGATCAACCAGATCGTCAATCCGGGCCTGTCCAACATGATCCGTTGGCAGAACCACTGGCACGTGGTGCGCCAGAGCTGGACGTTCTTCCAGAACGACTTCGCCGGACGCATCGCCAACCGGGTGCTGCAGACCGGCCCGTCGGTCCGCGAGAGCCTGGTGATGGCGTTCGACGCCGCCTGGTACATCGTGGTCTATGGCAGCAGCGCGCTGGCCCTGCTGGTCTCGGTCGACTGGCGCCTGACGCCGCCGATCCTGCTGTGGTTCGCGGGCTACGCCGGCATCCTGTGCTACTTCGTCCCCCGCCTGCGCGAACGCTCGCGCGCGGTGTCGGAAATGCGCTCGATGCTGACCGGGCGCGTCGTGGACAGCTACACCAACATCCTGACGGTCAAGCTGTTCTCCCGCGCTCGAGACGAGGACGCGTTCGTGCGCGAGGCGATCGACCTGCACACGGGTTCGTTCCGCGACCAGACGCGGATGATCACCGGCTACGTCGTGATCCTGGCGGTGATGAACGCGACGCTGATCGTCAGCACCGCGAGCCTGGCGATCTGGCAATGGAGCCTGGGTCGCATCACGCTGGGTTCGGTGGCGATGGTGCTGCCGCTGACCTGGCAGATCACCAACATGGCGGGCTGGGTCGCGCGCAGCGTCACCTCGATCTTCGAGAACATCGGTACGGTGCAGGACGGCATGCGCTCAATTGCTGTCGAGCGCCAGATGCCGGATCCGCCGGATGCCCGCGAACTCCACGTCACACGCGGCGAGATCAGCTTCGAGAAGCTGCATTTCGACTATGGGCGGGTACGGCGCCTGGGGGACCGCGGCGGGGTGCTGCGCGGAATCGACCTGCGCATTGCGTCCGGCGAGCGGGTCGGCCTGGTCGGACCGTCGGGCGCCGGCAAGTCCACCCTGGTGAACCTGCTGCTGCATTTCTACGAGGCGGAGCGCGGCCGCATCCTAATCGACGGCCAGGACATCGCGACCGTGACGCAGGAAAGCCTGCGCACGCAGATCGCCATGGTGACGCAGGACACCTCGCTGCTGCACCGCTCGATCCGCGACAACATCCGCTACGGCCGGCCGCAGGCGACGCAAGCGATGATCGAGGACGCCGCGCGGCGCGCTGAGGCGCACGAGTTCATCCTGGAGCTGGAGGACTGGCACGGCAGGAGCGGCTACGACGCGCATGTAGGCGAGCGCGGGGTGAAGCTGTCCGGCGGGCAGCGTCAGCGGGTGGCCCTGGCGCGCGTCATCCTGAAGGATGCGCCGATCCTGGTGCTGGACGAGGCGACGTCCGCGCTCGATTCCGAAGTCGAGGCGGCGATCCAGAGCCAGCTAGACGGACTGATGGACGGGCGCACGGTGATCGCCATCGCGCATCGTCTGTCCACCATCGCACGCATGGATCGGCTGGTGGTGCTGGATCGCGGCCGCATCGCGGAATGCGGCACGCACGCCGAACTGCTGGCGGAAAACGGCATCTATGCGCGGCTATGGCGCCGCCAGTCTGGTGGCTTCACGCCCGAACTGCTGGACGTGGCGGCGAAATAGCTCCCTTCAGCCCGGCGAGCGGCGCTCGGGGCTGACCCATTCCCGCACATGCGGCCACAGCTCGTGATCGGGCGTCTTGACCAGATCCCTTTCGAGCGTTCCGACCAGCTTGGTCTTCGTCGCAGTGTCCAGTGATTCCTTGAGCTCATGCATCGCGTGCGACGGCGCGATCAGCAACAGCTCGTCGAACTCACCGAGCGCCGCCTCCGCGTTGAGCTGTTCGGCTACCATTCGCACGAATTTGTCTTTCTCCATGCTGTGCAGATCGTGGCGCTGGCCCACGGCATGATGGGCGGACGAGGCGCTTTCAAACGCCCGGCCGGGCCGGTCGGTACCAATGTCCCTCGAACGCAGATGTGCGGACGACGAGTCAATGGCATTGACGGTCCGCAGCACGTTGTTGACGTCCGGTTGCACGAAGCGCGCATGCTCGCCGTCCGCGATGGCGATACAGAGGGTCAACGGATTTTCCATGGCGATAGCCTCCTTGAGAGAGGCCATCCTGCCCGATGATCGGCAGGCGCGCTTTGATCTGGATCAGACGAATCGGCTCAAACCGCCAGCTCAGGTAACGCCAAGCTGCTGACGCACCTGCTCGGCGACGCGCTTCAGTTCCTCCTGGGACAGCTTGCCGACCACCGTGTAGCCGATGCCCTTGTCGATCCACGCGACACCGTCGACCTTCGCGGACTCGACGTGCTGCATCGGCGAGTTCTCGGCGCCGCTCAACGGCAGGACGAACACGGTGAGCCGCACGCCCTGTTTGTCGTCGTACATGAACAGACCCGCCGGCCCGTCCGGCGTGGCGGCCAGCCGGCCACCGATGTAGCTGTAGCCGTCAGCGGCGAGGTCTGGCGGCGCCACCTTGTGGTTCAGCCGATTGGACACCCAGCGGGCAAGGTCGTCGCGCTGGTCGGCACCGAGCTCGGTCGGCCGCCGCTTGTCGGCGGTATAGACCATGTGATTGGCAACCGCCTGCTCCGACAAAAGGGTAATGCTCAGGGTCGGGGTCGGCGCCCCAATATGCAGGAACCATCCGCCTGCCCCCCCGAGCACGAAGGCAAGCAGGACGGCGGCCGCAGCCCGCCATGGGGTTCGACGCTGAACGAGCCGTTGCTGGATCAGCTTCTGCAGATCGAGCCGGGGCGGAAGCGGGCCGGCCGCCAGGGGGGCGAGAACGGAACGCAGCGCCTCCCGCTGGTTGCGGTAGGCGGCGACCCGGCGTGCTACGTCAGGGTTTTCCTGCACATAGTGCGCGACGTGCGGCCGCAGCTCACGATCGAGCTGGTCATCGACAAGGGCATGCAGATCCTCCTCGGAGATCGGCCGTCCGGGGTCGTTCATTTCACTCTCCGCAAGGCTGGCCTGACTTCCCCGTCCTCAGTTATCTGACGCAACCGCTCACGGCCACGCGCCAGGCGTGACATCACCGTGCCAACCGGTATGTCGAGCACGCGCGCCGCCTCGGCATAGGAAAGATCCTCGACCGATACGAGCAGGATTACGGTGCGCTGTTCGACCGGCAACTGGTTGAGACCGCGCAACAGATCCCGCCAGTTCAGGCCGCTTTCCTGATCCGCGTGCACGCTCATGGCCGCTTCGTGAGTTTCGTCGAGCGACTCGCTGGACGGCCGAGACCTCGCCCGCCGCAACTGGCTGATGAACAGGTTGTGCATGATGGCGAACAACCACGGCCGGACATCGGCCTCATCACGCCGGGTATCCAACTTGTCGAGCGCTCGTACCAGGCAATCGTGCACAAGATCGTCAGCATCCTCACGGTTACGCAACAGGGCAGCGGCGTAGCGTCGCAGCGCCGGGATGCAGGCCTCGATGTGGGTCAGTACTCCGGGCACAGTCAGGCCATGACCGGCAGCCTACGCTGCCCAATCCGATCCGCACTGTTCGTCGGCCAGGGTACCGGCGCCAATCGCGTCTGTTCGCGGTCGCACCTTATGTCGCTTCCCACATGGATAAGACGAAATTTCCATGGGATTATTCCCAGAGGGATCATTCTTCCAAGGCCGCCATGCTCCGGACGCATGGGCCGGCCGCAGCTGACCGCAGGATTTGCAACAGGAGAGGGAGCCATGAAGATCACCAAGGTCGAACCGATGCTGCTGGACCGTTTCCTCTATGTCCGTATCAGCACCGATGCGGGCATCACCGGCATCGGCGAATCAGGAACATGGGGGCAGCTTGAGGCATCCGCAGCTTCGATCGCAAAGTACGGCGAATACCTGGTCGGGAAGGACCCATTCCCGATAGAACACCACTGGAACGTGATGTTGCGGGCGAACCACTTCACCGGCGGCGCCATAACGGGCGCCGTCTCCGCGATCGATATCGCATTGTGGGACATCAAGGGTAAGTCCTTCAACGTGCCGGTCTATGAGCTGCTCGGCGGCAAGATGCGCAACAAAGCCCGTCTCTACGGCCACGTCAAAGGCCGAACGATCGAAAAGCTGCTGGAGGAGGCGATGCGGCTGAAGGACGCAGGCTTCACCGCGCTCGGCCACCTCAATCCGCTGCTGGATGAGCGTGAGGACGAGCCGTACTACAAGCCCCACGCGGCCAAGATCGAGGAGGCGATCGAAAATGTGCGGCGGCTGCGCGAGGCGGTCGGGCCGAAGGTGGACCTCTGCATCGAGATCCACCGCCGCCTTACCCCGCCCGAAGCGATCGCGCTGGGGCGGGGTATCGAGAAATACACGCCGATGTTCTTCGAGGATCCGCTGCGGCCCAACAGCTTCGACGCCATGGCGGACGTCGCAAGGCACATCCACATCCCGATCGCCACCGGCGAGCGCTTCACCAGCCTGTACCAGTTCCAGACACTGCTGACGCGCAACGCGGTGCAGTATCTGCGGCCCGACCTGTGCCTGGTGGGCGGCATCACCGGGGCGAAGAAGGTCGCCGCGATTGCCGAGGCGCATGATGCGTGGGTGGTGCCGCACAATCCGCTGTCGCCGATCAGCACGGCGGCTTGCCTACAGATCGCCGCCTGCATCCCGAACTTCGCGATCCAGGAGTATCCGTCGCGGACCCCGGAACTCGACGGCGGGAAGGAGTTGCTGGGCAACGATCTGGCGACGGGACTGGAGGAGCAGGTGGATGGCTTCATTGCGATTCCAGGCGGGCCGGGGATCGGGGTGGAACTGGTAGAGGGTGTGGAGCGGCGCTTCCCGTACCGGCCTCGGCCGATCCGGATGCGGCCACACGTTGACGGATCGATGGTGGACCAGTAGGGGGCGGTGGCGGAATACCGTGTCTTCCGGCGCGTCATTCAGGAAGGTGGGCGTCGCGAACGGCTTCGGCCATCGAAACAAAACGAGGGGGCTTCATGTACCGGACCTCAATTCTGGCTGCCGTCTTCAGCGTCGCATGCCTGTCAGGCGCCTCGGCAGCGATGCTGAACTTCCATGCAACGATGGATGGAAAGGCTGAAGTACCGCCCAATGCCTCGACGGGCAGCGGTGACGCGCTCGCGACGCTGGACACCAGCAGCAAGCAGCTGACCTACACGATCACCTTCTTCGGCCTGAGCGGCCCGGCGACGGCAGCGCATTTCCATGGGCCGGCGGCTCCAGGGGCTAATGCCGGTGTCGTGGTGCCGATCGGCACCAACCCGACGAGCCCGGTGACCGGCTCCGCGACGCTGACCGACGCGCAGATAGCAGACCTGCGAGCCGGCCGGTGGTATGCGAACGTCCATACCGCGGAAAACAAGGGCGGCGAAATTCGCGGCCAGATGATGCCGACAGGCGGACCGGGGCCAGCCGCCCGTAGGCCGGTGAAGCAGACGAACTAGCTGAAGAATCCCCTCCCCCCGACCCCCTCCCGCAAGGGGAGGGGGAGGCACAACCAACGGCACTCCCCCTCCCCTTGCGGGAGGGGGGTTAGGGGGAGGGGTCAGTCCGTGACCCCTCGTGCGTGTAGCCGCCGCAGAGCACGGTCGATCCACTGCGCGGTCAGCTTCTCCTGCGCGCCATTCTGGGCGAGCCGCTCGTGCAGCGCGGGGAAATCGACCCGATCCAACGCCTGATCCTGGTTGAAACAGGAGAACACCACCGTCCGCTCACCGGTCACCGGATCGATTTGCGGCTGAAGGCACTGGGCACAGACCTCCTTCATCATGCATTGCATTGGCGAGTTGATCGAGCCGATCGCGGTGTGGCCCGGTTTCAGGACCGGTGCGAGTACACCATGACGTGCTGCACCGACCGCCTGCATCATGCCGTCGGACCCGATGACGATCATGTGGTCCGCCGCCGGCAGGGCAACCTCCGTGCCATACGCCGTCATGCCCTCGACGATGTTGCCGACGAAGCTCCGGTCCTGCGGGCGGGTCGGCGTGAAACCTGGCGCCTCGTCGCAGCACCAGACAATGACATCGGCTGCACGCTCGATCTCCGCCACCTTGTAGCGGTCGCGTATCTGCTTGTAGCCGGCGAAGTAGATCACCCGCGACCCGGCCGCCCGCAGCGCCGCACCGATCGAGAACAGCACCGCGTTGCCCAGCCCGCCGCCGACCAGGGCGACGGTCGCATCGGCCAGGATCTCGGTCGGCGTCCCGGTGGGGCCCATCAGCACGACCGGTTCGCCCGGCTTCAGCACGGCGCAGATGTCGGAACTGCCGCCCATCTCCAGCACGATCACCGACACCAGTCCCCGCATTGGATCGGTCCAGGCGCCGGTCATCGCCAGCCCTTCCATCGCCAGCACGGTGCTCGCCGCGCCAGCCTCGGCGATCCGCGGAGCCAGCATCTCGTAGTTCTGCAAGCGGTAGAACTGGCCCGGACGGAAGGCCCGCGCCTGGGCGGGTGCATGCACCACCACCTCGACGATGGTCGGTGTGAGCCGATGCACCGAATGCACCGTGGGCAAGAGGTCCCGCCGGCACCGGGCGATCAGATCGGCGCCGGTCATCTCGGTGGCGGCCTTAGCGGCAAGCGCGCGCGATACGACGGGATACCCGCGCTTGGCACCACCCATCGCCTTGACGACATTGCCGAAGAAGCTGGGATGCAGGTCGCCGAAGAAGCTGATGAAGCGGCCATTGCCGGCGCGGTGCATCAGCACATTGGTCGCATCGG
>DATMND010000259.1:0-2995 GCA_035569235.1 Acetobacteraceae bacterium | reverse complement strand
CCGCGCTTCTCGGCGAAGCGCGCGGGCTTGCTACCCGGACGATGGCTGGCGGGGCGCTCGGGTTTGCGGAAATCGCGATCCGGGCGCGCATTCTTTGCCCGCCCGCCCGGCGCGAGGGGTCGCTTGATACGGCGGCTCATCACCGCTGCGTAGCTTAAAACAGGCGAATCGTCACGGTAAAATCAGCCCAAATCTGCCTTGAGGACGACCGTCCTGAGGCGCGCACCGCTTACTGCGGCCAGTGGACAAAGCAGGCCGGCGTGTCCGGAATGACGCCCATCACCGGCGGGTTTGGAAAATACTGCGTGGTGACCTGCACGCCTTTGGCGACCTCCTCGCCGAACAGCAACGCGATCAGCTTGAGGGATTCGTCCAGTCCCGCCGAAATGCCGCCGCCGGTCAGGCGATTGCCTGACAGCACGAAGCGCGGGTTGCTGGTGTCGGGGGTGACGCCCTCAAAACGCTTCAGGCAATCGACAAAGGCCCAATGCGTGGTCGCTTGATGGCCTTTCAACAAGCCGGCGCGTCCCAGCAACAATGCGCCTTCGCAGACCGAGCACACCCATGTGGCGTTCTCCGCGACCTTCCTGAGGTATTCGAGATGGGGCGAATGCGCGTCGTGCATGATCCGTTCGAGCGCCGGCGGATCTCCGCCGGGCACCCACAGGATGTCGAGAGACGGCACATCGGCAAAACTCTTTTGCGCCTGGAAAGTCACGCCGTTGAGGGAGGTGACGCTCTTGCCATCTTCCGAGATCAGCACCGTTTCCAGTGCATTTTTGTCCTGGCTGGCCCAGTAGAACATTTCCAGCGGTCCGGTGACGTCGAGCAGGTCGACGCCCTCATAGATCGGAATTCCGAGTTTCACGAGTAGACCTCCCCGGTGAGCTGCCTTGGTTCCGATCGTCCCGGCCACCACGCCGCGATGATGCGCAGCGCCTTGGCGCTGCCGCGCCAGCGCCAGGCGAGCGGCGCCGGGTCTTCCAGGCTTTCGGCCAGGCTGAACAGCGTGACTGCGATCATCGCCGGCAGCTGACCCTGCCCGATCAGCAGCATCGGCAGCATCAGCGCCCAACACGCGCCGGCACAGGCCGCGCCATTGCGGACACCAAAGCGGAAGGCATCGAGGTCCGCAGCGAAGCCGAAGGCTTCGAGCTGCGGCCGCTGGTGACAGCGATTGAGACACCATTGCTTGGCCGGCGAGATCTGCCACAGCAGCGCCACGGCCATCGCGAGGCCAAGACAGGCCAGCGGCATCGGCACGGCCCATCGCGCCAGCAGCGCTGTTGTCTGCAGAATGATTCCGGCCGCCATCCATATCGCGATGAAGCCCGCAACAAACAGCGCCGTCGACCGCCCTCGCCGTCTGGCAAAACTCCGCTCCCGGACGTGCCACAGCGGTGCGATCGCGAGCGGCAGCATCATGGCCACGACCATCAACACCCAGCCCGTTGCAAGCTGCCCCGGCGAATTGAACAGCAGCGCGAGGTCGAGCGAGACCGCGAGCGGCACCGTGCTCCAGGCCTGCGCCGTGCAGAAAGCCGGCAGGAAGGAGGCGCTGCCGCCGAACGCGAGCAGCGCCCAGGCGATCAGGATGATCGCCGCCAACAGCAGGAGCCACGAATGAGGCCACGCGGCGCGCTGCATGCGTGCGGCTCCCTATGGTGTGTGCGACTGCCGGAAGATGCTGACGTGGCCGATGGTGACGGGCTTGGCGTCAGGCACCGGTTTGTTCGGCACCAAGCGGACATGCAGCTGATTCACATTGAGCGCACCGGCGAGATGCAAGGCGTCGATGACATGGGTGATCTCGATCACGAAGGTCAGGCCGTCGCCCGCATGCGGACCGTCCATCGCGCTCGCCTTGCTCACCCCGAACAGCCCGACATTGCCGGCCTTGAGCTCGGGATGTTTGGCGGGATCCTCGCCCTCGGGCACATTGATGTAGACGGCGAAGGCGGTCGCGTCGTTGGAGCCGCGTACATTCTCCAGGTTGAGGAAGATGCGGTCGGGCACCGCCGGCCCGCCGGCCATCCCCTGCAGGCTCGAACCCACCTTGCTGCGCACGGCGTGGTCGAGCTGAACGGGTGTGCTGGCCCCGGAGCCGGTCAGGCTGAAGCCACCTTTGCTGGCCCCAAGCAATTCGACGTGTTCAGGCATCGCAGCTCCTCCGGCCGGTTCGGCCGCCGCCATCCCAAGTCCCAGACGCTGGCGCCGCGAGGCGAGTTGCGGCAGGCCCGGCGCCGAAAGATCGTCATAGGTATAGCCGAGTTTCGCGAGGCTGGTCGTATCGCCGGGCGTATAGGTCCAGCTCTGGCCGCCGGGCATCGGCATCACGAAGGCGCGCTGTCCGACGCTCGCCGGTCCCTTTAGCCATTTGGTGTCGGTAGGATCGGTATGGGAGGGCCTGCTCTTGTTCCATACCTCCCACAGCCGGTCGATATTGGCGTGATGCAGCCAGAAGATCGGATCTAGCCCTGCCGAATCGGGGATGGACATCAGTGCCGGGTTCTGGTCGTCGCCGCCGCCGACCAGCACATGCACCATGTCATGCGGCTGGGATTCCACCCCGCCATGGTTTCGCCCCGAATGCGCAAAGCCGGTGCTGACGCCGCCAAAACCCTGGCTGCCGCCCTGTCCGGGGCCTACGAACTTGCCATCGCCGAGCGCATTCTGATCGACCTGGTCCAGCGGAATGAAGACATTGCCGTCGTCATTCGGTCCAAACCGCCGGCTGACAAAGAGCGGATTGTCGCCGGTGCCGTCGGGCCAATCCTGCGAAGCGAAGGCGGGCGGCAACGGGTTCTCATTCGCCTTGAAGTAATTCCAGTACGGCAAGGCCCAGGTCGAGCCGGGCCCGCCCAACTGCGTGATGGCGTCGCGCACGACCGCCTCGAACGCAATGAGATAGCCGCGATGCCAGGGCAGGAAGTACCAGCTGCCATGCTGGCACTGTGCCCAATAGGTGCTCTGGTCGGCGCTGCTGGGCAACTGA
>DATMND010000258.1:0-9223 GCA_035569235.1 Acetobacteraceae bacterium | reverse complement strand
AGTTGCACCACCTCGCCGATGCGCTGCGCCGTCTTGTTGAGGCCCTCGACGGTCGCGTTGGTCTTGCCCGCCTCGACCACCGCCTGCCCGGCGATCTTCGACGACTGCTCGACCTGCCGGCCGATCTCCAGCACCGACGTGGACAGTTCCTCAGCCGATGACGCCACGGTCTGCACATTGACCGAAGCCTCCTCGACCGAGGCGGCGACCGCGGTTGCCTGATGCGTCGCCTGTTCGGCCGTGTGGGTCATCGCCTCCGCGGAAGACTGCATCTCGGTGGCCTGCGAGGCGACCGAATTGACCACGCCCTTGATGCCGGCCTCGAACCCGTCCGCGAGCCGCAGCATGCCAGTCTTGCGCTCCGCCTCCACCGCGGCCTTATGCTGCTCGGTCTCCGCGCGCAGGCGGTCGGCCTCGATTATGTTGCTCTTGAACACCGCGACGGTGTCGGCCATCTGGCCGATCTCGTCCTTGCGCCCGACGCCTGGGATCTCGACCGTCTTGTCGCCGCCCGCCAGCGCCCGCATCGCCGCGCACATGCCCACCACCGGGCGGGAGATGCCACGACCGATCAGCCAGGCCAGCGCCGCACCGGCCAGCAGGCCGCCGATCGACAGATAGAGGATCAGCGAGTTGGTCCAGGCCATCGTGGACAGCGTGTCGTGTTCTTCCTGCTTCTCCTCGGCGATGCCGCTGGCCTTTATCGACTCGGTGTCCGCCACCACCTTCTGGCCCATGTCCTTCAGCGTGGTGTTCGCCAAGGTGTTGTTTGTCCGCTCGATGTCAGCGGCCTTGCGATAGGAATTTTGATAGCTGGTCACGCCGGCCTGCAGATCGTCGAACGTCTTGCGAAACGCCGCACCCGTGGTCGCGGCATCGAGCGCCTGCATCGCCGCCGTCAGGTTGGCAAACGACTTGTCTGCCGCATCGCCGGCGGTCTGCTCATGTCGTCCAAGCAGCTTGTTGGTGTTGAGCCGGGCAAGCATCAGGTGCTGCCGGCCCTCATAGGCAAGGACCCCAACGCTGCCGTTTCCCGCCTTGGCGGCAGCGGCTATGAGTGCGTCGAAATTCTGCTGCACGCTGTCGCCCAGGGGATCGAGAGTTTCCTCGACAAGCTTCTTCTGTTCGCGACTCGCTGCGACAAACTGGCCGAAGCCAGTTGAATATGCCTCGAAACTGCGGCCAACGTCCTCCAACAGACGGTGCCGTTCCGGGTTCTTGATCTCGGCCAGGCCTTGCTGCACGAGCGTCCGCAGCGTGGCCTGTTCCTTGCCTGCCGCCTCCGCACTGCTCTCGATGCCGAGGGCTGCGTACTCACGCGCGAGTCGGCGGAGGCTCAGGAAACTGCGATCGACGTCGCGGGCGATCCCCACCACCAGCACACGCTGCACGTAGGTTGCGAAGCCCGCGGCGGAGGTCTGGAACGAGAGGTAGGCCGTGCCGCTCACGATCGCCAGAATCGCCAGCACGCAGGCAAAGCCGAGGGCAACCTTCGTGCCGATTGCGCGATTGGCGATGAGCGACATGGCACCGTTGTTGGCGTTCATTGACGGCCTCTTCAGGGGTGGGTGCGCATCAGCCCGTTCGCAGCAGGAACCGGCGATTGTGGCCCTGTACGGGCCGGGCGTTGTCGGCGTACAGCGCGGAGAATTGCCGGATCTGTTCGGGCGACGCCTCGATGGATTGCTGGAACAGCGTCCACACGATGCCTTGCGTGCATGGTGGCGTCGTGAGCGAACCCATGTAGCGGTAAAAGCTGCGCTCGGCGGGCATCAGCGTGCCTGGGTCGACCGAGGTCCCCGCGTCCCGTTCCGGACCTTCCTGCCGAGGCATGGCGCTCCAGATCGGCTCCAGCGCCCGGTTCGCCTCGCCTGGCCTGACGAAGACGCCGATGACGGCAAGATCGCCCGCCGCCGAACAATGCACGAAATGGCATTCGAGATCGAACGGCTTGCCGGAGAGCAGGTGTTCGCTCGGATGGTGGAAATGGAACTGCTGGAGTTCGTAGCTTGTGCCGCCGATCACGCAGGTCGAACCGGGGGCGGCATTTACCTGGATGGTATGGCCGTTGTTGATGATCCGGAGCTTCATCGACTGATATGCAATATCCAAACCGCCAGGCTCCCCCGCAACAGCATCGGCAAGATCGATTGGCGACTGTTCGAGACCGAGCTGGCAGACCTTGAACGCCGGGGTGAGCTCTCCCCAGTTGGCGGCGTCACCCTCATACGTCCAGTGCGGCGAAGCCGAACCCGTCGCCGCATGCGGCGCCTCCTCGGCCAGCGCACGCGGCAACATCCGGCAGCAGGCACAGCCGATCGCCGCCGTGCCGAGAAAAGACCGCCGCCCAAGCCGGTACCCAGCAGCCCACCGTTCGCGTGTTGCAGTCATCGAAGCGATCTCCGGCATAAATCGAGAGGCGGGAATGTCGGGGAATTCGGTGAACAAATGGCTAACCGCGCGGAGCAAACCTAGGCGGCCGGCTCCGGCGCCCGGTCGTCTGATCTCCCGGTATCCGCGGACCGTCGATCAGTATCCAGACGGCATCGTCAAAGAGCGAATTGCGCAGATGCACGGTCACCGTGACCGGTTGGGCCGGAAAGCTGAACTGGTAGCGGAAGGTGACATCGAACCGGCCAGTCCTGACGCATTCCAGAAAACGGCCGATGAACTCCGGCCGATTGGTGCACGGCGCAATGTCACGGAAGAAGTTCCGGCCGACAACCCTGGCCGGGTCGAACCCTGCCTGCCGACCCTCGGCCGCGTTGTAGAGCAGGATCGTTCCCTTCCGGTCCACCTTGATCACGCCAAACGGCAGCCAGTCGATCTCCTCCGCGGACATCGTCGCAAGCGCATTGTTCATGTCGGCGATGTCGTAGGTCGTGGACCAGCGCAGGACATCGCGTTTGCCGCTCATGTGCCGAATGTCAGGGAATTCGGTGAACATTTGGCTAACCCTGGTCGTCCGGGTATCCTCCGTGCAAGTCAATCGACCTGGAGGGAAAGATGGCGCCGAAGATCCTGCTCACCGACAACCCGCTGAGCGCGATGGATATCGCCCGCGGATTGGCGCCGTCCGGCTTCGACCTGGTGATCGCGCGCCCGAACACTCCCGAATTCAACGCCGCACTGGCCGATACCGACTTCATCGTCGGCCTAGGCGAGGTGAAGATGGACGATGCGTTCTACAAATCCGCGCCGAAGCTGAAGCTGGTGCAGTTGTTGAGTGCCGGCTACGACCGTGTGGACATCGAGGCCGCGCGCCGTGCCGGCGTTCCGGTGTGCAACAACGGCGGCGCGAACGCGATCGCGGTGTCGGAGCATTCGATCCTGCTCATGCTCGCGGTCTGCCGCCGGCTCACTTGGCTGCACGACATGGTCGCGTCCGGGCGCTGGCGCGGCAACGACGTTGCCAACGTGCGGCTCTATGAACTGTCGGGCCGCACGCTCGGCCTGGTCGGGCTCGGCAACATCGGCAAGAAGGTCGCCCGGCTGGCGAAGGGCTTCGGCATGGCGGTGCAGTATTTCGACATCGCCCGCCTCAGCGAGGACGCCGCGGATGCGCTGGGCGTGAAATTCCGGCTGTTCAACGAACTGTTGCGCACGTCGGATATCGTTTCGCTGCACGTGCCGTTGACCCCGGCCTCGCGCCACATGATGGGGGCGGCGCAGTTCAGGCTGATGAAGCCGACCGCGTATCTGATCAACACGTGCCGCGGACCGGTGGTGGACGAACCGGCGATGTATGAGGCGCTGACCAACGGCACGATCGCCGGGGCCGGACTGGACGTGTTCGACCAGGAGCCACCGCCGGCGAACAATCCGCTGTTCAATCTGGACAACGTGATCCTGACGCCGCACTACGCGGGGCCGACCTGGGACAATCAGTCCGCCCGGTTCCGCAACGGCTTCGACAACGTCGAGCGCGTGGCGCGCGGGGAGAAGCCGTTGTGGGTGATTCCCGAATTGCGGGAGTAGGCACATCAATCAGTCAAATTGTGACGGCCAGACGCGGGCAGCATGAATGACGCCGAGCATGTCGATGTGGTTGCTTGCGGCTCGGTAAGGGACAAGGAGCGGAGTGCGCGGAACTACGAGTTCACGTGTGTCTGGTTCGCGTTCCGGCCGGCCGCGCGCGGGCGTGTGACGGAGGCTGTCGAAGGCAGTACGGACCCGACTCGCCACGCAAGCCGCCGCGGCCGCGTTTTCGCGGGCAATATAGGCATGTGCCTGTTCGAGGTCGGTAATGGCCTGACGCGTGTAGCGGATCCGTAGGCTTTGTCGGCGTGTCACCGTCAGCGGTCGTACGCGCCAGCCACCTCAGCGTCCGTGGCGAATGCATCGGGGTCGGACTGACGTAGCCCGTCTTTGATGTGCTTGATCTGCCAGGCGTGAACGGCGAGATAGGGCATTGCCAAGTTAGCCGGGGCTGGCGTTGGGACGATGACCGGGCGAGGCTGACGACATGACACTCGGATCCGCCACTTATCCCCGGCGTTGGTTTTCGGCCGAGATCATCAGCCATGCAGTGTGGCTGTAACACGTCTTCAGCTTTAGCCTGCGGAACGTCGCGCTGATCCTGGCCGAAGCGACATCGTGGTGACCCATGAGAGCATCCGGCGCCGGTGCCTGAAGTTCAGGGCCGATGTCGCCAGAAGGCTACGCCGACGACGGCCGCAGTCTGGCGACGCCCGGCACCTCGATGAAGTGTTCATTCGCATCCGGGGTGTGCTGCACTATCTGTGGCGCGCGGCGGATCAGCACGCCGTCGTGCTGGACATTGTGGTTCAGGACCGGCGGAACAGCGCCGCTGCCAAGCGTTTCTTCAAACACATGTTGCACCGGCTGCAGCACAAGCCACGACGCCTCGTCACGGACGGCCTGCGCAGGCACGGCGTCGCTCACCGAGCCATCATACCTGATGTCCGGCATCGGAAGAGCAGGTACTTGAACAACCGCGCCGAGGATTCGCATCCACCCACGCGACGACGAGAGCGGCAGATGCAGCGGTTCAAGCCGGGCGGCCACGCACAGCGGTTCCTGTCCACGCATGCCATGATCTACGGGCACTTCCGGCCGCGGCGCCATCTCATGAGCGCAACCGACCATCGAGGCGTTCGCACGAAGGCGTTTCGGATCTGGCGACAGGAGGTCCGCGTTCACCAAGCAGCGTGATACCGCGCTATCGCCCTCCTGTCGCCCGCGCGCGTCGCCGTATCCGTTAGCTTGGCAATGCCACGCAGAGGTAGGCCGAACCGACATCGGCCAATGTCCAATCCGATGGCTGTGCGAGCGCGCTAAGCGAATGCATCCCTTCTTATCGGCGCGCATCTGCGTTTCAACTTCTTGATTCGTGATCAAGGGGGAAACCGACGCAGAGGCACCGTGGTAATCCTCGAATGAAGTGCTCCAGACCGCGCGCAGGGGCTCGATAAGAGACTCTGACTGAAGAACTGACCAACCTCGATCATGGCGCGACGTTGTTCGCGACCGAAGATCGGGTCGGCGCTCTTGTTTGGTTGCGGCCAACGGCTGCGCTACATGTCTATCAGGAGGCTGCGATCCTGCGACACGGCTATCAAGATTATCCTCGATAATCATTCGGCGCATATGTCCAAGGAGACGAACAAGTGGCTCGACGAACAGCGTAACGGCCGCTTCACCATCGTTTTCACGCCCAAGCACGGCTCCTGGTTCAATCTTGCCGAATGCTTCCTCTCGATGGTGGCGCGCTAGGTCCTGCGCCGCATTCACGCGGCCTCAAAAGCGGAACTCAAGCAGAGAATTCTGGCCTACCCCGACGCCATCTACCATGAGCACGTTGTCCACACCTGGTCCTCCAGGATCACCCGCCGGCGTGATAGGGGTCGTTCCATGAAGACGTCGCACCGGATCCGTGACCCGGCTCCTTCGATGGAGCATGCTACCGATCTACGATTGTGGCGGCCGCCAGCATAGGAGCGAACTTGGCTGCTGCCGGATGGGCGGCGCGATCGATCTCGCGTTGTTTGAGTGAAATCCGCCACGCAGACGCGAAGAACAGGAGAACAGGGAGAGCAACAACGCTGAATGTGCCCGCTTCCTTCCGTGTCCGCGTCGTGAAACCTGGAGGACAGAGCTTGCAGACTACCCACACCCAATGCGGCATCGGCGCCTCGCTGCTGCGCAAGGAGGATGACCGGCACCTCAGGGGGCGCGGCGAGTTCGTGTCGGACATCCGGCTGCCTGGGGTCCAGGAGGTGGTCTTCCTGCGCAGCCCACATGCGCATGCCCGCATACGGTCGATCGCGGTCCCGCCCGAGGCCCGAGGCAGCGTCTTTACCGCGGCGGACCTGCCGCGGATGCAGCCGATCCGCATCGTGTCGCGGGCCACCGGCGCCAAATCGCCGGCCTGGCCGCCGCTCGCGACCGACAGGGTGCGTTATGTCGGCGAGGCGATCGCCGCCTGTGTCGCACCAACGCGCAATGCGGCGGAAGACATCGCCAATGCGGTGATGGTCGATTTCGAGCCGCTCGACGCCGTCGTGGACGCACCCACGGCGTTGCGCGGTGGTGCTCTCGTCCACGAGTCCTGGGGCGACAATCTCTACATCGAACGGGTCATCGAAGGCGGCGATGTCGAGGCCGCGGCGCGCGCCGCGGAGATCGTTGTAACGCGGCACTATCGCATGAACCGGCAATCGGGTTCGCCGCTCGAAGGGCGCGCTGTGCTCGCCTGTCGCGATCACCGTCTCGACGAGGTGGTGGTCTATTCCTCGACGCAGACGCCGCATACGCTGCGCGTCGCATTGGCCGAAATCCTGGGCATCGAGGAGCGCCGCATCCGTGTTGTCGCGCCCGATGTCGGCGGCGGGTTCGGCCCGAAGGCCCGGCTCTACCCGGAGGAGATCATCCTTGCTGCGCTCGCGTTGGAACTCGATCATCCTGTACGCTGGATCGAGGACCGCAACGAGCATCTGCTGACCGCGGCGCATACCCGCGACCACCACTACAAATTGACGGCATACGCGGACCGGCGCGGCGGCATCCTCGGCATCGACACAGACATCATCGTCGATGCCGGCGCTTATGGGTTGTGGCCGCAGGGGCCGTATCAGGAGGCCAACATGGCGGCCCGAACCTTGCCAGGCCCCTATACGATCGCGAACTACCGGGCGCGGACCTACACCGTCGCGACCAACAAGGCGCCGCTGGGGCCGTATCGCGGTGTCGGGCGGCCCGGCGCGTGCTTTGCGATCGAGCGGACGATCGACGAAGTGGCGCGCGCGGTCGGCCGCGATCCGGTCGAGGTGCGGATCGAGAACATGGTGCAGCCCGACGCGATGCCGTTCACCTCGATCGCCGGCATGCGCTACGACACCGGTGATTACCCCGCGAGCGTGCGGCTCTGTGCCGAACTCCTCGACCTCCGCCAGATCCGCGAGCGCCAGCAGCATGGCGAGCCCGACGGCAGGCTGATCGGTATCGGCTTCGCCAGCTTTACCGAGCAGACCGCCCATGGCGCGGCCGAATTCGCCTCACGCGGCGCATCCATTATCCCGGGCTATGAGAGCTGCACGGCGCGGGTGCTGACCGATGGCAGCGTCGTGCTGATGGTCGGCATCCAATCGCATGGCCAAGGCCTGGAGACGACGCTGTCGCAGATCGCGCATCACGAACTCGGTATAGACCCGATGCGGATCTCGGTGCGCCATGGCGACACCGAAAGCACCGCCTTTGGGTTTGGCACCTTCGCATCGCGCAGCATGGTCATGTCGGGTGGCGCGGTGGCACGTACCAGCCGGATCGTGCGTGCCAAGATCGAGCGGATCGGCGCCCACCTGCTGCAGTGCGACGTGGGCGAGGTGCGCTGTGCCGATGGCGCGGTTATCGGACCGCAGGGGCGGTCGGTGTCCATCGCGGAGATTGCCAAGGTCGCCCATCTGCGCATGGACGGCTTGCCATCGGGGGTCGATCCGCTGCTTGAGGCGACGGCGACCTACGAACCAGGGATCAGCACCGGGGTGTTCTCGTATGCTACACACGGCGCTGTCATCGCGGTCGATCCGGAAACCGGGTCGATCGAACTGCTCGACTTCGCGGTTGCCGAGGATTGCGGCACGATGGTCAATCCGATGATCGTCGAAGGGCAGATTCGCGGCGGGGTGGTACAGGGGATCGGCACCGCGCTGTGCGAGGAGATCCCGTATGACGCGGCAGGCCAGCCGCTCGCGGCCACTCTGCTCGATTACCACCTGCCCGGCGCGTTCGAGGTGCCGCCGATCAAGATCGGCCATTTGCACCACCCGGCAACGGCGACCGAATACGGCATGAAGGGGATGGGCGAGGGCGGCGCGGTGGCGCCGCCGGCGGCGATCGCCAACGCCGTGCGCGACGCGCTCGCAGCGCTCGGTGCTGAGGTCAACGAGACGCCGCTGACCTCCGAACGGGTCCTCGCGGCAATCAAGGCGGCGCACCGCAGGCGGCCGTAAGAAGCGGGAGAGCAACGTGCACCAAGGGCTCGAGGCGGAGTAAGTGCGTCGGTGTCATCCCTCTGTCGTCATCCCCGCGAAAGCGGGGACCCACGCCACAACTGGGTCCCTGCTTTCGCGGGGATGACGATATCGAAAGCTGATCATCAGACTGTCTCGAGCCGAGTGAACCTCACCGGGATAAGCTCCTGCTTCCGGATATTTCCAGCCGTATCCTTGTCGATAACTGTAAGCCGCTGTGCGTCGACCGGGCCCATCGGCAGAACCATGCGGCCGCCTGGCTTGAGCTGTTCAAGCAGCGCCTCAGGCAGCTGCTCGGCATGTGCAGTCACCAGAATCTTGTCGTATGGCGCATGTTCGGACCAGCCGCGCGAACCGTCTCCGACACGGATGCCGACCCTTGGGTATCCGAGCCGATGCAGGCGCGATTCGGCAAGGCTTGCCAGCTCTTCGACGATCTCGACGCTCCAGACCTGAGCCGCAAGTTCTGCGACGACGGCCGTCTGGTAGCCCAGGCCGGTACCGATCTCGAGTACCGCCTCATGCGGTTCGGGTGCGAGCAGGTCGGTCATGAGCGCGCAGATAAAGGGCTGTGAGATGGTTTTGTCGAAGCCGATCGGCAGCGGCGTATCGTGGTAAGCGAATGGGGCAAGCTGTGCAGGGACGAAGTGATGCCGCGGTACGCGAAGCATCACCGCCAACACCCGCTCGTGAAGCGCTGCCTTGCCGAGCTCTTCGCTCATGAGATCAGC
>DATMND010000257.1:0-11692 GCA_035569235.1 Acetobacteraceae bacterium | reverse complement strand
ACCATGGAGCCGGGGACGATCAGCCCGGTCGAGTCCAGTGCGGCGGCAGAAATCAGCACGCGCGGGCCGAGGATCAGCGGCACGGCAACCCGGTCGGGCTCGGCGACCAGCTCACCGCGGACCGTAAAGCTGGCGTTGCCCAGACGCACGGTATCGCCTGGATGCAGGTCGAGGCGGTCCAGCACGACGCGCTCGGCAAGCAGACCATGGTCTGCCAGCGCCATTGCCACGGCACCCCCTCCCGTAGCCTCGCCCGCGATGCGGTGGAGGGTTGGGGAGAGGGTGACCCCCGCCTCGCCAACCAGCGGCCACGCCGCATCGACGACCTTCAGCTGGACCAACTGACGCTGGCCGGACGCGGTGACCAGCATGGAGCGCATCTGGACCACGTCCGAAATCGCCGCGCCCCGCGCGCGCAGCCAATCGCGCAGTGCATCCGGCAGCGGCTGCGAACCGCTTTCAACCTCCAGGTCGCCGCCGAGTATTCGACGCCCATCGGCCGCAAGCCCACGATCGGTCGCCGTCCGCAGCGTGCCCACGGCGGCAATGACGGACACGCCGAGGGCAAGGCAGAGCAGCACGATCCAGGCCTGCCCCCTGGCCTGATCCGCGGGCCCCCGCACCGCGCCCCGCAGTTCGCGCCATGCCAGGCGGAACGCCAGCATCAGGCCACCGGCTCGGCGTGAACGGGCGAAAGGTCGATCGCGGTGACCCTGCCATCGGCCAGATGGACGCGCCGCGTGCAGCGTGCCGCCAGATGCTCGTCGTGCGTGATCAGCATAAGGGTCGTGCCGGTGTCCGCGCGCAGGCGGAACAGCAGGTCCATCACCGTGTCGCCGGTGGCCTGATCCAGATTGCCGGTCGGTTCATCGGCCAGCAGCAGCCGCGGCCGAGGTGCGAAGGCGCGGGCAAGCGCAACCCGCTGCTGCTCGCCGCCGGAAAGCTGGCCGGGCAGATGTGTCAACCGATGCGCCAGCCCGACCGCGCCGAGCGCCTGCGTTGCCCGGGCCATCGCATCCCGCGCGCCGGCCAGTTCCAGCGGCACCGCCACATTTTCCAGCGCGGTCATCGTCGGAATCAGATGGAAAGCCTGGAACACGATCCCTATCGTCTCCCGACGCAGGCGAGCGAGCGCGTCCTCGTCCATCGCGGTAACCGGCTGACCGGCCAGCACGATCGTTCCCGCACTGACCCGCTCCAGGCCGGCCAGCACCATCAGAAGGCTGGTCTTGCCGGACCCGGAGGGCCCCACGATGCCGACGGCCTCGCCCGCTTCGACGTCAAGATCGATGCCCCGCAGGATGTTGACCGGCCCGGCCGCGGAAGGCACCGTCAGGCGCAGGTTCCTGACCTGGACCAGCGGCATTGCTGCGGTGGCGCGAACCGGAGACGGCGGGATGGCATCCATGGCGGCAGCATATGGCGTCCGCGACCGGTGGCGGAAAGCCGTGATCGTGCTGGGTCTGGTCACGCTGGCAGCCATGGGACGCGCGCAAGCCGATCCGGTGCGGCTGCTGGTGCTGGGCGATTCGCTGTCGGCCGGCTTCGGCCTGCCTCATGCCGATGGCTTCGAGACGCAACTCGCAGCAGCCTTGAATGCGCGCGGCCATGACGTGCGGATCATCGACGCCGCCGTATCGGGCGACACCACGGCCGGAGGACTGGCACGGCTCGACTGGGCGCTCGGTGATGGCGCGGACGCGGCGATCGTCGAACTGGGGGCGAATGACGGGCTGCGTGGGGTCGATCCGGCCGATACGGAGGCGAACCTGACGGCCATCCTGGGCAAGCTGGCCGCCAAGCATATCCCGGTGCTGCTGACCGGAATGTTCGCATTGCCCAATCTGGGGCACGATTACGCACAGGCCTTCCGGGTGGTGTTCGATCGGCTGGGGCAGCGTCCGGGGATGCTGTACGACCCGTTCTTCCTGCAGGACGTGGCGGCAGTTCCGGCGCTGAACCAACCGGATCGCCTGCATCCCAATCCCGACGGCGTCAAGCTGATCGTCGGTCGGCTGCTGCCCCTGGTGGAGAAGCTGCTCGCGGAGGTCCCGCCGGCATGAGGCTGTTCGTCGGTATCGAGCTACCCTGGGAACTGCGCCGGCGCGTGGCAATGCTGTCGCACGCCGGCATTCCCGGTGCGCGCTGGGTGCCCGAGGAGAATTACCACATCACGCTGCGCTTCATCGGCGAGGCGCCGCGCTATCTGGCCGAAGAGATCGACCATGCGCTGGCCGCATTGAAGGTGCGCGGCTTCTCGCTCAGCCTTGCCGGGGTCGGCACCTTCGCCAAGGGCGGACGCAACAATACCCTCTGGGTCGGCGTGGAGCGCAACCCGCAGCTCGACCACTTGCAGAGCAAGATCGAGACGGCATTGCAGCGCTGCGGCCTGGAGCCGGAGCGGCGGCGGTTCCAACCGCATCTGACCCTGGCGCGGCTGGATGGGACGGCGGAGACGAGGCTCGCGGGGTTCGTGCAGGCGCACAACCTGTTTCGGGCAGAGCCGGTGCCAGTCGAGCACTTCACCCTGTTCAGCTCGCTGCTGGGGAAGGATCAGGCGTTCTACACGGCGGAGGTGGAATATGCCCTGACGGAGCGGCGTTTTGCTTGAGGCCACCGGCCGCCCACCCCGTCATGCCGACGAAGCTCGCCCACGAGGGGCTTCCTTGTCGCGACGGCGGGTCCAATCAGAAAGGCGTATCGCCACACACCGTGATCCTGCGCATGATCCGCGTCTCCGCCGGGTAGTCGTTGATCGCGAAGTGCTGCGTGCAGCGGTTGTCCCAGAATGCCAGCGAACCGCTCTCCCAGCGGAACCGGCAGGTGAACTCCGGCCGCGTCGAGTGCTTCTTCAGGTAGTCGATCAGCGGCTCGCTCTCCTCGTCGGTCATGCCATCAAAACGCTGCACATGGCCGCCGATGTACAGCACCTTGCGCACGCCCGGTCTCGGGATGCGTGCGCATGAGCGGATGCACCGACGTCGTTTGCACATTGCCGGGGTCCTTCACCTTCATGTGCGCCATCTGCCGGTCGTAGCGCTGCGCGCGCGACTGGCCACCATGCTGCTTGAAGTTGTCGCCGACGCAGACCGTCTTGAGCTGCCCGACCACCTGCTTCATGCCATCCGACAGGCTCTCGTAGGCGAGGTACTGGTTGGTGAACATCGTATCGCCGCCAGCCGATGGCACTTCCAGCGCATACAAAATCGTTCCCATCGCCGGCTGCGGCGAGAACATCTGGTCGGTGTGCCAGGAACCACCAAAGTTCTTCTTGTCCTGCGGCGTCTTGATGATCTCCAGGATCTCCGGATAGTCGGCCATTCCTTCCATGAACGGGTGCAGATGGATCTCGCCCCAGCGACGCGCGAAACGAAGCTGCTGCTCGGGCGTGATCTTCTGGTTGCGGAAAAAGATCACGCAGTTATCGAGCAGCGCGGCGCGCACTTCCGCCAGCACATCGTCGGGCAGGTCCTCCGACAAATCGACACCCTCCACCTCGGCGCCGAGCGAGCCAGCGATCCTGTGGGTCTCGATGGTGCGATACCGGGTGTTGCGTGGAGCATTCATCGGCGGGTCCTCCAGATGTGCGGAATGATGCCCCCGAACCCGGCAGGTAGGAGCAGGTAGGAAGTGTCAGGCGGTTCAGTACATGTGCTGCCCGCCGTTGATGGAGAGCGTCGAACCGGTGATGTACCCGGCGTCGTCGGACGTAAGGAAAGCCACGCCGCGGGCAATCTCCGGCGCATGGCCCAGGCGGCCGACCGGAATGCGCGCGACAATCTTCTCGAGTACCTCCGCCGGCACGGCACGCACCATGTCGGTATCGATATAGCCCGGCGCGATCGCGTTCACGGTGATGCCGAAGCGGGCGCCTTCCTGTGCCAGCGCCTTGGTGAAGCCATGGATGCCCGACTTCGCCGCGGCGTAGTTCACCTGGCCATACTGACCGGCCTGTCCGTTGACGCTGCCGATATTGACAATGCGGCCGAATTTCGCGGCGCGCATCCCGTCGAACGTTAATTTGCACAAGTTGTAGCAGGACCCGAGGTTGGTATCGATCACCGCGTCCCACATCTCGCGGTTCATCCGCGCCAGCGTGCCGTCGCGGGTGATGCCGGCATTGTTCACCAGGATTTCGATGGGCCCCACGTCGGCGGTGATCTGCGCCAAAGCCTTTTGGCAGGCTTCGAAGCTGGAGACGTCGAATTGGGCAACCCGGATCCCGGTCTCCTCGCGGAATGCGGCTGCCGCCTTTTCGTTGCCGGCAAAAGCGGCGACAACAGTTCGGCCTTCCTGCTTCAGCGTCGTGCTGATGGACGCGCCGATCCCGCGTGTTCCACCCGTTACCAATGCGACCCGTGCCATCGGTTCCTCCCTGCAGACTGCTTGAACCAGATGATCCTAGCACTCGTGGGAGAAACCGATAGCGGTCGTATGATCAGGATTGACTGCCGCACCAGGCCTCGATCCGGTAGCCATCAGGATCGACTGCGAACGCGGCATAGTAGGTCGAGCCGTAATCCGGGCGCAGTCCGGGCTTGCCGTTGTCGCGGCCGCCGGCCTTAAGAGCGGCCTTGTGGAAATCATCCACCGCCGCGCGGTCCGGCGCCGTGAAGCAGATGTGCAGACCGGATCTGTCATCCGCGGGCACCGGATGCGATGTGGCGCTGACCCAGAATTTCGGCGCCTTGGCGCCATAACCCAGCGAGTCTTCGCCGGAACTAAGGCAGGTATAGCCGAGCGGCTTGAGCGCCGCGTCGTAGAAGCGTCGGGCGCGGGCGATGTCGCGGGCGCCGATGGACACGTGGGCGAACATGGGCTCCTCCTCTAACCATCATGACAGTTATAAGAGAGCAAAGGCTACTCCCGTTGTCAACCCCCTTGCCGGTTAGGTATCAGATGCCATGACGAACCGATTTCCGGACGAGACCGTCCCCGCGCCAGATGATGATCTTTGTCTGGCCTACGCGAACACCCGCTATTCGCGGGGCACCGTGACGCCGACCGAGCAGTTGAACGGCCCTGATGACCTGCTGAAGTGGGCAGCGGCAACGGAGCGTTTGCCCCCGTTGCTGATCGACCGCGTCACCACCTGCTGGCGCGAACGGCCGGATGAAGCCGCCGTCAGCTTCGGGGAGGCGACCAACCTGCGCGAGGCGATCTTTCGTTGCTTCGCCGCCACGACGAGTGGCCGCCCGCCATCCGAGGGGGACATGGCCGCGCTAAATGCTGCGCTCGCCACGGCGCCGCCGCGGCAGCGTCTGCGCCTCGGCGGATGGGACATCGGCACGCCTGAGCTATCGGTCGGCGCATTGCTGGCCCCGACGCTATGGTCGGCCGCGGACCTGCTGGTCGGGACGCAACTTCAGCGCGTCCGGCAATGCGCCAATCCGGAATGCGGGTGGCTGTTCCTCGACAACAGCAAGAGTGGCAACCGGCGCTGGTGCTCGATGAGCGCCTGCGGCAACCGCGCCAAGGCGCACCGGCACTATCTGCGGCGGAAAGAGCAGTAAGGGTCACCACAAAGACACGAAGGCACGAAGGTCATCTTCGTGTCTTCGTGTCTCTGTGGTGAATTCTTATCGCTCGACGCACATGGCCACACCCATGCCGCCGCCGATGCAGAGCGTCGCCAGCCCCTTCTTCGCATCGCGCTTCTGCATCTCGTGCAGGAGCGTGATCAGCACGCGCGCGCCAGATGCACCGATCGGGTGACCGATGGCGATCGCGCCGCCGTTCACGTTGACCTTGTCGGTATCCCAGCCAAGGTCCTTGTTCACCGCCAGCGCCTGCGCCGCGAACGCCTCGTTCGCCTCGATCAGGTCCAGGTCGTCAACCTTCCATCCGGCGCGGGCCAGCGCCTTGCGCGTGGACGGGATCGGGCCGGTGCCCATCACCGCCGGATCGACCCCCGCCGTGGCGAAGGCCGCAATCCGCGCCAGCGGCGTCAGCCCACGCTTCGCCGCCTCGGCCGCGCTCATCAGCACCAGCGCCGCCGCGCCGTCGTTGATGCCGGACGCATTGGCAGCCGTGACCGTGCCGTCCTTACTGAAGGCGGGGCGCAGCTTCGCCATCGTTTCGATGCTCGCGTCGTGCCGAATATACTCGTCGTCGCTTACCACCGTCTCGCCACGACGGGTCTTCACCGTCACCGGCACGATCTCGTCCTTGAAACGGCCGGCCTTCTGCGCCGCGCTCGCCTTCTGCTGCGAACCCAGCGCGAACTGGTCCTGCTGCTCGCGCGTGATCTGATACTTGGTGGCGACATTCTCGGCGGTGTTGCCCATGTGGTAGCCGTGGAACGCGTCCCACAGCCCGTCCTTCAGCATCGTGTCGATGAACTCGAGCCCGCCCATCTTCTGCCCCGCCCGCAGATACGCGGAATGCTGCGACAGGCTCATGCTCTCCATCCCGCCGGCCGCGACAATCGCGCTTTCCCCGGTGCGGATCTGCTGCGCGGCGAGGGCCACGGCACGCAGGCCGGACCCGCAGACCTGATTGATGCCGAATGCGGTCTTGGAATCCGCCAATCCCGCGGCGCGCGCGGCTTGGCGGGCGGGATTCTGACCCTCGCCGGCAGCCAGCACCTGGCCCAGGATCACCTCGTCCACGTCGCCGCCCTCGACACCGGCACGCTCGAAGGCCGCCTGCAGCGCGATCGCGCCCAGCGCATGCGCCGACAGCGTACCCAACGCGCCGCTGAAGCTGCCCACCGGCGTACGGGCAGCGGAGACGATGACGATGTCGTCCATGCTTGGCTCTCCTCTGAACGGTCACGGCACCCTACCCCTGCGCGCCGGCTCTGGCCATGTGGGCGCGGACCGGCACAATATCAGCCCGACAATAATGCATGGGAGCACGTCCATGACCGAGCCCGCGTTGAGCTACGTGCACGGCGCCAGCAGCGTGACGCTGATCGGCGAGACGATCGGCCGCAATTTCGACCGGACCGTTGCGCGCTGGGGTGACCGGCCCGCGCTTGTGGTGCGCCAGCAGGGCATACGCTGGAGCTATCGCGAGCTTGGCGAGAAGGTCGATGCGTTCGCCGCCGGACTGATCGGGCTTGGACTGCAACCAGGCGAGCGCATCGGGATCTGGTCGCCAAACAATGCCGAATGGGTGGTGACGCAGTTCGCCACCGCCAAGGCGGGGCTGATCCTGGTCAACATCAACCCGGCCTATCGGCTGGCCGAGGTCGAATACGCGCTGAATAAGGTGGGCTGTCGGGCACTGATCACCGCGACCTCGTTCAAGACCTCCGACTATGTCGGGATGATCAACACACTGGCGCCGGAGCTGCGGTCGGCGCAGCCTGGCCGGCTGAACGCGGGGAAGCTGCCAGCACTGCGGATGGTGATCCAGATCGGCGACACGCCCGCGCCGGGAACGATCCCATTCGAAAGCATCTACGCGATGGCGGCGAAATCACATCGTGCACAACTTGCAGAGCTGGAGTCAAGCTTGCAGTTCGATGATGCGATCAATATCCAGTTCACCTCGGGAACGACAGGCGCGCCCAAAGGGGCGACGCTGACGCACCACGGCATCCTCAACAACGGCTACTTCATCGGCGAGGCGATGAAGCTGACGCCGGAGGACAGGCTGTGCATCCCGGTTCCGCTGTATCATTGCTTCGGCATGGTGCTGGGCAACCTCGCCTGCACCACACATGGCTCGGCCATGGTCTATCCCGGCGAAGGTTTCGATCCGCTGACGACATTGCAGACCGTGGCCGAGGAGCACTGCACCGGATTGCATGGCGTGCCGACCATGTTCATCGCGCAGCTTGAGCATCCGGAGTTCGGCAAATTCGATCTGACCAGCCTGCGCACCGGCATCATGGCCGGCGCGCCCTGTCCGATCGAGGTGATGCGTCGCTGTATCCGAGAGATGCATCTGAGCGAGATCACCATCGCCTACGGCATGACCGAGACCAGCCCAGTGAGCACCCAGACCACGACCGATGATCCGGTGGAACGACGCGTGAGTACCGTCGGACGCGTGCAGCCGCATATCGAGGTGAAGGTCATCGACGCCGAGGGCCACATCGTGCCGCGCGGCGTTTCGGGTGAGTTCTGCACTCGCGGCTATTCGGTGATGCTGGGCTACTGGGACGACGCCGAACGCACGGCGCAAGCGATCGATGCCGCGCGCTGGATGCACACCGGCGACCTGGCCACGATGGATGCCGAGGGCTACTGCAAGATCGTCGGCCGTATCAAGGACATGGTGATCCGCGGCGGCGAGAATGTGTATCCGCGCGAGATCGAGGAGTTCCTGTACCATCATCCAAAGATTCAGGATGTGCAGGTGTTCGGCATCCCGGACGAACGCTATGGCGAGGAGCTGTGCGCCTGGGTCAAGCTGCGCGCGGGCGAGACGCTGACCGCGGAGGACGTGAGAGAGTTCTGCCGCGAGCAGATCGCGCATTACAAGATCCCTCGCCACATTCGCTTTGTCGACGAGTTCCCGATGACGGTGACCGGCAAGATGCAGAAATTCATCATGCGCGATCGCATGGCCGAGGAACTGGGTGTGAAGGAGGCGATGACTGCGTGAACGAGGACGCAACCTACGACTACATCGTGACCGGCGCCGGCTCGGCCGGCTGTGTCGTGGCGTCGCGCCTTTCGGAATCCGGGCGCTATCGCGTGCTGCTGCTGGAAGCCGGCATCAGGGACAGCAATCCCCGGATCCACATTCCTATCGGCTACACCAAGGCGTATGCCAATCCGCGCATCAACTGGATGTTCGATAGCGCGCCGGAGACGGAACTGAAGGGGCGCACGCTATATCTGCCGCGCGGCAAGGTTCTGGGCGGCACAAGCTCGATCAACGGTATGGTGTACATGCGCGGCGATCCCGCGGACTATGACCACTGGCGCCAGCGCGGCTGCGAAGGCTGGGACTGGGATTCTGTGCTGCCGTTCTTCAAGAAGGCCGAGGACAACGAACGCGGCGGGGACGATTTCCACGGCGTCGGCGGCCCGTTGCGAGTATCCGATCCGCCGCACATCTGGCCGCTCGGCAAGGCGATGCTGGAAGCAACCATCCAGGCCGGCATTCCGCGCACGCCCGACTTCAACGGCGCGCAGAAGGAGGGCGCCGGCTATTATCAGACAACGACCAACAACAAGCGCCGCTGGAGTGCGGCCGCCGCGTATCTGCGACCCGCGCGTGCGCGGCGGAACCTGACGGTTGTCACCGAGGCGCACACCACGCGCGTGCTGATCGAGAACGGCCGCGCGGTCGGTGTGGAGTATCGCACGTCACGGGGTTTGCAGACTGCACGCGTTCGCGGCGAGGTGATCGTCTCCGGCGGCACCTATGGCTCGCCGCATCTGCTACAGCATTCGGGCCTCGGCCCTGCCGAACTTCTGAGCGAAACCGGCATCGCGGTGGTGCGCGATATGCCGGGCGTGGGCGCCAACCTGCACGACCACTTCAACACCTACAGCACCTATCGTCTGTCGCAGCCTGTCACGCTGAACGACCTGGCGCGCAGCCTTCCCAGACGGCTGGTCGCGGGGGTGCAGTATGCTCTCGGTCGCCGCGGCCTGATGTCGACCACCGGCCTGTTTGCCGGTGCATTCCTGCGCAGCGATCCGCGACTGGAGCGGCCGGACATCCAGATCAACATGTCGGCCTGGAGCACGGCGGAGCGCAACCGGGATGGCATTCATCCACATCCGTTCCCCGGCATAACGCTGAGCCCGGTGCACCTGCGTCCCGAAGGCCGCGGCACGGTGCGGGTGAAAACCCCCGACCCGCTCGCGCCGCCGGAGATCCGCTTCAATTTCCTCAAGTCGGACTACGACATGCAGGCACTGATCTTCGGCATCCGCATCTGCCGCAGGATCGCCGCACTGGCGGCGCTCGCGCCCTATGTGGTGGAAGAAATTGCGCCGGGCGCCCGGTTCGCCACCGATGCCGAGCTGGCCGATGTCGTGCGCTCGAATGGCGTATCCAATCACCACCCGGTCGGCAGTTGCCGCATGGGCAGGGAGGCTGACGCCGTGGTGGATCCGCGGCTGCGCGTTTACGGCGTCGAGCGGTTGCGGGTGGCCGATGCGTCGATCATGCCGTCCATCATCGCGGGCAACACGAACGCGCCGACGATCATGATCGGGGAGAAGGCGTCGAACATGATCCTGGAGGACGCCAGGGCGGCGGCTTAGGAGCCCGGCCACAACGCGCGGACTACACCTCCACCGGCTTCGGCTCCACCATCTTCGCCGCAATGATGGAAATCTCGTAAAGCGCGATCAGCGGTATCGCCAAACCGGTCTGCGTGATCACGTCGGGCGGCGCGAGAATCGCAGCGACTACGAACATGCCGACATAGGCATAGCGGCGAAATTTCCTCAGCCCTGCCGACGAGACGATGCCGACCTTGGCCAGCAAGGTCAGCAGCACCGGAAGCTCAAACGTGATGCCGAAGGCGAAGATCAGCTTCATCACCAGGTCCAGGTATTCGCTGACCTTCGCCTCGAGCTGGATCGGCACGCTGCTGGTGGCCGGGCTCTCGAAACTGATGAAGAACCGCCAGGCGAACGGGAAGACGAAGTAGTACGCCAGCGCGGCGCCGAGCAGGAACAGCACCGGCGTCGCCGCAAGGAACGGCAGCATCGCGCGTTTCTCGCTGCGATACAGGCCCGGCGCCACGAACAGCCAGATCTGCGACGCAACTACCGGGAACGATACGAAGGCAGCGCCGAAGAACGCCACACGAAGATAGGTGAAGAACACCTCATAGAGCTGGGTGAAAATCAGCCGGCGTGGCGTGCCCGACTGCTTTTCCAGGATGTCCACCAGAGGCTGGGCAAGGAAGCCGTAGATCTGGGACGAGAAGTGGTAGCAGACGATGAAGCACAAGAAAAATGCGGCGACCGACCACATCACGCGACGGCGCAGCTCGACCAGATGTTCGAGCAGGGGCATCGGCTTGTCGTGGATCGGATCGTCTTTTTCTTCGGTCGTGGACATGGTCAGCTTTCAGCGGTGCGCCGTCAGTCGTCTCAGGCGGAGGGGCGCGATCGGCGTTGCAGCACGACCTCTGGCGGAATGAAAGCCGGCGGCTCCGGTTCGGCGGCCGTCTGCTGCGAGTGGTGTCCCGCGGTGCACGACCCAGGCGGCGGCGTCATGTTCGGCGGAATGAACGCCGGCGCCTGTGGCGGTGCCGGGACAGGCGTGGCCTCGATTGCGATCTCTGCCGCTCGCTCTGCCTCCAGCACCGAAATGGATCCGGGCTCGACGCCAGGACCGGCGACGGCCGGCCCCTCCGCGGGATTGTCGAACTGGAAGTCGCTGACGTCGACCTCCTTCATCGGGGATGCGGAAGCCGGAAGCGTCGGGTCCAAAGGATTGGTGGCGAAGGTGCTGCGCAGCAAGCCATCCGCATCCACCGCGCGCTCGATCTGGCCCTTCACGTCGAAATTGCGGATCTCGTTGAACTGGTTGCGCACCTCGTCGAGGTTCGCGTCGCGCACCATCTCGTCGACGTGGGTCTGGAACTCGGCGGCCATGCGGCGCGCCTTCTTGATCATGTTGGTGATGCCGCGGATCGCCGCCGGCATGTCCTTGGGCCCGATCGCGATCAGCGCGACGGCTGCGATCAAGGCAATTTCGGACCAGGCGAAATCGAACATGGCGCTAGGTAGCAGCGATCGGTGATCAGTGGCCAGTGATCAGG
>DATMND010000256.1:0-6051 GCA_035569235.1 Acetobacteraceae bacterium | reverse complement strand
GCGCGGTGGCTGCTGGGGTGCTGGCCGGCAACGGCGCAACGCTGCGTGCGGTGGATGGTCGACCATGGCCTGATCTGTCCGCAACCCACCCGCGTCCGCGACGGCAGGATGATCGTCAACGGGCCGAATGCCTACACGCTCCAGATGCCAGACGAAGTGCCCGGGGAAGATGCGCCGGAAGTCGTCCCGGCGAATGATCCGGCGGCGCTGGCGCTGTCCGTCATGCGCCGCATTGCGCGCGCCTGGGACTACTGGCGTCCGCGGTTCGGTTTGCACCCGCGTCCGACCGGCTGGGCCAACACGTCGCCGCTGCGGCAGTGGAAAGACGACGATCCGCTGCCCGCCTGAGTAGCGCATAGCTGAGCCGGCGACCCGCCAAATGGCGGGCGATCGGATTCCGGCGCCACGCATCGCCGATAGCTTTTTGGCATCGATCAGCGCGTATTCTTTCCAAAAGCGTCCTGTGGATATCTCGTAACAGAAACACTTGATCGGTCGCGCCGCTGAAGTGAGCGCCGGAGCGCGCGGGTAGCTACGCGCGGCGCGTATCTAATACCAATGCCGGGTAACACCCTAATACCTGCGATTGGCAAACTTCCAGTCAGAAGCAAGAAAGAAAGAGAGCGGAGTGCGCACGCGCACGCGTCGTCGCTGGACTAGGGGGCTTGCCGCCCCCTACGCCGCGCAAGCGCGCGGCTGACCCCCGCTGCTCCCGGAGAGGGAGCCCGCAAAGTCCGTGCCAAATGGGGAATTGCGGAGCGGCACCGCGCGTCTATGCTGGCAGGGTCGGTGCAGCCGCGTAAACCGCACCGACCCCCGTCCAAACCGAGTGCGTGGAGGCACCCGAATTGAACGAAGCGAATCTGCTACCGCCCCCCGACTCCGCGCAACCGCCAGACACCCCGGCGTCGACCGTCCAGGTGTTCGCCCCGTTCCTGCCCGCGCACGACGGTATTCTGGTCGTCATCACGCGCGGCCCGGACGATCGTCTTCTCCGCGCGTCGGCTCGCTGGCCGTCCGGATGAGCACCCCAACGCCTGATCCGGCGTGCGCCACACGCCCCAGGGACGGCCCGGATGCCGGAGAGATCGTGGTGCACATCCTCAACCATGGTCGCGTGCTGTGCCGCTTCGATGCGCGCCAGCCGATGTTCTGGCCGCCCGGCCATCTATGGGTTGGATTAAACGATCCCAAGCCGGTCAACTGCGCCCGATGCCTCGTCGTCGCGAGCGCGATCGATCACAAGCGCCGAGGTGCGGTGTGTGCCTATCCTGAATGCGGCGGCGACTGCGAGGAATGCCGCCATGCCTGACACTGAGCGCCGCGTGGTCGCCGTGCCGCCGGATGGCCTGGGCGAGATCGAGGCTGCGGTGATGGCGTCCGAGGCGCCGGCCGTGATCCTTCTGGACCGGGCATCGATGCGGCTGCTGCTGCGCTACGTCCGGGCGCTGGAGCGCGAGCGCGAGCGGGACGTGGGGAGCTTCTGGTAGTGGCGTGCTGCCAGTGGATCAGGCTACCGGGCGGCGGCACGGCCATTGTGTGCGGTGGCCGGCACAAGTCGAAGCCATGCGCCCTGTGCGGCCGGCCATCGACCCTGCTGTGCGATTACCCGGTCGGCAAGGGGAAGACCTGCGACCGCGCGTTGTGCCGGCTCTGCGCCGTGCCCCAGGCGTCCGACCTCGATTGGTGTAAGACGCACGAGCCGCTCCCGCTGTTCGCGTCCACCACACCGCGCTAGGTCCGCCGCCCGCGCCGTGCTACGGTGCGCGACCGCCTCCGGACACCCGACACCGTGGCCCAGCCGCAACGTCGTGCCGAGGCCGCGATGGCTCAGATCACCGCGACCGGACTCGCGTCCGCCCCGATCGTTTCCGGGCGGTTCTACTTGACTCCGCAATGAGCGCGGGCCCATACCGACCGCCGCACGATCACGGGGCTGCCTCCGCTATCGCCCCCATGTCGTGCGGCTCGCGTAGTGGACCACGCTGGTTCTGCGCCTGGACGCACCCGGGTGGCGAGTTCCGCGCCGAGCTGCACTTGGTGGAGCTCGGTTTCACGGTTTACCTGCCGCTCCACCTCGATCGCCGGTTCCAGCGCGAGATCGGCCACGGCCACATCGGGCCGATGTTCCCGAGCTATCTGTTCCTGTCCCTGAACCTCGCCAGCGATCAATGGCGCCGGATTTATCGCGTGCGCGGCATTGCCGGGCTGATCGGTGAGACGACCGCCAGGCCGACGCCCCTTGATGCCGGCGTGATCGAGGAGCTGATCGGCCGGACCTCACCGCGGCGCATCGTGGACGATCCGGGCTCGGCCGCGTTCCCCGACCCGGGCGCGCCACGCAAGCACTGGCAAAGCCTCTCCGGGCTCTCAGGCAAGGCACGCGGCGAGCTGCTGATGCGCATGTTTGGCCGCGAGGTTGTGGCCGAAGCTGCTTAGCGGCAAGAATACAGACGCACGATGCCCGCTCAAACGAGCGTTTGCAGGCGTGCCAACGAAGTATCCTGTTACCTCACCCGTCAGTTCCACCGATCATATCGGCGAACCTTTCCGCGCGTCGCCAAGCCTCATCTCGCCGCTTCTCGACTGCTGCATCGGTCTGGACTGGATGCGCCTTGGCGTAGGCAATCAGGCTCGCAATCGTTGGCGTGTCGGCTTCTTGCTTGTCATTTGACATATCGGCCACTCCTTCAATCGGATTACCGCTGCGTCTCTGCCAGCGTCTTGTGGCACATCTCGATGACCTCTTTCGGCAAGACTGCGCCGACCATCTCATTCGGCCGGCAGGCTCCGGTGGTGTAATCAACTTGGTCGAGCAGGGTCAGTAGGGATGTTCGTAGGCGATCGGCGGCGTCATCTGGCATTGGGATCATCTCCAAACGGTCGTTTACGCCCATCCATCCAGTTCTGCCGGCGCGTGTCACTCGCCCTGCGTGCGTCGGCAGGGCGGCGGTCTCGCTTGGACGGCCCTCGGATCGGCTCCTCCAGGCGACCCGTCCGCCGCCGGATTTGCTTACCGCGCCTTATGGCGGGGTGCCCGAATCAGCGTCCATACCGTCCAGATAAGGCCGATTATATTGCATTCGCAGGCTCTACTTTCCGCCTCTATTCCGTCCGTCCAGATCGCCCCCCAGGCGACATCAGACGCCGACATGGTGACGCTGTGGCTCCGCAACTATCGCTCGGCCAACACCCGCACCGCCTATGCGTCTGACATTCAGGCGTTCATGCGCTTCGTGGTCAAACCTTTGCGAGTCGTCACGCTTGGCGACGTTCAGGACTTCGGCGCGAGCCTGGTGCACATGGCACCGGCTACCGTTGGTCGACGTCTCTCCGCCGTTAAATCCCTGATCGCGATGGCTCACCGGCTCGGCTATCTGGCGTTCGACGTTGGGGCGCCGGTGCAGCTACCCGCGATCAAGGACACGCTGGCAGAGCGAATCCTGACCGAATGGGAAACCCAGCGTCTACTCTCGATGGAGCGCAACCCGCGATACGCCGCGCTGCTGCGCACGATCTACGGAGCCGGCCTTCGTATCAGCGAGGCGTGTGGACTCTGCTGGCGCGACCTGATCCCACGCGACGACGGCGGCCAGATGACCGTGTTCGGCAAGGGCGGGAAGACGCGCATAATTCTACTTCCGGCGCAGCTTTGGGACCGAATTTCGGCGCTTCGTGGCCGGTTTGGGCCGGATGACGCCGTGTTTCGCCCAAGAACGGGCGGCCACTTCGACCCGTCGATGGTGCACCGGATCGTCAAGGCGGCGGCGCGGCGTGCCAAATTGTCGCCCGCTGTTTCAGCGCATTACTTGCGGCACTCGCACTGTTCGCATGCACTCGATCGCGGTGCTCCCGTGCACGTCGTGCAAACGACGCTCGGCCATGCGTCCTTGACCACGACTACAAGATACAGCCATGCACGCCCTGGCGATTCAAGTGCGCGCTATTTGAATGCGTAAGTACTAAGTACGCCGCGCGTGTCAAATCCCGCACGCTACGATCGCACATTGCGCGTCGCCTGATCGGGCGTCGGGGCGCGCTCCGGCGAATACTTGGCCAGTCGCGCCCGCCCGCACGCGCGCGAGGCCGGTTTCCGGGCCGTTATTGCGACCGTCCGCCTAGCCGTTCGATCACATAATCCAGGAACTCGCACCCGTCTGGCGCACCGGCGACATACGCCGCGAGGCGTTGCGGATCGAATCGGACACCTTCGACCAGTTGCAGCAGTTGGGCGTCGCGCCACTCCTGCGAATGCTCGGCGACGGGGACCGCCATTTCCGGTACATCGGCCGCGTCGAACAGCATTGGCTGAACGTGCATCCCGCCTCTCCCTTCCGCCGCACCGGAGTCTAGCGCGCATGTCCGCAGCCGCAACCGCAACGCGACGGGTCAAGACTGGCGGGCGTGTTCGTGGCGTTCCCAATAAGCCGAAAGCCGCGCCGTCCGGTGCGCAGACGCCGTACGGTGACTCACTCGTCAAGCTGCGCCCCTACAAACTGACGCGCGTTGCCGACCTGGTGCCCGATCCGCGCAACCCGATGCAGCACGCGCCGGATCAGGTGAACCTGCTCGAAAAGCTCGTGCGCGAGTTCAAATGGACCGACCCGGTTCTGATGGACGAGAACCGCGGCATTCTGGCTGGGCATGGCCGCGTCATGGCCGCGAAGCAGATGGGGCTGATCGAGGTGCCGACCCTGACGATTGCCGGCCTGAGCGATGCGCAGAAGCTGGCGTACATCATGGCCGACAACGAGTCGGCGCGCCGTTCGACGTGGGACCAGGATCTGCTGCGGCTCGGCTTCCTGGAGCTTGGCGAGCTCGGCGGCATTGACATGGAGATGACAGGGTTCGCGTTGCCCGAGATCGGCCGCCTCCTTGGCCCCGACGCGGGCAACACCGACCCGGACGATGCGCCGGCTGTGCAGGCGGTCGCGGTGTCGCGGTTGGGCGATGTGTGGATCATGGGGCGGCATCGCCTGTACGCGGCCGACTGCCGGGACGTGCTGCCGACGCTGGCGGGCGTGGACGCATGCGTGACCGATCCGCCGTATGGCATTGGCGACCTTATGCACGGCGGGACATGGGGTGCAGCAAAGAAGTACGCCGACTTTCGCGCATGGGACGTAGCACCGTCAGATGAGACGATGGCCGCGCTGTTCGCCTTTCCGAAGGCGATTGTATGGGGCGGCAACTACTTTCGAGTGCCTTCATCGCGATGCTGGTTGGTCTGGGAAAAGACGAACTCGATCGAAACCGGAGCAGACTGCGAGTTGGCATGGACGAATTTCGATCGCCCTGCCAAGTCGTTTAGCTTCGGGCATGGCGTGCATACGACCGGGCATCCAACACAAAAGCCCGTGCAGTTGGTTTCCTGGTGCCTGGAATTCACACCGGACGCGAAGACGATCCTAGATCCCTACGCCGGCAGTGGCACGACCATCATTGCGTGCGAGCAGACCGGCCGCGCGTGCGTAGCGATTGAGGTGGCGCCGCAGTACACCGACGTGGCAATCCGGCGCTGGCAATCGTTCTCCGGCGGCACTGCCATCCACGAACCCACCGGCCGACCCTTCGCCGCCATCGCCGCCGAGCGCGCGCCCGCATGAAACGTGCCGAGTTCCGATGTTTAGGCTGTGGCCACGAATGGTCTGCGCCTTCAGGCCCCGTTGAATGTCCCCGGTGCCTGCATCTCTATGTCAAATGGACGAACTACGAGGCGCACGCCATCGCTGCCGAGCGCGCTAACGAGGCAGCGCACCCGTTGTTGACAACGGCTTACCCCGTCGCTCACAACAAGTACCGGGAACACGGCGTGAACGCGGCCCCCGCTACCGGGATTCTACCGTCCGCTCCCGCTGCCACGCCAGATAAGCCCGATCGTCACCCGTGAGAGTGGCCCGGCTGACAAACGGCGCGCCGGTCTCGATCGCACCCGTCTCGCGGTGAAAATCGCATAGGCCGGTGAAGTGATTGCACACGTCGCCGCACATGCGGCAGAGCACGTTGGGGCCGTTCTCGATAAGCCGCATGTCAACCTCCCCAGGATCATCC
>DATMND010000255.1:0-23222 GCA_035569235.1 Acetobacteraceae bacterium | reverse complement strand
TCACGCAGCAGGACGTGCACCGCTACGCCGGCAGCCCAGGCGTCATCCTGCTCTGCGGTCGTTACGAAGGTGTCGATCAGCGTGTCGTCGAGGCTCGCGGCATGGAGGAGATCAGCATCGGCGACTACGTGCTGTCCGGCGGTGAACTCCCGGCGCTCGTCCTGCTGGATGTCGTGGTGCGCCTGCTCCCCGGCGTCATGGGGGCCGCCGAGAGCGCAACCGAGGAGTCGTTCGCGCACCACCTCCTGGAATACCCCCACTTCACGCGCCCGGCCGAATGGCAGGGCCGCCGCGTCCCCGACGTGCTGCTTTCGGGCCACCACGCGGCGGTCGCCGCATGGCGCCAGGCCGAGGCCGAACGCGTGACGCGCGAGCGTCGCCCGGACCTGTGGGACACCCACACATCAGCCACTCGCGCGGCGCCGGTTGTCAGCCCGGCAGGGCCGCCGTAAGGAACTCGCCACAAAGGGACCACAACGATGAACATCATTCAGCGTTACGAAGCCGAGCAGATCGCCCGCCTGACCGCCAACCGCGCGGTGCCCGACTTCGTGCCCGGCGACACGGTGCGTGTCGCGGTGAAGGTGGTCGAGGGCGAACGCACCCGCACCCAGGCCTTCGAGGGCGTGTGCATCGGGCGCTCCAACCGGGGGCTCAACAGCAACTTCACCGTGCGCAAGATCAGCTATGGCGAAGGGGTGGAGCGCGTGTTTCCACTCTACTCGCCGCTGATCGCCGAGATTGCCGTGGTCCGTCGCGGCGACGTGCGGCGCGCGAAGCTGTATTACCTGCGCGGCCGGTCGGGCAAGCGCGCGCGCATCGCCGAGCGCGCCCGCACCAGCCCAGGTTCCGGCGCAACAGAGGCGCAGGTGGCCGCGAACGAGCCCACCGCAGCCGAGTAAGGGGAAACGACGCCATGTCCGATGCGAAGCCGCGCACGCTGTTCGACAAGATCTGGGACAGCCACGTCGTGGAGAAGCTCCCGGACGGGACGTGCATCCTGTATATCGACCGCCATCTGGTGCACGAGGTCACCAGCCCGCAGGCGTTCGAGGGGCTGCGCCTGGCCGGCCGCAAGGTGCGCCGTCCGGACTGCACGATCGCGGTCGCCGACCACAACATCCCGACTGTCGGCTCGCGCGTTCCCGGCGATATCAAGGAAGAGGACAGCCGCATCCAGGTCGAGACGCTGGAAAAGAACGTTGTCGAGTTCGGTGTTCCGTACATCCCGATCCTGGATGTGCGACAGGGGATCGTTCATATCATCGGCCCCGAGCTTGGGCTCAGCCTGCCGGGCACGACGATCGTCTGCGGTGACTCGCACACATCGACGCATGGCGCGCTCGGTGCGCTGGCGTTCGGGATCGGCACGTCCGAGGTCGAGCACGTGATGGCGACGCAGACGCTGCTGCAACGTCCGGCGAAGAACATGAAGGTGCAGGTGGACGGCAGCCTGGGCTTCGGCTGTTCGGCGAAGGACATCGTGCTGGCGATCATCGGCAAGCTGGGCACCGCCGGCGGCACCGGGCACGTGATCGAATACACCGGCGAGGCGATCCGCGCGCTCGACATGGCCGGGCGCATGACGGTGTCCAACATGACGATCGAGGCGGGTGCGCGAGCAGGGCTGATCGCGCCGGACGAGACGACGTTCGAGTATATCAAAGGCCGCGAATTCTCACCCAAGGGTGAGGCGTTCGAGCAGGCGGTGGCATATTGGCGCACGCTACCGTCCGACGCCGGCGCGCATTACGACACGACGGTGCTGCTGAATACGGCGGACATCGCGCCGATGGTGACGTGGGGCACCAATCCGGGCGCGGTGGTGCCGATCACCGGCGAAGTGCCGGACCCCGCCGATGAGCCGGACGAGGGTAAGCGTGCGCAGATGCAGCGGATGCTGGATTATATGGACCTGCGGCCGCACCAGAAGCTGGCGGACGTGCCGGTGGATGTGGTGTTCATCGGGTCGTGCACGAACGGCCGCATCGAGGACATCCGCGCCGCCGCTACGGTGGCGAAGGGCCGCAAGGTGGCGGCCAACGTGCAGGCGCTGGTGGTGCCGGGCTCGGGCCTGGTGAAGCAGCAGGCGGAGCAGGAGGGGCTGGACCGTATCCTGCTGGAGGCCGGCTTCGAATGGCGCGACCCGTGCTGCTCGATGTGCCTCGGGATGAATCCCGACAAACTGACGCGCGGCCAGCGCTGCGCCAGCACGTCCAACCGCAATTTCGAGGGACGGCAGGGGCCGGGTGGACGGACACACTTGCTGTCGCCGGCGATGGCCGCGGCCGCCGCGGTCACCGGGCGGCTGTCCGACGTGAGGCAGCTGGTGTGACGCTGGCCCCACGCGGCGGAGATCATGGCCGGCATAGTGCGGACCCCTGTCGTCATATTGGGCACCGGCTCCGCCCTTGTCGTCATGGCGGGCGAAGGCCCGCCATCCACGTCTTTCCGTCGTTTCGAAGCACCACCGCCTCAAATCAGATCGTCGTAGAGATCCCGCCATTCAGGGTTTGTGCGACCGATCAGCCTCGCCTTCCAGGCGCGCGGCCAGTCTTTCATATTCTTCTCGCGTTGGATCGCGGTCCGGATGTCCTCGCGCCATTCGACGTAGACCAGTCTCGTCAGTCCATAGCGGCTGGTGAATTCGCCGCCGATGCCCGTCCGGTGTTCGTGGACACGTCGTGCGATGTCGTTGGTGACGCCGATGTACAGCGTGCCATTCAGCCGGTTGGTCATGATGTAGATCCAGCCACCGCGCACGCCATGGATTTTGAGACAGCGGGCTTAAGAAGACGTGGATGGCGGGCCTTCGCCCGCCATGACGACGTAGAGCTGGCGGGCTCGGCCCGCTATGACGCGGGGGTTTGACGCAATGGACAGTTTCACGACACTGACAGGCATCGCAGCGCCGCTGCCGATGGCGAATATCGATACGGACAAGGTCATCCCCGCGCGCTTCCTCAAGACGATCAAGCGCTCCGGGCTTGGCGTGCATCTGTTCGACACACTGCGCTATGACAACGACGGCAAGGAACGCCCCGAGTTCGTGCTGAACCAGCAGCCGTACCGCAAAGCGCAAATCATAATCGCGCACGAGAACTTCGGCTGCGGCTCGTCGCGTGAACACGCACCCTGGGCGCTGCTCGATTTCGGCATCCGATGCGTGATCGCGCCGGACTTCGCCGACATCTTCTTCAACAACTGCTTCAAGAACGGCGTCCTGCCGGTGCGCCTGCCGCGCGCGATCTGCGATGCGCTGATCGACGACGCGAAGCTCGGCGGCAACGCGCGTCTCACGGTGGACCTCGACCGCCAGGTGGTGGTGCGACCGAACGGCGAGGAGATCCACTTCGACATCGACCCGTTCCGGAAACACCTGTTGCTCAACGGCCTGGACGACATCGGCCAGACATTGCAGCACGCAGCCAGGATCGACAGCTTCGAGGCGACCCGCCGCCAGCAGCAGTCGTGGCTTCCGTCCACCGAAGCCTGAACAGAGGCATTCATGGCCGCCAACAAGAAGCTGCTGATCCTGCCAGGCGACGGCATTGGCCCGGAGGTGATGCGCGAGGTTCGTCGCGTCATCGACTGGATGGACCGCCGGCGCATGGTCTCGTTCGACATCTCGGATGACCTGGTGGGGGGTGCCTCGATCGACGCGCGTGGCACGCCGATTACCGACGAGACCATGCAGAAGGCGCGGGAAACCGACGCGATCCTGTTCGGCGCGGTGGGCGGACCGAAATGGGACAAGCTGGGCTTCCAGCTTCGCCCGGAACTCGCAATCCTGCGGCTGCGCAAGGAACTCGACCTGTTCGCCAATCTGCGCCCCGCGATCGTGCTCGGCCCGCTGGTCGACGCATCGACGCTGAAGCCCGACGTGATCCGCGGCCTCGATATCATGATCGTGCGCGAGAGCACCGGAGGCATCTATTTCGGCGAACCGCGCGGCATCCAGACCCTGCCCTCGGGCGAGAAGCGCGGCTTCGACACCGAGAGCTACACTACAAGTGAAATCGAGCGCGTCGCCCGCGTGGCGTTCGAGCTGGCACGCAAGCGCAAGAAGCAGGTCACCAGCGTCGAGAAGGCCAACGTGATGCAGTCGGGCCTGTTCTGGCGCCAGACCGTCACCGCCTTGCACGAGCGCGAGTATGCCGATGTCGGGCTGGCGCACATGTACGCCGACAATTGCGCCATGCAACTTGTGCGCAATCCGCGCCAGTTCGATGTGATCGTCACGTCCAACATCTTCGGCGACCTGCTGTCCGACCTGGCGTCCATGCTGACCGGCAGCCTCGGGATGCTACCTTCAGCGACGCTGGGGCCGACCGATGCGTCGGGCAAGCGGCTGGCGCTGTACGAGCCGATCCACGGTTCGGCGCCCGATATCGCCGGGCGCGGGATAGCCAACCCGATGGCGCAGATCTTCAGCTTCGCCATGCTGCTGCGCTATTCGTTTGGCATGGAGGAGGACGCGGCGCTGATCGAGCGTGCCTGCACCAATGTGCTGGCCTCCGGCCTGCGCACCGCCGATATCATGGCCTCGGGCACCGCGAAGGTCGGCACGAGCGTGATGGGCGAGTCCATATTGCGGGAACTGGACAAGCTCGCGGCCTGACCCCTTGTGGCGGGGCAGGCCGTCCGCTACATCCCGCGCCCTGGCAGGCGCCCGTAGCTCAATTGGATAGAGCACCAGACTACGGATCTGGGGGTTGGGAGTTCGAGTCTCTCCGGGCGCGCCATCTTTTCAATGGGTTACGCCGATCCAACCAAAGCGGCACCCCGTCTGGTAACACCATAGGTAACAAGCGCCCGATGCCGGGTGACGCCAGCCTGACAATCTGGCATCCGTCATCCCATGCTGGCGCACTCTCCGGCCTCACTGCCGGGCAATGATGGTTGCGGCGGCCGAGCGGGGAAGGCGGAACTGGTCACCGGCATACCGGGCGCCAGCCGGCCAGTGCGTCGGATCGTGCTGGATGGCGGCTGACAGGGGTAAAGTCCCCTTTGCAATTCGGTGCCATATATGTTACCTACACGCTCATGCCGGAGGCCCTAGAATACCTGGACACAGAGGGGCGATCGCCTTTCAGGCTTTGGTTCTGGCGCTTGGAGGCGAGGGCGGCTGCGCGGGTGGACCGGGCAGTTCTTAAGCTTGAAAGAGGTCTTCGGCCAAATGTCGAGTCCGTGGGCGAGGGGGTCCTTGAAGCGAGGATCGATTACGGGCCGGGCTATAGGGTCTACTTCGGGTTGGATGGCGTCACGTTGATCGTGCTTCTGGGCGGAGGCGATAAACGCACACAGTCCAAGGACATCGGTGAAGCCCATCGGCGATGGGCGGACTACAAGGCGCGAAAAGGAAAGGAGCAACAGCATGGCACTTACACGCAGCTTTCGTGAAACTGTCGCGGAACGCGCGCGGCACGATGCTGCGTTTCGCGCCGCGCTGATTGAAGAGGCGCTTCAAGCCATGCTTGACGGCGAGCTAGACGAGGCTCGGAGCCTTATGCGCGATTGCATCAATGGCACGGTCGGGTTCGACGCGTTGAGCACTGCTACGCAACTTCCGGTCAAGAGCCTGATGCGTATGGTCGGACCAAGGGGCAATCCAACCCTCCAGCACTTTGTGCGCGTCATACACCACCTTCAAGCTGCGGCCGGTGTCAGTTCTCGCGTGGAAGTCGCGCCTACTGATCCAGGAACGCACGAGACACCCTGAAACAGACGCCGGACTCCCCCACGAGGCATAGCTAACGGCCTGACATGCGCCCCGCCCTAAATGGCAGGGTGCTCATGGAACGCGCCTGACAGCCTTGGCCGGAGCCGCAGGGGTCGATTGCAGCTTCTTCGGCGGGTCGGATGGGGTGAGATCCAAGGCCAGCAGTAGGCAGGCGTTCTCCCTCGTCGCCCCCGTCCGATGCTCCACGGCCCGCCATTCTTCCCGAGTCTGAGCGTTGGCCGTCAGAGCCAACAGCAGTGCGATCGCAATCAGCGCGAAGCCCACGATGAACCCTCCAGCTTCTCGTCCATCATACAACACTGGCGCAAACCTGAGAAACTGGCTTGCGCCATCGAAGTTGTCTCGTAATCCATTAGGAACCATATATCTCCTATGTGGACACCGCATTGGAGGGGCAATGGCCGTCACCAGCTTCGACGTTGACGAACGCACAGCAGCGCTCATCGCCAAACTGCGCGAGACCTTCGGCGTCAACACCAATGCCGCCGTCATCCGCAAGGCCCTGGCCCTGGCAAACGTCGCCAGCCAACATGCCGATGCTGACCACACCATCACCATCACCTCGGGTGACGGGAAGCCCGTGAAAGTTTCTCTTGCCGGCTGAGATCACGGGCAGGCTCGACGCCACGGTGCAGCCCACCACGCTTCAGGCCACCGGCACCGTCGTCAGCCTCGACCAGGAGGCGGAACGGGAAAGGCTGTCCGTCACCGATCAGATCGCGCTGCGAGATGCAGACCTACGAAAGTCGATGTCCGACACCATGCTGCGGATATTCCGCCGGGCCAACTTCGTCACGCTGCTCGCTCTTGGCGCTCTGGTTATCCTGGACGAGTGCAACATCCGCCATGGCCTCATTCAGCCAAACGATCGCATCATCGACCATCAGGTGTTTATCGCCTTGCTGGGTGCGACCACAGTCCAAGTCGGCACCATCGCCATCATCATGGCGCAATACCTGTTTCCAGGATCCAGGCGGTAACGACCCTCGGGATTGCGGTTTGTTGACCGGCACACGTTGCGCTGTGGCCTCGTTTTCCCTCCTGGGGGCCATCGGGGGGGTGATCAGTAGCTGTAGGCGCTTGCAATCATCGGCACCCGTGTTCGCAAACGGAGCGAATTTCTGCCTGGATTGACTGACAATGAGGCAGCCCTCGTGCTCACATTATCTGCCAGCGTGCTCGCCATCGCTTGGTGCTCGCCATCGGACGACCGTGCTCATAATCCGTGCCAATTGGAGTCGGCCATGCAAGCGGTGGCTGGCTGTTCTCGATAACCGAGTGGGACGCGCTTGCCGGCAACGGCAACCAGCGTCGGAAGGTTGGCCTGCGTGGCTATCGGAATAAGTTGGCTCATGTGCGTCGCGCGGGCACAAGCGCAGCATCAAATCGCACGCGTTCACGCTGATAGAGCCTCCACAGCCTTTCCGCACATGAAAGTGCGTTCTCTACCTCAGACCGAACACGTTCGAAGCTATCAAAGACTGGAATCGGCGGCGTGGACAGCCGAACCGTGACATGCTGTTTGTATTTGCCGGTTTGCATTAAAGTCATATCGGACTCCAGAAGTTGGACGATAGCGGCTGCTTTTGAAAACTCCGTCTCCTTAAAGCTAATCTCGATGTTCCCGCTTGGTGCCATATGTCGAATCTCCGACCATGCGGGGAGAGTTGGACTTTTCAAAACGAACCAGGTGTCACCATGATACGTTGGAGCTGGCAGACGCATGGTGAAGTCTGTGCCATGCCGGAAGTTGAATGTCTTAAGATTGTCATAATAAGCGGCTCGGAATTCGGTCATGGCACGGTCAACGATTTGTACGCCTGTTAAAGCCTTCTTTCGGATGGCCTCCTCGATCTTTGCCACTTTGAAGGCGCGCCGCCCGGCATCAGACGGACAGATCCATTCCTCAATCTGTTCGAGAGACACTGCGGCATTGAAGCCGTGAGAAGGCGAGATGTAGGATGAAGGGGCCACCAGCACCGTCACAAAGGAGTCCCACCAGCCGAGATTCATGCCTTCTTCGCCACGCTGTCGATAGCGGCGCGGCTGACCTGGTTGGAAGCCGGCGCTGATCTTGTCTTCGATCAACAGCGCCATCTTCCTTGTGTGCCCATCCGGCTGCTCGCCAGTGATTAGCACGACCAAATCGGCTTCGCCGTGCTTGTCTGAGACCGAATGGATTACCCGTTCAACATGGTCCACAGAGAACGTCGAGCCGCAGGCAGTCGCGAAAGCCTGGACGAAGGTCAAATCGACGGTGAACTCCTCTTCAAGGAAGAAGTCGATCCGAAACTCCTGGATCGAGCGAGACGGGTGTAGTGCGTCGATAGAGGGGTTATCCAAATCACTGCTCATGTAACGCACTCCTGCGAGATCATTCCGCCTATCACCCTGCCAGCGTGGCGAGTCCGTCCAGGGCGGCGGACAAGCCGGCGAATGATGCAGCCCATCGGTTGCGCCGCGCCGCGTCGTCCAGCCATGGCTTGAGATCAGCAATGCCCGCCCATGTCATTTCCGGCGCCTTGCCGACTGCGGACCAAGCCCAAAAGCCTGCTGCCACGAATGCACAGATGGCGGAACCGATCTGCAACCATGCGCCGAGGTGATCCATGGGCTCCCCTCAGTCAGGCGCGCGACCAACGAATGCCTCGGCAGCTTGCGAGATCATTTCGTGGGGATGAGCCGAGCAGTATTTGTCCATCCAAAGAAAGACCGTCGGAGCGACGGCCCCTTTCATGGGATCGCCGTCGCCGGCATACCCGACATCGGAAACGAAGCCCAAAACCCATTGCTCAAACTGCTGGGCGTCATGGCGATCGGGATAGGTCAGATCGGTTCTCCGAAATAGGCTCCATCAGTGGAAGGGCGCTCTTCCGTTGCCCGTTACGGTGTATTGTTCAGCCGTAGCGGAGCCAGCCATCAGAGCAACGGCCAGGGCCGCAGGCAGAAGAAACCGTATCATGTGCCGATGTTACAACGAAGGCGCGATACAGTCGTTGACCTAGATCAATCGCTGTCGTTTTTACGCGCGCAGGTCCTTCCGCCCCTGCCGAAGCCGTGAGCCGGCACGTGATCCGAGATTCGCCAGATCGAAATTTTTTTTGGAAACGGAATCACGGTTCAGGGACGGAGGTTTTGGAAATAGGAAACGGAACACGTACGCTGTGCAGATGGAGTCCCAGATTTCTGGGTCCCCTTTTGGTTTTCGACCTGACCTTTCATAGCCACGCGATCACCGACCATCGGCCCGGCTTCACGCGCTGATCTGCGGTAGCTGAATACCATCCTGTAAACGTTCTCAAGAACGTCGACACCCTTCACGGCGACGCGCGGAAGCTCCAGGTTCCAACTTTCAGCCGAAGTTGTTGGGCGATGCTGCCAAAGGTGTCACGAGCCCACAGAAGCCAAGAACGTAACGCTCGTGCCCCACCGCAGCCAGAACCACAGGCATGCCTCAGCACAATCAGAATCAGTACCTAAGGTGCCGAGAATACGCGGAACAACCACGTGGTCTTGCCGTGCTGCTGGGCGTCGGAGGCGTCGGAAGTCTGGACCGGCGCGGCACCGTTCTGGGCCGCTGCAGCGCGGGGGCGTGCGGCCTGTTCATTCTGGATCGAGGTGAACAGCGTGGTCGCCGAGTAGCCATCGCCGTCACCGGCATGGGCCAGCCCAGTGCCCAGGCTGAACACCGCAACGACAGCACGAACCGTGATATTCATGATCGCTTTCCCCGGATTGTCTTCACCCGACCTGCCCTGACGGCGCGCCTGCCGATCAGCGCCGCACTGAGCGACGGCGATCACCACATGCGCAGGTGAGCAGGCGTGATCGCCCAATCGGGCTCGGCGCCGGATTCCGGGATCGACCAATTGGATTCCGCTTGGGCTTCCTCAATCGCCATATGCTCTTGCTGGGGCTGGCGCAACGCCACGGCGGTGGTGCCCCAGAGAATAGCGATGACGGCGGTGGCCATCAGTGCGGCGAAAACGAAAATCGCCATTGGGGTTCTCCTCTGTCAGCTGTTGCCATGCTCGCTGACAGGCGAAGATTGCAGCGGTTGGGGGCGCCCCGCTGTGAATCACGCCACACTTTGGCCACCTTCATCGACCGGTCCCGCACACGATCTCTCGATGACCCTTGAAGGGAGATAACCGCCACGCGGGCTGCGAGGGATCGCCACTACCGATTGAACGCGGCATGGGCCGGCAAGAGAGCCGGCCCTCCGCTGCCAAAGCCGGCCGTCGCCTGCTTACTGGGCGAGATACTTTCCGACAGGCGGGAACAGCCAGGTGGTCCGGTTGCCGCCCGGCACATAGGTCAGGATCGCCTGCCCTTCCTGCGCCGTCGCGACCAGCGGCACGTTCTGCGCAGGAGCTTGGGCTACCACGCCCGGGATCTCGGTGTACTGGGAGTTGGCAACGATGCCCTCGCCGCCGTCCGCATAGGCCGAACCGATGCTGGCGATACTCAATGCTGCCATCGCGGCACGAAGCATGATTTTCATGGTCTCTCTCCTCGGAACGCCCTCGCATGGGTGAGGCCGATTCCTTTTTGCATCGCATCTTTTGCGATGGGCGAGAGGTAGGCTTGCGGACTTTGCGCGATAATCCGGTCAGGTCGCATATGATTTATGCGTGGGGCGATGATATTGATGTGGCCAATGTCATCGACACCCACGTGAACCAGCCTGCCGGCTCGCGGCCCATTCTGTCGCAGCAGCTGACTCAGGCTGCCGCGGAATGCGTTTCCCTGGCGGTGATCGTCGATAAGGCCGCTGTCGCCGTCCCCGCCGCCGACTCCTCCGGCTTGCTGCCACACGCTATCCTGAGCGCCAAACCGCCAGGGAGGGAACCGCCATGCCGTCGAAGGTCCTGCTCGTCAACACCGCTGCCGAGACAGTCCAGGAGGCGCAGGAAATGACGCCTCCAGGCTTCGAACTCCTGGTCGCGGCGCCGCGCAGCGCGGGCTACACCGCCGCGCTGGCCGAGGCGGAATACCTGTTGGGCAATGTCGAGGGCATGGACGATGCCTTCTACCGCGCCGCCCCTCGGCTACGGCTGGTCCAGCTTTTCAGCGCGGGGTACGACCGGGTGGACCTTGACGCCGCACGCCGCGCCGGCGTGCTCGTCGCCAATAACGGCGGCGCCAACTCACGCGCTGTCGCCGAACACACGATCCTGCTGATGCTTGCCGTCTATCGGCGTCTGGTGCCCCAGCACGAAATGACCGCGGGTGGGCGCTGGCGCGGCAATCAGCCGATGCCGACGCTCTACGAGATGCACGACAAGACACTGGGCATCATCGGCTTCGGCACGATCGGCAAGCGTGTCGCGCGCATTGCCGCGGGCGGCTTCAACATGCGCATCCAGTACAACGACATTGTGCGATTGAGCGAGGATACCGAGGACGCGCTAAACGTCCGTTATCGCCTGCTGCCGGAGCTGCTGCGCACATCGGACATCGTCACGCTGCACGTGCCGCTGACATCGCTGACACGCAACATGATCAGCACCGCGGAGTTGGCGCATATGCAGCCGCACGCGGTTCTGATCAATTGCAGCCGCGGCCCGGTGATCGATTTCCCGGCGCTGCACGCGGCGCTCGCCGGCGGCAGCATCGCCGGCGCGGGGCTCGATGTGTTTCCGGCCGAACCGCCATCGCCGTCCGAGCCGGTGCTGTCGCTCGATAACGTTGTGCTGACCCCGCATCTCGCAGGCGCCAGCCGGGAGACGCGGGTGAAGCAGACGCGCAACGCGTTCGACAACGTGCTGCGCGTCTCCCGCGGCGAGCGGCCGCTGTGGGTGGTGCCGGAGCTTCGTGACATGCTGATGCGGCGGTAGTTATTGGCTCTTCGCCGGCGCGCCCGGAAGGACGGCAGCGACGCCGTCCGGATTGATGTTGAAGGCCAAAAACGTCAGTGGCTCGTTGCCCGGGTTCCCCCACTGGTGCACGAGGCCGTACGGTTCATAGACAACCGAGCCAGGTCCCCGTGCGGCCGTCGTGCCGTTGATCGTGTTGGCCCCGGTGCCGGAGATGATAAAATACAGTGCAGCGCCTGACCGATGGTGCGGCGGGTTGGATTCCATCTGCGCAGGAAATGTAATTCGAGTCAGATTGAGGTCGTAACCGCCTGCCTTCAGGTCGGCGAGCGGAGCCGCACCGCGGTATAATTCTCTCACGGTCGCCGGTTCCGTCTCGGCCGGCTGATCCAAATCCGCAGCGGGGACCAGGAAGAAGTGGAGGAACGCCGATGGCCCTCCGCTGCCCGCCTTCAGCACCGCCGCCTTATCGCCGCCGATGAACAGCCCCTCTCCCGCGGCAACCGTCTTGGCTTCGCCGCCGAGCGAAACCTCGGTCGATCCAGAGAGCTGATAGAGGATGCCGTTGGTCGCCGCGACGCTGCTGCTCTCGCCAGGCGGAAGAGTGACACTCACCGCTTTGAAATACAGCGGCACATCCGTCACGGTCGGCAGCTTGGTTGCGGCGACCAATGCCCGGGTAATTGCCGGTGGGGCCGGCGCGTTTTGTGCGGCCACTGGGGCGGCAAGCGCCATTGCGCCGAGCGACAGTATTCCGGTTGTCCTGAACCGCATGATGGCCTCCCAACGGATGATCGGACCAGCATGCGCGCTCCCCGCGCGTCTTGGAATGGGATAGGTCCCAATCCCGACGAATCTGCTCTGGCTAGCGAAACCCCATCATGTCCAGCGACAGGAACAGCGTCAGCACCACGGCATTGATGATGTCGATGAAGAAGGCGCCGACGATCGGGACGATGAGGAAGGCCTGCGGTGCCGGGCCGTGGCGACGGGCGAGGGCCTGCATATTGGCGATGGCGGTCGCCGTTGCGCCCATCGCGAATCCGCAAAATGCTGCCGCCATCACTGCGCTTTCATAATCCCGCCCAACCAGGCGGTAAGTGACCAGCGACGCCCAGAGCGCCACCAGCACGACCTGCGCGAAGAGGATGATCAAGAGCGGCCCGGCCATTTGGAACACGGTGCCGAGGTCGAGCGCCATCATCGTCCACGCCAGGAACAGCGACAGGCAGACCGACCCGATCAACTCCGATGCCGAACCGTGCAGGCGCAAGCCCAGCAGGCCCCCGGCGTTGCGCAGCATGAGCCCGGCCAGCAGGCACAGCAGGAAGTCCGGCACGGTGAGCGGTGCATCAACGAGCATTCCTCCCAGCCACTGGCCGACCAGCACCGCGACCAGCGCCGCGGTCAGCGAGCCGATCAGCGGCACTGTCGTCACTGGGGTCTCGGTCGGCCCCATGATGACGTCGCCGTCCTCGGGGCGGACCGGCTGGGGCGACAGGCTGAACCGGCGGATCAGGCGTTCCGCGACCGGTCCGCCAATGACGCCGCCGAGCACAAGGCCGAGCGTCGCCGAGGTCATGGTCAGGGCCATGACGCCGGGAATGGCGCTCGCTTCGCCGAATTTCGCGACATAGGCCGCGCCGGTGCCGTGCCCGCCCACCAAGGTGATCGAGCCGGCGACCAGGCCCAGGAACGGGTGCAGACCGAGCAGCTTCGCCATCAGCACGCCAAGCGCGTCCTGCGCCAGCAGGAACGGGACCAGCGCGACCAGAAACCGGATTAGGCGCGATCCGCCGCTGATCAGGAGCCGCAGGTCCGAAGTGAGCCCTAGGCACGCAAAGAACAACAGCAGGAGGTCGGACTTCGCGGTGTCCGCCATCGCGATGCCTCGTCCGGTGGTGCGGATCAGCACTGCGGCGAAGATGGCGAACAGCACGCCGCCAATGATCGGTCTCGGAATGCTGTAGCGCGCAAGCAGCGCGACACGCTGACTGAGGAGGGTACCGAGGAGCAGCACGACGCAGGCAGCGAGCAGCGAAGGCAAGACGTCGAGGCTGATCAGGCTGTCCGAGAACGTCATGGCAGTCCAGTTTCAACCTGCACTCAGCACCATTGCACGCTGTGGCAAGATGACCACTACGGCGGCGCGGGGCTCGGCCAGTTCGGACGGTCCAGCGGATCGACGACACGCGGGTGATCCATGTGGTCGTGCACGGCATGAACGCCTGCGATGTTCTCAGCAACCACCGTTATCGCCTGGCGCCGCTGCTGGTCCGGTGCGATGCCCCACAGGTGTATAACGCCGTCAGCGACGACTGCGTTGATCGAGCCTGGTCTGTCGACCCAGGGTTGGCGGCGCAGTTCCTCATAGAAAGCCTCGCGGATCGTCCGGTCATCGGTCGTGGCGGGCGGCGTCGACAGCCTGCTGGCCAGCGCCTGCAGCAGGTTGCGCCGGCTGACGACGCCGACCAGCCTGCCGTCGCGCGTGACGGGCACTCGCTTGATCCGCCTTGCTTCGAGCAATTGCGCGATCTCGGCAATCGGCGCGGTGTCGGGGATCGTGACCACCTCGCGGGTCATCACCTCGGCCGCCTTCAGGCCATGCGTCCTGGTATAGTCGGCGGCCAGCCGGCTGGAGGAGGTCATCAGCTCGAGCCAGCGCGACGGATGCGGCTCCGTGCCGGTCTCCGCGCGTCGAAGCAGGTCGCCCTCGCTGACGATGCCGACGATGCGGCCATCCGCCACGATGGGCACCGCGCTTATGCGGTTGTCCAACATCAGGCGGATCAGTTCCGGCACAGGCGTTTCCGGCGCCGCCCAGATCACGTCCGGCGTCATGATATCGGCTGCATGCATCGCCCTTCTCCCATCGTTCCGGGTTTGGCTTAGCGCATGACGGCACCCGCGCATTGACCCAGGTCAATCGCCAGAACGAACCCTGTAGGCCTTGAGCACTGCCGCCGCTTGAACGGCGGTCCGCAACGTGTCGATACTGCGTCGGGAACGGACAAGCGTTGGGAGGGAAAGATGGCAAAAGCCGCTGCCATGCCGGCCGACTTCAAGACGGTGAGCTGACCAGATAAGCCCGACGTTCCGGTCGGGCATGCAAGGGAGGACTGCGATGGCCGCAACCTTTGGTTTCACGCGGCGGAGTGCCATGCGTTCCGGCCTCGCGGTTCTCGCCGCACCTCTGGTGCTGCGGCACGTGCGTGGCGATGAGCCGATTAAGATCGGCATGCCCTGCGCGCTGACCGGACCGGGAGGCGAAGTGGGCGAGCAGATGCGGCGCGGCGCCGAATTCTGGGTCAAGCAGCAGAACGCCAAGGGTGGGCTGCTCGGCCGTCCGCTCGAACTGCATGCCGAGGACACCGGCGGCGACCCCGCCACCTGCGTGCGCAAGGCGCAGCAGGTGGTGGAGCGCGATGGCTGCCGGCTGCTGTTCGGTATGACGCTGTCGTCGGAGGCGCTCGCGGTGGTGCCGAAGCTGGCCGAGTGGAACGCGATCTTCGTGTCATCCGACAATGGCGACGGACGGCTGACCGGATCGTCGTTCGTGCCGAACTTCTTCCGCCCGAACATTTCCGGGCCGATGGAGACGCGCGTCATCGCACTGTGGCTGCGCCAGTCGGAGATGAAGAACTTCTTCGCCATCGGCATGGACTACGCGTGGGGCCACAACAGCATCGAGGTGTTCCAGGATGAGGTGAAGAAGGCCGGGAAGAACTTTGTGGGTGCGGTGTTCTCGCCGATCGGCACCAAGGATTTTTCCACCTACATCACCAAGATCCGCCAGTCGGGCGCGGATGCCTGCTTCATCGTCATGCAGGGCGACGACAACAATGCGTTCCTGTCGCAGTCGCACGAATATCGCCTGCCCGGCAAGGTGCAGCTGCTTACCTCCATTGTCGATCTGAACAGCATTCATGCGGTGGGCGACGCGGCGCTCGGCCTGGTCGGTTCCACGCGTTACTGCTTCACCTTCGACAATCCGGCGAACCAGGAGTTCGTGGCGCTCTGGCAGAAGGAATACGGCGTCGTGCCCGACGTGTTCGAAGGCGAGCAGTGGCAGACATGCCAGGTGCTGACCGCAGGAATTGAGAAGGCGGGCAGCATCGACGCCGAAAAGCTGCGGCCGGCACTGGAAGGCATCGAAATCACCAGCATCAAGGGCAAGGTGACGATACGCGCCTGCGACCATCAGGGCGTGCAGCAGGGCTACATGGTGAAGGTGGCGAACAAGGAGGGCTACAAGACCCCAATTCCCGAACTGATCGCCACGTTCCCAGCCGATCAGGTCACGCCGGCGTGCCGCCAGATGACGTTCGATAGCTGAGCATCGATGCAACTGGCCAAACCTGAGACCTCCTACTCCCCCTCCCCTTGCGGGAGGGGGTTGGGGGGAGGGGTTCGCGACGAACGGCTGTCATTGCGGGCACCCCTCCCCCCATCCCCCTCCCGCAAGGGGAGGGGGCGCTTTTTTTGGCCTTGCGCCCGACTGCCCTGATGGACTTCCTCGGCTTCCTCATCACCCAGTGCCTGAATGCCTTCTCGCAGGCCGCACTGCTGTTCTTCCTCGGCGTCGGGCTGACGCTGATCTTTGGCATCATGCGTATCGTCAACTTCGCGCACGGGGCGTTCTTCATGCTGGGCGCCTATGTCGGCTATTCGGCCGTGCAAATCACGGGCGACTTCTGGATGGCGTTGATCGCCGCGCCGCTGCTGGTCGGCGGCTTTGGTGCGGCATTTGAACTCGGCATCCTCCGCCGGCTTTACCGACGCGATCATAGCGCCTTCCTGATGGTGACCTTTGGGCTAACCCTGATCATGGGCGAGGCGATCCGGTTAATCTGGGGCGTGCAGGCGCTGCCCGTGCCCGCACCGCCGGCGCTCTCCGGCATCGTGTTCATCCTGGACGAACCCTTCCCCGTGTATCGTCTGTTCCTGGCCGGCGCCGGTGTCGTGGTGGCCATCGCTATCTGGCAGTTCCTGGAGCGCACGCGCCTCGGCCTGCTGATCCGCGCCACGTCGCAGAACGCCGAGATGGTGCACGCGCTCGGCACCGACGTGCGCCTGGTTCGTTCGGCGGTGTTCGGCATCGGATGCGGATTGGCCGGCATCGGTGGCGTGTTGGCCGCTCCACTGGTCACCGCGTCGCTTGCCATGGCGCCAAATGCGGTGATCGACACGTTCGTCATCGTCATAATCGGCGGCATGGGAAGTTTCGCCGGCTCGCTGATCGGCGCATTGCTGGTGGCCTTCGTGCAGGTGTTCGGGACGTACTACTTCCCGGACCTCGCATTGGCTTTGATGTACCTGGTCATGCTGACGGTCCTTGTCGTCCGTCCTGGCGGGCTGCTCGGCAAGGAAGCATGATCGCATGAACGGTTCGCGTGGTTTGGCTATCACTGCGTTCGTTCTCGCGCTCGCTCCCGCGGGGCTGCCGCCCTACGTTATGACCCTGCTGACCGAGGCCCTGATCCTCGGCTTATTCGCCATGAGCCTCGACCTGATGGTTGGCTATACGCGACTGCTGTCGTTCGGCCACGCCGCGGCCTATGGACTTGGCGCCTACACGGCGGGGAACCTGCTGCTGCACACGGACCTGCCTTTGGTATTTGCCGTCCTGCTGGCGGGAGCCTTCAGCGGCATTGTCGCGATCGGCGTCGCCTGGGTGTGCACACTCGCCTCCGGCGTTTCGTTCTCCATGTTGACGCTGGCGTTCGCGCAACTGCTCTATGCCGTGGCATTCAAATGGACCAGCGTCACCGGCGCATCCGACGGACTGGCGGGAATTCCGCGCAATCCGGGACCCTTCGGCATCACCGTCTTCACGACCAAGGCCGGATTTTACTATCTGGTGCTCGCTTGTCTGATCGGCGCGTTCGTGTTCTGTCGCTCCTTGGTGCGCTCTCCATTCGGCGCGGTGTTGCAGGGCATCCGCGAGAACGAGGCGAAGACGCGGTCGCTTGGCTTTGACACGCGCCGCTACAAGATCGCGGTGGTGGCCATCGCGTTCGCGCTCGGCGGACTGTCCGGCGCGCTGTATGCGCCGTTCGCGGGTTTCACCAATACCGAACTGCTGTTCTGGCTGTTGTCCGGCCAGGTGCTGATCATGGTCATCGTCGGCGGCGCGGGGACATTGATCGGACCAATCATCGGCGCGGCGTTCTTCATGCTGGTCTCCAATTTCCTCAGTTCCTGGACGGATTCCTGGGCGTTGTTCTTCGGCCTGATCTTCATCGGCTTCGTGCTGTTCGCACCGCAGGGCATCTGGGGACTGGCGACGCGCTGGTTTGGCCGCGGGCGCGCACCCGAGGCAAAAGGAAGGCGATGGCGCTCCTTGAACTGGACGGGCTGACACGCCGCTTCGGCGGCATCATCGCGGTCGATGACGTGACGATGCGCGTTAAGGCAGGCGAGGTGCGCGCCGTGATCGGGCCGAACGGTGCGGGCAAGTCCACGCTGTTCAATCTCATCACCGGTGTGGTGAAGCCGACCACCGGCGCGGTGCGCTTTGACGGTGAGGAGCTGACCGGTCTGCCGCCGCAACGCATCTGCCAGCGCGGTATTTCCCGCACCTTCCAGTTGACCGCACTGTTCCCGGAGATGACTGCGCGGGAGAATGCGCGGCTCGCGGCGCAGGCGCGCCACGGACGGCGCTGGCAGCCCTATGGCGGTGGCTCGGTGTTCGCCGACGCGGAACGACTGGGCGATGCCGCATTGGAACGGCTTGGCCTGACGCATGTCGCGCAGCGACCGGCGGGATTGCTGTCGCATGGCGACCAGCGTCTGCTGGAGGTTGCGATGGCGTTGGCGCAGGGGCCTCGCCTGCTGTTGCTGGATGAACCGACTCAAGGCCTGTCAGTCGAGGAAACCGAGCAGGCGGTGGCGACACTTGCCGCCCTGCTGGCTGACGGCAGCATGACGGTGCTGCTCGTGGAACACGACATGGAGGTGGTGTTTCGGCTGGCACGCATGATCACCGTGCTGCACCGCGGCGCGGTGATTGCCGACGGCGCGCCGGACGTGGTGAAGGCCGATGCGGAGGTGCAGAAGGCGTATCTCGGGGGCCTCGCCTGATGCTGGCGATCGAAGGTCTCAACACGCACTACGGCGCGAGCCACGTGCTGCAGGGGGTGGACCTGGCGGTGCCGGGGGGAAAGATCTGTTCGGTTCTTGGCCGCAACGGCGTGGGAAAATCGACGACCTTGCGCACGGTGATGGGACTGGTGCCGCCAAGCGGCGGACGCGTGATGCTCGACGGCACGGACATCACCGGCTGGGCGCCACATCGCATCGCGCGCGCCGGTGTCGCGTATGTGCCGGAGGGGCGGTTGATCTTCCCCGATCTTACGGTGATCGAGAACATCCGTGTGGCCGAGCGGCGGCCTTCTCAGTCGTGGCCGTTGTCGCGACTGATGGACCTGTTCCCGCCGTTGCGCGAACGGTCGGGCAGCCGTGGCGGCAACCTGTCCGGCGGCGAGCAACAGATGCTGGCGATCGCGCGCGCACTGGTGAGCGATCCGAAAGTAATGCTGCTTGACGAACCGAGCCAGGGCCTGGCGCCCCTGGTGGTGCGTGAATTGGCGGAGGTGATCCGGGGATTGCCGAGCCAGGGCGTGACGATACTGCTGATCGAGCAGAACATGCGGCTGGCCGAGGCGGTGGCGGACGAGATCCACATCATGGTGAAGGGGCGGGTGGTGTACGCTGCCTCGCCTGAACAGTTCCGTGCCCAGGAAGCGGAAATACGGAGTCGGTATTTGACGGTGTAGTGTCCCACCGTCATGACGAGAGCAACTGGAGAAGCACCGATGGATTTGAATCTGCGTGGCAGGACGGCGCTGATCACCGGCGCATCGAAGGGTATTGGTCGCGGTGCGGCCGAGGTGCTGGCCGAGGAGGGGGTAAATGTGATCCTCGTCTCGCGCACGCAGGCGGACCTGGACGCAGTGCGGGACAATGTCGCCTCACGCTGGAACGTGCGCGCCGAGGTGCACGCGTTCGATATCTCCGACAGCGCGAATGTTGATCGGCTGGCGGCGCTGCATTCCGACATCGACATCCTGGTGAACAACGCGGGCGCCATTCCCGCCGGCAACCTGCAGGAGATCGACGAGGCGCGATGGCGCGAAGCATGGGATTTGAAAGTGTACGGCTACATCAATATGTGTCGCCGCTTTTACACCGAGATGAAGCAGCGTGGCCGTGGCGTGATCATCAACATCCTTGGCATGGCGGGTGAGCGGATGGACGCCGGCTACGTCGCCGGCTCGACCGGCAATGCGGGACTGATGGCGTTCACCAAGACACTGGGCGGCGCGGCATCGGCGGACAATCTGCGCGTGGTCGGCATCAATCCGGGCGCGATCGCAACCGAACGGCTGGTGACGGTCATGAAGAAGCGCGCGCAGGATCGGCTCGGCGATGCAAACCGATGGGAAGAGCTGATGAAACCACTGCCGTTCGGTCGCGCGGGAACGTCGGAGGAGATCGGCTGGATGGTGGCCTTCCTCGCCTCCGACAAGTCTGCCTATACCAGCGGCACGATCATCACGATCGACGGCGGCGCCGCCAACCGCGGCCCGATGTTTTGACGGGCGAAGCCCGTCATGGTCCGCGAAGGCGGACCATCCACGTCTTTTTGGAAGATAGACATGAACCTGCAAGACAAGGTCGCGGTCGTCACCGGAGCGAGCGGCGGCATTGGCTCCGCCACCGCGCGCCGGCTGGCCGAGGCGGGATGCAAAGTGATTGTCGGCTACAACAACCGCTCGGCCGAAGCGCAGAAGGTGGCGGCGGCGTTGCCAGGCAGCGGGCATCGCGTCGCGCGCATGCCGATGGAGGACACCCCCGCGCTGCGCGAGGTCGCCGCGATGGTGGAACGCGAATACGGACGGTGCGATGTGCTGGTGAATTCCGCCGGCTTCACGCGAATGATCCCGCACGCCGATCTGGAGGCGCTGACCGACGAACTGATCGACGCCATCTTTGTCGCCAACGTGCGCGGGCCGTTCGCGACTGTCCGTGCCTTCGCGCCGCTGATGAAGCGTTCGGATGCAGCAGTGATCGTCAACATCTCATCGGCCGCGGCGTTGTCCGGCGGTGGCAGCAACATCGCCTATGGTGGCTCGAAGGCGGCGATCGACGCGATGACCAAGTCGCTGGCGCGCGTGCTGGGCCCGAACATCCGCGTGCTGTCGGTCTCGCCGGGCGCGGTGGATACCGGGTTTGTGCCCGGCCGCACCACCGAGATGGTGGAGCGAGCGGCACAGCGCACACCGCTCAAGCGTGTGGTTCAGGCGGATGAGGTCGCGCAGACGGTGATGGCCGCGGTCACGCACATGACGGCGACCACCGGAACCGTGTTGCTGGTCGAGGCGGGATCGCTGCTGGCGTAATGACCCCCTCCCTGCCCTCCCCCGCTTCGCAGGGGAGGGAAATTTGGCGCGGGAGGGGTCCTAACCCGCAAGCTCCATCCGCTGCCCACGCACCAGCTTTCCGGGCAGCGTGCCCGTGGCCTGGCCTTCGCGATACGTGATGCGCCCCGACACGATCGTCGCGTCGTAGCCGTGCACCTTCTGCAGCAGGCGCTTGCCGCCCGCTGGCAGATCGTGAACCACGTATGGCTTGTCGCAGCCCAGCCGATCCCAGTCGATCACGTTGACATCGGCCTTCTTGCCCACCGCCAGAACGCCGCGGTCGTGCAGCCCGGCGGCCTGTGCGGTGTCGGACGTCAGTCGGCGGATCAATTCCGGCATGTCCCAGCGCTTCATCGTCCGGCCCCAATGCGTCAGCAGCCAGGTCTGATAGCCGGCATCCAGGATGAACGCGACATGCGCGCCGCCGTCGCCGAGACCCATGATGGTATTGCGGTTCGCCAGCGTGGTCTCGCTGACCGACAGATCGTAGTCGGCGTAGTTTCCAAGCGGCGTGTAGATGAAGGCGTTGCCATCGTCCTCCAGCAACACGTCGTACGCGACTTCCTGCGGCGTGCGGCCTTCCCGTTCGGCGATCGCGGCGTGCGAATTCTCCCGTTGCGGCTGGTAGTTCGGCGGATTGCCGAAGCGGAACATCTGCTCGAACGACAGGCGATGGAACAGCGGGAAGGTGCTGTCCTTCTTCGGATCCTCCGACAGCATCTGCCGCCGGAAATCCGGATCGCGCATGCGCCGGACGCGTTCGGCGAGCGGCAGATGCGCGATCGACCGGTAGGACGGCGTGGCGGAAAACGGGTTCTGGCTGCCCTCAAGGCCAAGCAGCACACCGATCGCGCGCGGTGCAACGACGGGACGGATCGACAGGCCTGCCGCGTTCGCTTCATCGGCGTAGCCAAGCAGTTCGCGCCAGACGTTCGGGCGCGCATGGCGCTGCGTCAAGGTGAACACGCACGAGCGGCCACATCTTTCCACGACGCGGCGGATCATGGCGAACTCGGCCGCCGGGTCGGGCGCCCATTCCGACACGATCTCCAGGAACCCCGAACCCGCGTCGCGCATTCCCAGTGCGATGCCGGTCAGTTCGTCCTCCTGCGCGCGCAGCGTCGGCGTGGGATCTCCCTTCAGGCTCTTGTGCGACAGGCTGCGTGACGTGGAAAATCCGAACGCGCCGGCTCGCATCGCATCGGCGGCGATCTCGCGCATCTGCGCGATGTCGGCCTGATTCGCGTTTTCCAGTTGCACCGCGCGCTCGCCCATGACGAACACGCGCACCGCGGCGTGCGGCAGCAGGGCGCACAGATCGATATCGCGGTCGCGGCGTTCCAGCGCGGTCAGGTATTCGTTGAACGACTCCCATTCCCACTTCAAACCCTCGTGCATGACGGGGCCGGGTATGTCCTCTACCCCCTCCATCAGCTCGACCAGCTTCTCGCGGTCGGCCGGCTTGCAGGGCGCGAAGCCGACGCCGCAGTTGCCCATCACGGCTGTCGTGACGCCGTGCATCGAGGACGGCGTCATGTGGCTGTCCCACACGGCCTGGCCATCGTAGTGGGTGTGGATATCCACAAACCCCGGCGTGACCAGCTTCCCCTTCGCGTCGATCTCCTCGGCGCCGCTCTTCGCGATTTCGCCAATGGCGGCGATGCGGTTGCCCTTGATGCCGACATCGTCCTCGACAGGCGCGCGTCCGGTGCCGTCAACGACGGTGCCGCCGCGTATGACCAGGTCGAATTCTGCTGCCATCGGACTTATCTCCGTTCCTTGTTCGGTTATTGTGCTCCGGCCAGCCGTATTCGTCACCCCCGCGAAAGCGAGGGCCAGCCCAGGGACAGCCCATCATGCCGCTCGACGTCAATTCTACTCCGCCCCAGACGACCCCGCGTGAGACGCGGCTTGCCGACTACCGGCCGCCCGCCTTCCTGATCGACACGGTCGAGCTTTCCTTCGACCTGGACGAAGCGGCGACCCACGTGCGCTCGCGCCTGGCGCTGCGGCGCAATCCAGCATCGGCGGACAGGCACGCGCCGCTGTTGCTCGATGGCGAAGCCGTCACGCTGGTCCGGCTCGCGCTCGATGGCGCTGAATTGGGCGCCAACCGCTACCGCATCGAGGACGGCAAGTTGGTGATCCCCGACATGCCGGATGCCTGCACGTTGGAGATCGAGACGCGCATCGCGCCGAAGGACAACACCGAACTGTCCGGTCTCTACACGTCCG
>DATMND010000254.1:0-3739 GCA_035569235.1 Acetobacteraceae bacterium | reverse complement strand
CGCGCACGTGGTGACGGAGGGGAAGTGTTGGCGCTTTTACCCAAATGCACCTTACTGAGCCGATCCCGACGGGTATTGCGAACGGCAGGTATGGGGTAGACCTAGCTGTGGCGAACCGCGGACTAGAGGCTCCGTAATGGGGTCGAGACCGGGCGTTCGCGGGCCGGCGTATGCTCCGCTGATAAAGAATCCCCGCCGGGCGTAAGCCGGGGCGGGGGGAGTACTTCATCACTTCAGCGTCAGCTGCCGCGGCCGCCGTAGCTGCGCCGCGTCGCGTTCGACCGGCGAAGGCGGCTCGATCGCCACCGCGTCACGCAGTTCCTCGATCTTCGCGACGCACAGGCGTCGCAGCGCGAGAGACCGGCTTTAACCGCGCCGCGATCGCGAGGCCACCGATACACAGGTCGCCGTACCGCTTGCAGGCACGGCAGAGCGGCACGCGCAGCGACCCCGGGGGAGGGTGCAGGGGAGCCGCGTGCGCCGGTGAATGCGGCCGGTTCCGTTGCTTCTCGCGCTCGGCTTGCCCTTGTACCGATCGACCCTCCTGATCAGTCGTCTTGGCCTGCTGGCCAAGAAAGCGCGCTCAGGTTTGCAGTGACGCGCTTGCGATTTTCCAATCTTTGTTCCTCGCGAGCTTACCGGGATCACGCCAGCCGCGTGAAACCGTCGGCGCTCCATTCCTCGCTGCCGACACCGTGATGCACAAAGAACAATCCCTCGGGGTCGTACTTCTTCTTGATCGCGAACAGCCTGGGGTAATTCGGCCCCCAATAGGCACGCTGCCAGTCGCGTTCGAAGAAGCTGCTCTCGGCCCCGTACGTGCCCGCCTCCGGCGCCACCTTCCGCAGCTCGTCGGCTGATTTTTCGATCGCCCGCGCCTGCCGCCTCGCCGTTTCGAGGTCGGGTTCGTGGCCGGGTAGACCAGGATAGGCAGGCTGTTGCCCGCCGGCGATGATGACGAGGGTGAAGGCGTCCAGCAGCGCGGGGTTCGTCGCAGTGTCCTGCACTGCGGCGATCGCTTCCTCTGATGCCCCGGCCAGCGCCTTCTGGAAATGCAGATTGACGGGCCAGTGCCGCGTCGCGGCGAACAGCGCCTCGACCAGCTGTTCCCGGCGGCCCGCCTCCAGCAAAGAACGCGGCAACCACAGCGATTCGAAGCCGTGCAGAAAGTGACCCGCCTCCGCCAGACTACTCACCCAGAACAGGTTCTCTCCGGGCGCGCTCGGACGATCGTCGGCGAGTACGGCGTTGCGCGCCCTCAGATATGCCGGATCCCAGAGATGGCGGGAGGGAATTTCGAAGATCCGCGGCGCCATCGTAAAAGTGAACTCCGACCCCGAGGCCGCCACCCCGCCGAGGAACGGCTGCCAAACTGCCTGAGCCTGCTGGCGACCGAGACCTTGAAAAGTCATTCGTACGACCAGGTTGTTGTCCCGCTGGAATGTCACGATGTCGCCCCAATGGGGGTTCAGCAGGTTCTCGGCGTAAAACTCGACGAATTGCCCGATCAGCCGACGAAACATGGCATCCGATGCGGCGCGGATCGTCGTGAACACGCCCCCGAAATATTCCGCCAGCTCGTGCGTCCGTAGAGTCAATCGGGTGACGACCCCGTAGCTGCCGCCCCCGCCGCCCTTCAACGCCCAGAACAAATCCGCGTTGGTGCAGGCGTTGGCGATGCGCACCGCGCCATCGGCAGTGATGATTTCGGCCTCCAGCAGGCTCGCGGCGACAGTGCCGTATTTCCGCGAGAAGCTGCCGAACCCGCCACCCAGCAGGAGCCCCGCGACTCCGGGGGTCAAGCAGCCGCCGCCCTGCACATACCGGCCGCCCCGCGTCGTCACCTCGTTGTAGAGGTGCATCCAGACCGCGCCCGCGCCGACCGAGACGGCCGGAAGCGGCTGCGCTGCCGTGCAGCCCTGCGCGACAAAGGCGTCGTGCAGGGTCATTGCGTTCATCCGTCGAGTCCAGATCAGCAGCGAATCCGGCGCATTCGAAGTCCCGAGATAGCTGTGGGCACCTCCCTTGACGACGAGGCGGAGGTTGTTGTCGCGGGCGAACTTTACCGCGGCGACGATATCCCCGGTGGTCTCCGCTGCAACGGCGAAGATGCTCGGCTGCGCCGTCCAGGCATCGACCCAGCCAGTGGTCTGCGTCAGCGCGACGTCGTCGCCGATGTAATATGGGTTCTTCAGTCCGGTGAAGAGGTCGTCGCATGCCAGGCTGACTGGGTCGCCGCGACAAACACCGAACGGCGACCTGACCTCGATCAGGCGACCGCCGACATCGCGGTTGAGCCGCTCCCAGCTTGCGGAGGAGGGCCACCCCGGGTCGCCGGGCCGGACCCGGGAGGCTGGTCTCGGCGCTGCCTGCTGAGCCCGTGCCGAAGCGAGGATCGAGGGCGCACCGAACGGCACAACCGTAGCTGCCACCGTTTGGAGCAGGCGTCGCCGGTTCACAGGGCGGCCTCAGGCCGGTGCCGGCAGCCGAGCACCTCGGTGTAGAACCGGGTGCTCTTCTCGATATCGCTGACCAGGATGCTGAAATGCGCGACGGATCTGATCGCGACCATCACCGTCCCTCCCGTTTGCGGTTTGCCGTCGGGCAGAACTCTTTATGCGAGCCCGCCTACGCGATCTTGCGGAACGCGGTGCAAGATTGCTTCGGCGCTTTGCGTCTCGCAATGACATCCTTTTAGCTGTCATTGCCAGACGCCGATGGGCGAAGGCAGGCCGATGGTATTCGGCGCACGTTACAGCGTCTATGTCTGGATCGTCAAAGCAGATCAATGTGAGCTGCGCCCCCCTGCCTGTCGTAGACCGTGGCGTCGTACTGCAGGTGCGAAAACTTGATCTTGCCGCCGCGCGGAGCTGAACAGGCTCCAGCGGCGATTTGGGCCGGTTTCACGCTGTTCCGGTGGTATTCAAGCGCTGGGCTTGGCAGACGACGTATGCGGTTGGTCGCCGAACACCGTCACCAAAATATTCTGCACCATCTTGAACACGCCCTCGACCCCAAACCCCGCTAGAAACGAAAGGGCAGAGGCTGAGAAAGCCACACCGCCACCGCTAAGTGGGGTCGTTGTGGTGCCAGCACCTGAGGGAGTGAGGAAAAGGCCGATACACCCGCCTGTAATGACGCCGAGCACCAGCTGCACTTGGCTCATTCGGCGGTCGCGAGGTGAAAGGCGGCTCGACCGTATCTTTTGGTTCACATTCATCATCGCAGCTGCGGCGGCGCCGAGCAGACCGTACATCATCGGCAGGGCGTAATTGCCCAGGATAGCCAGCAGGTTCGCGGACCATTGCTCTTTACGCTCCACCACTGCGATGTCGTCAGCTGCTGCGCCCTTGCCTTCCACGTGCGCCACACCTAGAGCCCAGGCGGAATGTGGCAGCCACCACCAGTACGAGCCCCACTCGTCCAGAGCCTGGTCCGCGACTATTCGCTTGTTGTCGAGCTGATGGGCCGCTTCGCACGCCCGGATCAGGCGTGTGGAATTGTCGCCGTTCGGCGGCAACGGCGTGGCTGCCAGCTGGTCGCACCGTTTGATGAGGTCCGCTTCGTCCTCCATCCAAGCTTCCGATGGCGTGCCGCGTGAGGGAATGGCCTGGCCAGTCGTGCGGTTCAATCCCTCTAGGGTATCGAATGCTGCGGTGATCTCGCTCCGTTGCGTGTCCAGCTGGTCAATCCGGGACAGGACGAGCTTTCCATAGCCGACATACCAAGACGCCAAACT
>DATMND010000253.1:0-4886 GCA_035569235.1 Acetobacteraceae bacterium | reverse complement strand
ACGCGCTGCCAGGTGATACGGCGCGGGGTGCTATGCCGCGCATTACACCGGCGGTCGCACTGGCTCAGGCGCATTTCCGGTTGGGCGTCTGGCTGCGCCGACATGGCAACGCCGCGGAGAGCGATGCGCATTTGGCGGAGGCCAGTCGGCTGCATCCCGATTCGTGGAACATCTGGCGCCAGGCCGCCGATCTCGACGAGGTGGGCAAGGCGAGCGGCGAGGCGTTCTGGCAGCGCGTTCAGGCGTTGGGGGAGAAGCCTTACTATCCGGCGGCTGATCTGCCCTGACACTCCCTCCCTGCCCTCCCCCGCTTCGCGGAGGAGGGTGTTTTTGAACGGCGGCGGCCCGAGAAAAGTCTACCCTCCCACGCAGGTCGCCGCGTTCTTCGGCGTGCAGACATCGAGACCGGTGTAGGTTGGGTCCGCCGGCTTCCCCTTGCCGTCCTTGATGTCCTTCAGGAAGAACATCGTCCTGTAGCCCATCTCGAACGGCCGCTGCCCCACCTGGGCGCCGGACAGTCCGGCCTTTAGCAAATCAATCTGCACCGGCAGCGTGTCCGCGACGACCAGCGCCAGCGATCCGTTCGCGAGACGCGCCTTGTATTTCTCGGCCACCTTCCGATAAGCCTGAGGCAGGAACTGCGGAAAACCGCCGGTCGGCACGAACGCGTCAAGCTGCGGATACTTGCCGAGGATGTCTTCCATTTGTTGCACCGCCACCGGGAAGTCGTCGTTGGTATAGAGCGGGCAACCGTCAACTTCCGTCCAACTGTTCTGTCCGGTCAGTCGCTTGCCGGGCGGCGTTTTGCTTGGCTCGCCGGACAGCGTGTCGCGCAGGCCCTGCATCCGCTCGTTGTGGTTCGCTGCGGCTGCGCCGCCGGACTGGATGCAGATCGTGCCGCCCTTCGGCTTGATCGTCTCCACCTGGATAGCAAGATTCCTACCGATCTCGTAATTATTCGTGCCGACATAGGCGATGCGCAGCTTCTTGTCGCGCTCAAGTAGATCCGAATCCCAGGTCAGCACCGGAATGCCTGCCTTCTGCGCCTCGATCAGCGCGCGTCCCATCGCCGGCGCATTCGACGGCGACACCGCGATGCCGTCCACGCGACGCGCGATCAGGTCATTGACGACCTGCACCTGTTCCTCGCCGCCGCCATGCTCACCGGGACCGATGTAGAGGCACTCGATCGCGCCATCCAACTCCTTCTCGGCCTGCTTGCAGCCGTCGCGTGCCTGGTCGAAGAACGGATTGTTCATGTTCTTCGGCACTAGCGCGAAGACGTATTTCTTGTCGGCCGCCGCGCCGGGATGCACGGAAATCGCCGTCAGCGCCGCAATCGCCACGCCTGCGGCCAGATACTTTTTCATCGCGTTCCTCCTGTATTCGTTGTCACGCGCGCCGGCGCCCGCGGAGCTTTTCCAACAGCACGGCGAGAACGATGAAGACGCCGACAAAAGTGCCTTGCCAATTGGAATCCACCCCTGCCATGAGCAGGGAGTTGCGGATCACCTCGATCAGCGCGGCGCCGATGAATGCACCATAGGCGCCGCCCTCACCGCCCATCAGATTGGCCCCGCCGATAACAGTCGATGCGATCACGCGCAACTCGTATCCCGTGCCTAGCGCGTTGATCGCCGAACCCTGCCAGCCGATGATCAGCACGGCGGCCAACGCGGCGGTCATTGCTGATACGATGTAGGCGGCGAGCTTCACGCGCGTCACCGGCACGCCGGTCAGCAGCGCTGCCTGCTCGTTGCCGCCAATTGCGTACAGATGCCGGCCCCACCGCGTCAGGTGCAGCACGGCCGAAAACACCGCCGTCAGTGCCAGCAGCACCCAGACCGGATTGGCGACGCCCAGCATCTGCCCCCCGCCGATCGCGAAGATCGTATCCGCGTCGGGGCCGAAATCATAGATCATCTTGTTCTGCGACAGCACGACCGCCAGCGAGCGGCCCACCGACAGCGTACCAAGCGTCACCACGAACGGCGGCAGGCCAAGCCAGGCGATCAGCACGCCATTCACCGCGCCGGCCGCGAGCCCGGTGGCAAGCCCGGCACCCATCGCCAGCCACCACGCGCCTTCGTCCTGCAGCACGAGGCCGGCAACGATCGCCGCCAGCCCCATCACCGAGCCCACCGACAGGTCGATGCCGCCGGTCACGATGACCGTGGTCATGCCGAGTGCCATGATGCCGATGAACGCGAAGTTGCGCGTGATGTTGTAGAAATTCTCGGTGCTGGCGAAGGCGGCGGGCTGAAGCACGGCCATCACGGCGCACATCGCAAGCAGCGCGACCGTCACCCAGAAGGCCTGGCTGGACAACAGGCGCTGCACCAGTGAGTGCTCTCTGAGTTCCGCCACGCTGGTCATCGCCAAGGGCGCCTCAAGCGGCATCGATCGCTCCGGTGATCAATCCGGTGACCTCTTCGGGGCTCGATTCGGATATCGGCTTCTCCGCCACTTTCCGCCCGCGCCGCATCACCAGCACGCGGTCGGCCACGGTGAACACGTCCGGCATGCGGTGGCTGATCAGCACCACCGCGATGCCCTGGTCACGCAGCCGGCGGATCAGATCCAGCACCTCGGCGACCTGGCGCACCGAGATCGCGGCGGTCGGTTCATCGAGCAGCACGATGCGTGGGTCGGAGAGCCGCGTGCGGGCGATCGCGACAGCCTGGCGCTGCCCGCCCGACATGCGCCGCACCAGATCGCGCGGACGCGTCTCCGATTTCAGTTCGGCAAACAGTGCGCCGGCGCGGGCATACATGGCGGGATAGTCGAGCAGGCGCAGCGGTCCCACGCGGCGGGTCAGTTCGCGGCCCAGAAACACGTTCGCCGCCGCGGTGAGGTTGTCGCACAGCGCAAGCTCCTGATAGACGATCTCGATGCCCCTGCGGCGCGCGTCCACCGGGCGGTGGAAGTGCACCGGCTCGGCGTCCAGCAGCATCTCCCCACTGGTTGCCGGGAAGTTTCCCGCGATGATCCGCACCAGCGTGGATTTGCCGGCGCCGTTGTCGCCCATCAGGCCGAGCACCTCGCCTGGCTCGAGCGAAAGGTCCACCTCGCTCAACGCCTGGATCGCGCCGAAGCTCTTGGAAATCCCTCGCAGCTCGAGCACCGGCTCGGCCAATCCGTGGCGATCCTCCCATGGACCTTGCACGAGGCTAGGAAGCGTCGGGGTGGCTGTCCAGTGACGCGATCGTTCCCAATAGGGCGGCTATTCGCCCTTCGCGCGCGACGCGGATTCGGCAAAACGCTTCATGTTTGATTTATAGGCGGAAACGTCCTATACCGCCTGCATGATTAAGCTGAGCAAGCACACAGCGGACGAAATGGGCGGAAGGAACATCCTCATGTCCTTTATCGAGGACGCTCTTGCCGCGCCTGATCGCGTTAGCGCCGATCCGACCGACCCGTCACTCAGTCGTTCCTACAAGGCGATCGTGGCGTTCGGAAACCGCGTGCTCAGGGTCGTTCATCGCCGGGACGGGGCGGACATTTTCGTTGTCACCGCGCATTGGGACAGAGGAGCCAAGCGATGATCCACACCAACTACGATCCGGAAGCGGATGTACTGCACGTCAAGTTCGGCCCCGACGGTGCGAAGTATGATGGTTCGCAGGAAGTCGCGCCTGGCGTGTTTCTGGAGTTCGACACGGATGGCAAGCCCATAGGAATTGAGATTATCAGCGTGCGGTTGCGCGGTATCGATGCGCGGGAACGTGAGAGCCTGCCCCAAGCGAAGGCTGGGGCGGCCGAGTGACGGGCCGTGCCTGACGAAAAACCGGTAAGAGGCACAGCAGAAAGCGCCGCGTGGTTTCGCGAGGCGCTGGCGGAGCTTGGCGAGACACAGGCAAGCATGGCACGGCTGATGAAGCGCGAGGGCGACGATCGGCAACCCGAGACGATAGCGAGGCACATGCGGCGCATGGCGACGGGCGAGGCCCGCGTGTCAGGAGAAATGCGGGTGATCCTGACAATGATGCGACGCGTCAGGGGTCGGACTGTGCGGAACGCGGCGGCGGATCGGGAGCGTCAGTCGGCGGCCATTTGATCGGACAACTGTAGAAGGCAGGCAGGCGAGTACCAAACGCGCTTATTGCTTTTACTCACGTGAGCGAAAGCAATAGGTCCCCCGGCTATTTGCAGGGGTAGCGTTCGGCGAGAAACTTGAACAGCCCATCCAATGCCGTTTCGTTGCGGTGCTCCGGCAGCGAGCGCACCCAGCTGACGAACTCGCTCAAAGTCTGCGTGCGTGTCGGCGGCGGGCTGGGGAAGCAGAACGGCTTCTTGTCTCCGGCATTGCGCATTTCGACTGCGATCGCCCCCTGGGCGTAGCCATGGCAGAAGTTGATCTTGGCATCGCCCTGCGGATCCTTCGGATTGGCTGCGCAGAGGTCGGCGAGATCGTTGGCCGTCCGCGCCTGAGCGTTGAACGGGCGCTGGGCCTGAGTCGGCGGGGTCGCAAGGAACGCAAACAGACCGAAGGCGGCGAGCGGGGCGAGGAACTTCATGCACTCTCTCCTGGCGGTGGGACTTCAATTGAAGCCGACCCGGTGCCCGCGCGCCAGCGCTGCCAACCGCCGGCGCGCAGCCCGCAGGCTGGGCAGGCGCCGCAGCCATAGCCCCAGTCGTGGCGGATGCTGCGGTCGCCGAGATAACAGCTGTGGGTCTCGGTGCGGATCAGCTCGACCAGCGCAGACCCGCCGAGTGCGTCGGCGAGCGCCCACGTGGCGGCCTTGTCGCGCCACATCAGCGGCGTCTCCAGCACGAAGCGGCGCTGCATGCCGAGGTTGAGCGCAAGCTGCATCGCCTTGATGGTGTCGTCGCGGCAGTCGGGGTAGCCGGAGTAGTCGGTCTCGCACATGCCGGCCACGATG
>DATMND010000252.1:0-2485 GCA_035569235.1 Acetobacteraceae bacterium | reverse complement strand
CCGATGATGATCTCCAAGATCCTGCGGCTGCTGGAGGAGCGCGGCTACCTGAAGCGTTCTCCGCATCCCGACGATCCGCGGGCCAATGCGCTGCATTTGACGCATGCCGGCAGTGCGCTGGTGCGTGCCGCTTTACCGGTGATATGCGACGCGCAAGCCGCGTTTTTCGACTGCCGGCTCGATGCCGACAGCAAAGAGGCGCTTGCCCATTTGCTCGACCGGGTGCTAGCCCCAGCTCCTGCGGCGAACTGACCCACCCGGTCGGTTGCCGTATCACTCTTGAAATTGGTGGCGCCCTTATCCACGTCGCTATAGTTGTCGTATATATGATATACGTGACATGCGTGGTGATTGCGATGGACGGGTCTCAGGTTGCGATGAGGGTGCGGGCGCCGATCCCTCAGAGTGATGGCCCCAGCGGACTTCAAATCGAGGCGTTGGCGCCGGAAGGCAAAGATCAGCATGTCGAGCGTGATGATGATAAGGACCGTGACGAGCCCCGCAAGGGCGTGCTGCGGCGGCGCCCGTTTGCGTTCGTCGGCGGCCTGATCGTCCTCTTTGCGGCGCTGCCGGCGGGCTATCTCTACTGGGACTACGCCTCGCACTTCGAATCGACCGACGACGCGTTCATCGCCGCGCGTCAGTTCACGATCGCTCCCAAGGTGCCCGGTTACCTCACCGCGGTCCCGGTCACCGACAACGAGCACGTCGCCGCCGGCCAGGTGATCGCGCGGATCGACGACCGCGATTACCGCAACGCGTTTGCTGAAGCCCAGGCTCAGGCAGCCGCTGCGAGGGCCAACATCGAGAATATCGATGCGCAGATCGTTGTGCAGCAGGCACAGATCCGCGCCAACCAGGCACAGGTCGACCAGGCGCAAGCGGCGCTGGTGTTCGCTCAACAGCAGGCGAAGCGCTACCAGGAGCTGGCGGCGACGGCTCTCGCGGGGACCGTTCAGGACGCCCAGCGGTACACCTCGGGGCTGCGTCAGCGGCAGGCTGCAGTAGAGAGTGCGCAAGCAACTCTCGCGCTGGCGCAGCGGCTAGGCGCTGAGGGCGCAGCGCGACAGCGCGGTCGCGAACCTTGGCTTGCGCAAGGCTCAACGCGACCAGGCGCAACTGGACCTCTCCCACACGATCGTTACTGCGGACCAGCCGGGGCGTGTCGTCCAGCTCAGCGCAGCAGTGGGTGAATTCGCGCAGCCCGGCACAAACCTGACGATGTTCGTGCCGGATGACATCTGGGTTTGGGCGAACTTCAAGGAAACGCAGCTCGACTACATGCGGTCGGGACAAAAGGTGGCGCTCGAGATCGACGCCTATCCGGAACGCACGATCCATGGCCGTGTCGCGAGCGTTCAGCCCGGATCCGGCACCGCGTTCTCGCTGCTGCCGGCCCAGAATGCCACCGGCAACTACGTCAAGATCGTGCAGCGCGTGCCGGTCAAGCTCGTGATGGACGATCCGCCGAGCGACGTTGCGCTCGGGCCGGGGATGTCGGTGGTCCCGACAGTGCGAATCGATCCCGCGTCCTCGCTCCTGGAGCGGCTGGAGGATTGGCTATGAGCGCCGCGACTCCTGCGGCGCCAAGCGGCGCGGCCGCCAACCCGTGGGCAATCGCCGTGCTGGTGGCGCTCGCTACATTCATGGAGGTCCTCGACACCACGATCGCCAATGTGGCGCTGCGCTACATCGCAGGTGGTCTGGGGGTCAGCGAGGACGAGGCGTCGTGGGTGGTGACGACCTATCTGGTCTCCAACGCCATCATCCTGACGGCCAGTGCGTTTCTGGCCAAAAAGATCGGCCGCAAGACCTTCTTCCTGATCTGCCTCGCGCTGTTCACGGCGAGCTCGGTGCTGTGCGGTATTGCCTGGAATCTGCAGACGCTGTTGCTGTTCCGCATCATGCAGGGCCTGGGCGGCGGCGGCATGGTGCCGGTCGCGACGTCCATCCTGGTGGATGCGTTCCCGCGCGAGAAGCGCGGCCAGGCCTTCGCGGTGTACGGGGTTGCCGTCGTGGTGGCCCCGGTGGTCGGGCCGACATTGGGCGGCTGGCTGTCGGACAATGTCTCCTGGCACTGGTGCTTTCTGATCAATGGTCCGGTCGGTGTCACAACGATGGCGCTGATCGCACTGGTCGTGCGCGACTCCGAGGCGGCGGTCGCCGAGCACCGAAAATGGCTCCAGCAAGGAGGCAGGTTCGATCTTGTCGGCTTCGCGCTGGTCGCGACATTTCTCGGCACCTTGGAGATCGTGCTCGATCGCGGGCTCGAGGACGACTGGTTCGGCTCGTCTTTTATCACCACGGTTGCGATCGTCTGCGCGGCGGCGTTCGTGCTGATGATCCCCTGGGAGATGACCCGCCGCAATCCCGCGATCGACATCCGGATGGTGGCGACGCGACAGTTCGGCGCCTGCTTTCTGGTGATGCTGGCTACCGGCGCCATCCTGCTCTCGACCACCCAGTTCCTTCCCGAGCTCGTGCA
>DATMND010000251.1:0-3017 GCA_035569235.1 Acetobacteraceae bacterium | reverse complement strand
TGCGTCGGCGGAGCGCCGGTCCACTGATCGGCGGCTTCGTCGGCCATCAGCCGGTAGCCCTGCATGACCTCGCGCGGGATTTCCGTGTATCCGGGCCACGACGTGTCGGACACCACGGACCAGCCCTGCGCCGCGGCCTGACGGGTCGCCTCGCGCACCGAGTCATCATAGGTGCCGGCGACGCGGCGTACTTCGGCGCCATAGCGGGCGATCGCTTCCACCCGGCCCTCGCTGACGCCCGCGTGCACGAAGATAACACATCGGCAATGGAACCGCTGCGCGCCCCAGGCCACCGAGCGGCCGTGATTTCCGTCAGTTGCGCAGGTGACGGTGACCGCTTCGGTCGCTTCGCGGTATTGGCCGGACGCCAGTGCAACCGAGGTCGCTGCCTGCGCCACGCCCCTTCGAGCCAGCTCATTCGCCAATACGCCCGCCACCGCATAGGCGCCACCGAGCGCTTTGAAGCTGCCAAGGCCGAAGCGTCCGGCCTCGTCCTTCAGCCGCATCGCGGCAACGCCGGTCTCACGAGCCAGGTCCCGCAGTTCACGCAACGGCGTCGGCGCGTAGCCGTTCCAGGACGTGATTTCCGCCTTGGCGCGCCGATAGCCCGACTCTGGCAACACCACGATGCCAGGCGTGCCGAGGCGCGGGTTTGCATGGAGCTTGAACGGAAGCGGGCCCAGCATCGGCGAACGGTGGACCGCATCGTGGCGGGGTGCAATGTTGGGGGCACAACGGTCCGCAACCGACGGAGGCGCGCATGAAGGTTTCGATTCTCGGCGGCGGCGGATTTCTTGGACGCAAGGTCGCGGCCCGCCTGGCGAGGGACGGCAAGCTCGGTGGCCAGCCCATTACCGGCCTCACCTTGTTTGATCTGGCCGAACCGCCGAAGCCGGTTGCCGCGTTCCCGGTGGCCACTGTCACCGGCGACATTGTCAAGTTGCCGGAAGCCGCCATCCCGCCAGATACCGACGTGATCTTCCATCTGGCCGCCGTCGTCTCGGCACAGGCCGAGGCCGACTACGACCTCGGCCGGCGGGTGAACCTGCGCGGCACCGACGCCGTTGTGGATGCCTGCCGCCGCCTGGTTGCAAGCGGGCGCAAACCGCCGCGCGTCGTGTTCACCTCGTCGGTGGCGACGTTTTCAGGGGGCCAGGACGCCAGTCTGCTGGATGATGCGCGGCAGGTGCCGACCAACAGTTATGGGGCACAGAAGGCCGCGGCCGAGCTGATCCTCGGCGATGCCTCGCGCCGCGGGTTCCTCGACCTGGTCGCAATCCGGCTGCCGACGGTGATCGTCCGGCCCGGCCGCCCCAACCGCGCCGCCAGCTCCTTTCTGTCGGCAATCATCCGCGAGCCGCTGCTGGGACAGACGGCCGAGCTTCCGGTGCCGGACGATTTTGCCGCCTGGGTGTGCAGTCCGCGCCGGGCAGTGGACTGGCTGCTGCACGCCGCCTCGATGGACACGCAGCGCATGGGCATCGACCGCAGCGTCAATCCGCCCGGCATCAGCACCACGATCGCCCACATGCTGCAGGCGCTCGACGAGGTGAAACCGGGCGCTTCGTCGCTGGTACACCGGGTGGAGGATCAGGAGATCGCCGCCATCATCGGCCTGTGGCCACCGGCCTTCGAGGCGTTGCGCGCTCGCACGCTCGACTTCACCATGCATGAACCGTTGGTCGAAGTGGTGCGCGCTTTCGTTGAGGACGATCTGGCGGCCACACGCGCCGAACGCAGCCTGCCAGGGTAGCCCCGCGGCCTTCCTTGCGCAAAACCATCGATTAATTTACCACACCGCGTGGCAAATCGGCACCGGAGGAGTTGATCCCGCCGCGTACTGGTTCCAAGAATGGGTTCGTCTCTCGCTGGCCCGCTGGACGTCGCTCATGTCGACACTTCCTGGCGACTCAACTCTCGCGGGCGCGTCTCCAGCGCCACACGCCAAGAGAACCACGCCCGCTCGTCCGCATCGCCCGCGCCGCGCCTTCGGCGACGCGGTGCTGCACGCGCCGCAGACTCTGCGCGCGCTCGTCCGCGCCGACGAGATGTGGCTGGTCGTGCTGGCTGCCTTCGTCGGCTGCGGTGCCGGCATCGCGGTCTGGGCCATGACCGAGACGACGCAGCTGATCCACCAGGTGCTATTCGAAATCGGGCGCGGCGAGCGCCTCAGCGCGATGGTGGAGCTGAACCCGATTCGCACCATCGCCGTCCCCACGCTGGGCGGACTTCTGATTGGCCTGCTTGGCCTCGGGTTCGCGTATTACCGGCCGCGACGCGCGGTCGACCCGATCGAGGCCAATGCGCTCTATGGCGGGCGGATGTCGCTGAACGACAGTCTGATCGTGGTGGCGCAGACGATTCTGTCGAACGGTGTTGGCGCCTCGGTGGGGCTGGAAGCCGGCTATACCCAGGCCGGCTCGGCACTGGCGTCCCGGTTCGGCCGCATGTTCCGGGTCCGGCGCAACGATCTGCGCCTGCTGGTCGGCTGCGGCGCGGCCGCCGCCATCGCCGGCGCGTTCAACGCCCCGCTCACCGGTGCCTTCTATGCGTTCGAACTGGTGATTGGCACATACTCGCTCGGCACGTTCGCCCCCGTCGCCGTCGCCGCCATCGTCGCGGTGGCTGTCGTCCAGGCGCTCGGTGGCGCACCGTTCGATCTTGTCCTGCAGGTGCCGTCCCGAGTGGACGCGCTCGACTACATCCCCATCCTCGCACTCGGCATGCTTTGCGCGCTGGTCGGCATCGCCATCATGCGCGGCGTGACGCTCACCGAGGAGCTGTTCCGCCGCAGCCGCGTCCCCGGCTGGTTGCGTCCGATGTTCGGCGGCATCGCTGTCGGCACGCTGGCACTGGTAACGCCCGCCGTGCTGTCGTCCGGCCACGGCGCACTCGGCGTCGTCATCGAGGCACCCTACTCGCTGTCCCACGTCGCCATGCTCGTGGTGCTGAAATCGATGGCCTCGGCCATCTCCATCGGATCCGGCTTCCGCGGCGGCCTGTTCTTCGCCTCGCTC
>DATMND010000250.1:0-3977 GCA_035569235.1 Acetobacteraceae bacterium | reverse complement strand
CCGCGCAGCAGGTTGAGGCCGAGGGGCAACGTGAACATGTCCTGGTTGGTCAGCGCGACTAGTGGCCAGGCGAAGTCGTTCCAGCGCCACATGAAGGTGAAAATCACCAGCACGGCTATGATCGGCTTCGACAGCGGCAGGACGACACGGAAGAATATCGTGAACTCGCCGGCACCGTCCAGACGCGCGGCCTCGATCAGTTCGTCGGGAATGCTGACCATGAACTGCCGCACCATGAAGATACCGAATGCCTCCGCGGCGCGCGGCAGTATGACGCCGAGATGGGTATTCAGCAGCCCCAGCCGCGATACGATCAGGAATTCCGGCACCAGGATCACCTGGATCGGTACCATCAGCGCGCCGAGGATGGCGAAGAACAGGATGTTGCGGCCGGGGAAGCGGAATTTCGCGAACGTGTAGCCGCAGAGGAGATTGATGAACACGGTCAGCGCCACCGCCGCAACCGCGATGATCACCGAGTTGCTCACCCAGGTCAGCACCGGATAGCGCACGAGCACGGTATGGAAGTTGCTCCAGCTGGCACTGGACGGTATCAGCCGCGCGACCGCCTCGAAGATCTCCGCATGCGGGCGCACCGCGGTCGCCAACATCCAGTAGATCGGGAAGACCATGACGACAGCGCCTGCCACCAGGCCGAGCCAGCAGGACGCATCGGCAATGTATCGCCGCGTCGGCATCACTACATCACGTTCTCGGCCTGCCGGCTGGTACGCCATTGCAGGATGGTGAAGCCAAGGATCAGCACATAGAGCGCGATCCCGACCGCGCTCGCGTAGCCCATCTCCGCAGTCACGAACGCCGACCGGAAGATGTACTGCACCAGCATCGTGGTCGAGAAGCCGGGACCGCCCCCGGTCATAACGTAGATGAGGTCAAAGACGTGGAAGGAATATATGATGCTCAGCACCAGCAGCAGGAACGTCGCCGGCTTCAACAACGGCAGGGTGACGTGGAGGAACTGGCGCAAGGCGGAGGCGCCGTCGATCCTTGCCGCCTCATAGTACATCCGCGGGATCGATTGCAGTGCGGCCAGGTACACCACCATGCAGAAGCCAACACGAACCCAGAGCGTCGTCAGCATGAGCGACGGCAGGGCCCAGTAGGGCGACGAAAGCCATGACACCCGTGAACCGCCGAGGCGAACGATGATCGCGTTCAGCACTCCGTAGTTGTCGTTGAACATCCACGCCGCGATTGTCCCCGTGGCGACCGCCGAGACGATCAGTGGCAGGAAGTAGACACTGCGCAGAAAGACGCGCGCCGGCACCCGGCGGTTCAGCGCGAGCGCCAGTACCATGCCGATCGCCATGCTCGTGGGAACAGTACCCGCGGCGTAGAGCAGCGTGTTCACCAGCGCTCGCCAGAACAGCGGGTCGTGGACCAGGCGCCGATAGTTGCCGATACCGATGAAGTCCGGCTCGCCGATCAGCGTCCAGTCATGGAAGCTGATATAGACGGCGTAGAGCAGTGGCAGAAAGCTGAACGCTGTGAACAGCACCATGTTCGGCGCAATGAACAGGTAAGGCACCAGACCACGCTGATGCGATGTCCACCAGCCGCCGGTGCGTGGGCGCCGCATCGTGGCTGCCGGCAAGGTAACGACGCGGCTCCCGCGCATAAGCTGGCTCCTAGCTGCCCAGCACCGCTCCGATCTTCGCGTCCAGATTCTGCGCAGTCGTCGCGGCGTCCTGACCCGAGGTGAAGGCAAGGTCCAACTCGTCTGCCATCGCCGCATTGATCTTGCTGAACACGGGCATCGTCACTGTGCGAACGAGATGATCGGGAATCGTCCGCGCCTGTTCAACATAGACCTTCATGGCATCCGGTCGCACCATGTAGTCCAGTTGTTGGCTCATCAGCGCCGTGCGCACCGGTAGGAACTGAGCGCCGGTCACGAACGCCCGCATGTTCTCCTCGTTCACGATGAACTTCAGGAAGTCCGCAGCGATATCCTTGTTCTTGCTGTCGCGACTGATCGCAAGGCAGTTGCCGCCAAGGTCGGAGGCCATCGCGGCGTCGCGCGGCATATAGGTCACGTCCCACTTGTACTTGGTCATGTTCTGTTGCAGGAACGGGATCTGCCAGTCGCCGCCAAGCAGCATGCCGATGGTGCCATTGGCGAACAGGTTTTGCGTCTGCTCACCGCTCTTCACCGACGTGCTCGGCGGCACCAATCCCTCCTTGAACCAGGACTGCGTCCAGGCGAGTGTCTCCACGCCCTTGGCCGAGGAAAGCTGCGGCTGGCGCAGGTCCGCATCCAGCATCTGCCCGCCATGCTGGTAGAGGAACGGCAGCCACCGATAGGCCGCCGAGTTCTGCCATCCCATCGCAAACCCATAGGGCGCAACGCCCTTCTGCTTGAGCTGTCGCGCGATGCGGATGAACTCGTCCCATGTCAGGCTTCGCTCGAGACTTCGAGGCATCTCGACGCCGACATTCCGCAGGAAATCCACGTTGTAGTAGAGCGCAAACGTGTCGGTGTGATGCGGCAACGCGAACGGTTTCTCGCGAAACGTCACGGCCTGCCAGAAGGCGGGGCCGAACTGGCTGGGGTAGTCCTGGTCCAGATAGGGCGTCAGATCGACGAGCGCATGCGCGCTCGCATAGCGGCCGACCTGCTGATACTGGATTCTGAAGATGTCGGGCGCCTGTCGTCCGGCCAGGCGCGTATCGACCAACTGGTAGAGTTGCATCGAATTGCCGTTCACCTCCATCCGTATGGTTACGTTTGGATGGTGTGCCTGGTACTTGTTGATGACGGCATTGAACGCGTCCTGTTCCGCCTGTGCGCCCCAGACCGAGAGCGTCAGGGTGATGGGCGACTGCGCGCGTGCGGTTCGCCGACGCGTGGCGACCAGCATCGCTCCGGCTGCGAGTCCGACCTTGACCATATCCCGCCGGCCGACCGCACACACACGATGCCTGCTGGTGATTGCCATGTCTCCTCCCTTCGGAGCAATGAATCGGCCTGCGGCGAGATGCCCCTGCTCAATCAGATATGACCCATTGCGCGGCTTAGCAAACCTCTGCCTGGGTCACTCCAGCGCTTTGCCTCACGAGATCGCGCCATGGTTGCCACGATGACGTGAGCGGCAGGGGAAATCAGGACAGGCCGTTGGATACCTTATTGAGATTGGAGGTTCGGAGTTGCCTATGGAGAGGCTTTGAGGTCGGTGTCGGGAAGACTGGCCGCCCCGAAGTCTGTGCTGATCGAATCGTAGTTGCAGTCCGCCGTCCGGCGGGCACGCCCCGATCTGCGGCGTATGCTGTCGAGCCGTGACGCCTCGTCAACCTGGCGTTGGCGACCCGGTAGGTCGTCACCACCCACGATGCTTCATCCTCGCTCACCCCCATGCGCGGACGCAGACATCCTCCCTGGCCTCCATGGACGCTTTCTGGGTCCTGATGCTGATCTCGCCTGCGGCGGTACCGCTCGCGCTCGCCCTGCGGAAGGTCAAGCTCGGCGGCGCGGTGCCGGTAGGACATTGACCGTTACGTCGGCCTGGACATCTTGGACTGCCAACCCCTTCGACGTCCGGCCAAAGGCCCACCGCTAATAATGTATGCCCGGAAGCGACGGCGCCACCACTCACCCCGATGTTCAGCGCCTGTTCCGGCACTTGAGATGCACGACAAAGTGACCGCCCCCGACCGCTCGGCATCCCCCGCACGCGTCCGCTGGGATGACTTTGCGGTGCAGAATGCGCGGCGCATCCAAGTTCCGTGGATGAGTGCGTAGCCTCTCTCAAGACATGCGGAGACACGAATGTCGAAAACGATCCCAGTGCCAGTGAAAGTTCCGGTGTCGTTGACCTTAAACGGCATCGAGACGCAGCTCAGTGTCGCGCCATGGACGACCCTGCTCGATACGCTGCGCGATCATCTCGGCTTGACCGGCACCAAGAAGGGCTGCGATCACGGCCAATGCGGCGCGTGCACGGTTCTGCTGGATGGCC
>DATMND010000249.1:0-6964 GCA_035569235.1 Acetobacteraceae bacterium | reverse complement strand
AGTCAGGTCGAAATAGTCCATCGCCCGCGTGATGGTCAGGTAAGAATTGGCGTCGAAGCGCTCGACGAAGGTGCTGCCCTGGTGGTGCAGATAGCTCTCCACCTCGAACATCTCGCCGAACAGATGGATCGCCTCGCGCGGATCCTTCGGCGCATTCTGCAGCCGCCGGCCGAACTTACGCGTCAGCGCCTGCTCCGACAGATACGTGATGTGCGCGCACATCCTCGCCACAGCCAGTCCGCGCGCCGGGATGCTGCCGGTCTGCCAGTAGCGGCCACCGCGCCAGTCGGGATCGGCGAAGATCGCCTGCCGGCCGACCTCGTGGAACGCGATGTTCTGCGCGGAGTGATAGGCCGCGGTGGCGATCGGCAGCGCGGCGAACACCGCGTCGGGGTAGCTCGCCACCCATTGCAGCGCCTGCATCCCACCCATCGAGCCGCCCATCACCGCGAACAGCCGCGTGATGCCCAGATGGTCGATCAGCCGCTTCTGCGCCCGGATCATGTCGTGGATCGTCACCGGCGGAAAATCGGTGCCCCACGGCCCGTCACCGTCGTCGCGCGGACTGCGCGGGCCGGTGGAGCCCATACAGCCGCCCAGCACATTGGCGCAGATGACGAAGTAGCGATCGGTGTCGAGCGGCTTGCTGGGTCCCACCACGATGTCCCACCAGCCTTCCTTGCCGGTAACCGGGTGGCGCTCCGCGACATACTGATCGCCGGTCAGGGCATGGCAGACCAGCACTGCGTTCGACCGTTGCGCGTTGAGCGTGCCGTAGGTGCGGTAGGCAACCGTGAGGCGCTCCAGGCGGGCACCGCAGTCCAGCGCCATCCCATCCTCGAACGTGACAAACGGGGTGTGTTCGATCGCGGCGAGGGTGACTGACGTGTCCATTTCGGCAATTGCATAGGCGGGGGCCGCTGCCGCTGCAACCCTTCCGCCGGCAGCCGCTGTTTGCATGCCGGCCGGCTTCGGCTATCTGTTCCGGCCCCCTACCGGCCAGAGCGATGCCCAGTCCCGCACGTATCGACACGCCTCCTGCACCGGCCCCCGAGGCCGACGATTCGCCGCCGGCTCAGGATGGCTGGCCTGGCGGGCTCCCCGCGCTGCGCGCCGAACTCGACCGTATCGATGACCGGCTGCACGCCCTGCTGAAGCAGCGCGCGCGGGTGGTGGAGCATGTGGCGACGTCCGGCAAGCCTGGGGCGTTCCGTCCCGGACGCGAGGCCTCGATCGTCCGCCGCCTGCTGCGCCGTCACGACGGGGCGCTTCCGCCGCAGGCATTGGTGCGCATCTGGCGCGAGCTGCTGGCGGGCACCATTGCGATGCAGGGTCCGTTCATTGTCGCCGTGTGCGAAGTCGATGCGGGCGCCGGCTTTACTCAGGCCGCGCGCGAGCATTTCGGCGCGTTGACGCCGCTGCACGTGCATCGCAGCCCGGCGCAGGTCATGGCCGCGGTGAGCGGCGGGAGCGCCGCCGTTGGCGTGCTGCCCTACCCGACGGAGACCGAGACCCCGCGCGACGCCTGGTGGACCGCGCTGCTGCACAACGACGAACCGCGCATCCATGTGGTGGCGCGGCTGCCGTTCTGGACGCCCCGTGCCGAGGGGGCGCCGAATGTGCAGTCCCTGGTGATCGCGGTCATTGCGCCTGACCCCAGCGGGCGCGACCGTTCCCTGTTCGGCCTGGAGCTGGACCGCGACGTGAGCCGGGCGCGGCTGACGCAGGCGCTGATTGCCGCCGGACTGCCGCCCAGTTCGGTGATCCTGCGGCGTGACGATGGCGCTCCGGTGGCGCACGCGCTGGTCGAGGTTGATGGATACGTGGCCGACGATGACCCGAGGCTGGCCGGGATCAGCGCGGTGCTGCACCAGCCGATTGTGGTCGGCGCCTACGCAGTTCCGGAAGATGGAGGCGCAACATGAGCGCTCCCCGCCCTCGGCCCGAGATTCTCGACATTTCTCCCTACATCGGGGGCGAGTCGACTGTGCCTGGCGTCAACCGCGTATTGAAACTGTCGTCCAACGAGGGCGCTTTCGGGGTGCCGCCCGGCGCGCAGGCGGCCTATGCCAAGCTCGCCGGCGAGCTGTATCGCTACCCGGACGGCGACGCGACCGAACTACGCCGCGCGATCGGTGCACGGTTCAAGTTGGACCCGGCGCGGATCGTGTGCGGAGCCGGGTCGGATGACCTGATCTACCAACTGTGCCTCGCGTATGGCGGCCCGGGGCGCGAGATCGTCATGAGCGAGCATGGGTTCTCGATCTACCAGATCGCGGGCACCTACTCCGGCAGCCGCGTGATCAAGACGCGCGAGCGCAGCTTGACCGCGGACGTGGACGCCATGCTGGCGGCGGTTTCGCCGGCGACGCGACTGATGTTCCTCGCCAATCCGAACAATCCGACCGGCAGCATGGTCCCGTATGAGGAGGTGGCACGGCTGCGTGCGGGGCTGCCGCCGGAGGTGCTGCTGGTGCTGGATGCGGCGTACGCGGAGTACGTCGAGCGGCCGGACTATGATCCGGGCATCAGGCTGGTCAATGCCGCGGACAATACGGTGATGACGCGGACGTTCTCGAAGATCTTCGGGCTGGGCGGCATGCGCATCGGCTGGGCGTATGCGCCTCCCGCGGTGATCGACGTGCTGAACCGGGTGCGCGCGCCGTTCAACGTGTCGATCGCGGCGCAGGCCGCCGCCATCGCGGCACTCGCCGAGCCGGGATGGGTGGAGAAGGGCAGGGCGCACAATGCCGAATATCGCCCGAAGCTGGCGGCGGGGCTGCAGGCGGCGGGGATCAGGGTGTGGCCGTCGGAGGGGAATTTCGTCCTCGCCGACTTCGCAGCGCCGGAGCGCGCCAGGGCGGCCGATGCGTTCCTGCGCACGCGGGGCGTCATTGCCCGGCCGGTCGGTGGCTACGGCCTGCCGCAGTGCCTGCGCATCACAGTCGGCACGGCCGAGGAGGTCGGCATCGTCATCGACACGTTGTCCGCGTTCATGCGGAGCCCTGATGCCTGAACCACTGTTCAAGCGTCTGGCGCTGATCGGGGTCGGCCTGATCGGCAGTTCCGTGGCCCGGATTGCCCGCGAACGCGGCGACCTGGCGGGCGAGATCGTGGTGAACGCCCGGACGGTGAAGACACTCGACCGGGTGCGGGAATTGGGCTTCGCCGACCGGGTGGAGGCGGATGCGGCGCGCGCGGTGGAGGGCGCGGACTGTGTGATGCTTTGCGCCCCGGTGGGCGCGTTCGCCGACATCGCCGTTGCCATCGCGCCGCACCTGGCGGCGGGCGCGATCCTGACCGACGTCGGCTCCACCAAGCAGTCGGTGATCCGCGACGTGGGGCCGCTGGTGCCGGCCGGGGTACACTTCGTGCCCGCGCATCCGGTGGCGGGGACCGAATATTCCGGGCCGGATTCCGGCTTCACCACGCTGTTCGAGGGTCGCTGGGCGTTGCTGACGCCGCCACCCGGGGCAGACGAGGCGGCGGTGGCGAAGATCGAGGAACTGTGGCGGCGCTGCGGGTCCATGGTGCAGCGCATGGAGCCTGGGCATCACGACCGCGTCCTGGCGATCGTGTCGCATCTGCCGCACCTGATCGCATTCACGATCTGCGGTACTGCCGATGACCTTGCAGACGAGAGCCGCCAGGAGGTGGTGCGATTTGCCGCCTCGGGCTTCCGCGACTTCACTCGGATTGCCGCATCCGACCCGGTGATGTGGCGGGACATCTTCCTCAACAACCGCGAGGCGCTGCTGGAGATGCTGGCGCGGTTCATGGAGGACGCGCAGGCGATGTCGCGCGCGGTGCGCTGGGGCGACGCGGCCTATATCGAGGACAAGGTCGAGCGCGGGCGGAAGATCAGGCGCAGCCTGATCGAGGTGAAGCAGGCGTAGGCTGTCCCAACAGTGCCATCCTTGCGCGGCGCCCTCGCCGGATATACATGAGGCACATCGTATATCTTCAGGGATTCCGTTATGCTGGTAGCGAAATGGGGCAACAGCCTTGCCGTCCGGCTTCCCGCTGCCGTCGTCGAGGCGTTGGAACTTAAGGAAGGCGACGACATCGAGATCCACGTCGCCGGCACGCACACGTTCGGCGTGGCGCGCAAACCCGGACGCGATGCGCTGCTGAAGCGGCTGCGGGCATTCCGCGGACGGCTGCCCGCCGACTTTCGCTTCGACCGGGACGAGGTGAATGCCCGGTAGCTTCTTCGATACCAACGTTCTGCTCTATGTTGCGTCCGGTGATTCGGCCAAGTCGGACCGAGCCGAAAAGCTTATCCGCGCCGGTGGCATCATCAGTGTCCAGGTCCTGAACGAGATTGCCAACGTGGCCCGTCGCAAAATGGGCCTCTCCTGGGCGGAGACTCATGCATTTCTCGGCATGATGCGCGCCTTGTTGCCGGTCCGGTCCATCACGGCTGCAATCCACGAAGCCGGACTCGCGCTTGCCCAGCGCCATGGCTTGTCGATTTACGATGCGATGATTGCCGCCTCGGCGTTGGATGCAGGGTGCGACACACTCTGGTCGGAAGACATGCAGCATAGGCTGCTCCTGAATGGGCGGCTGCGGATCATCAATCCGTTTCGATGAGGCACGGCGGCCGACCACGCCTGCGCATCGTAGCCTGGCTTGATACAATCGAACCGAAAAACGGAGGAAACCCAACCATGATCCGGCGTCGCACATTCACCGCTGGAGTCGTCGCGACGTTGGCCGCGCCGTCGATCTCGCGCGGCGCGGCCAACGCGCCCCTGAAGTTCATCCCGCAGTCGGACCTGACGATCCTCGATCCGATCGTCACCACCGTCTACACCGCGCGCAACCACGGCTACATGGTATTCGATACGCTGTTCGGCATGGACAGCGCGTGGCAGATGCAGCCGCAGATGCTGGAAAGTTTCTCCGTCGAGGACGACGGCAGGCGCTGGAAGCTCACGCTGCGCGAAGGGCTGTTCTGGCACGACGGCGAGAAGGTGCTTGCGCGCGACTGCGTCGCCTCGATCCGCCGCTGGGCGCCGCGCGACGGCGTCGGCGCGCTGCTAATGGCGCGCACCGACGAACTGTCGGCAATCGACGACCGGACAATCCAATTCCGCCTCAAGAAGCCGTTCCGGATGCTGCCGTACGCGCTCGGCAAGATCTCCACACCCATGTGCGCGATGATGCCCGAGAGGCTGGCCAACACGGACCCGTTCAAACCGGTCGCCGAAATGGTCGGCAGTGGGCCGTTCCGCTTCAAGGCCGATGAATGGGTGTCCGGTTCGCTCGCTGTCTATACGAAGTTCGAGCGTTATCAGCCGCGGCAGGAAGTCAGCACCGGCTGGACCGCGGGCGGGAAGGTCGTGCATTTCGAACGGGTGGAATGGCACGTCAGCCCGGATGACGGCACCGCGGCCAGCGCCATCCAGACCGGCGAGATGGATTGGTGGGAACTGCCGACATCGGACCTGCTTCCGGTCCTGAAACAAACTGGCAGGATTCAAGTCGAGATCAAAGACCGCAACGGCACGCTCGGCTTCATGAAGATGAACAACCTGCAACCGCCGTTCGACAACGCGGCGATCCGCCGTGCGCTGCTGGGTGCCGTGGTGCAGTCAGACTACATGATCGCCATCGCCGGCGAGGACCCTTCCATGTGGCGTGCTGGCGTGGGCATCTTCACGCCAGGCACCGACATGGCGTCGGACGCGGGCATGGAGGCGCTGAACGTCCCACGCGACATGGCCAAGGTCCGCGCGGCGATCAAGGCAGCAGGCTACAACAACGTGAAGACCGTTCTGCTCGCGCCAAGCGATCCGCATTATCGCAAGGCGATGGCGGATGTCGGCGCCGAGATGCTGAAGTCGGCCGGTTTCAACCTGGAGGTGCAGTCACTCGACTGGGGCACTGCGATCGTGCGGCGGGAGAACAAGCAGCCGGTGGACAAGGGGGGCTGGAGCGCGCTGTTCACCACGGCCAACGGCCTCGATATGCAGACGCCGCTGCTGCACTTCCTGCGCACCACGGGCGAGAAGGCGTGGTTCGGCTGGACCAACAGCCCGCGCATCGAGGAACTCCGCGCCGCCTGGGTCGATGCGCCGGATCTCGCGGTGCAGAAGCAGATCGCGGCCGACATCCAGCGGCAGTGCTGGATCGACGTGCCGCATCTGCCGATCGGGATCTGGTATCAGCCGATGGCCTGGCAGAACACGATCGATGGGATTCCCGACGGGTTTCCGCTGTTTTGGGGCGCGCGACGGGTTTAAGAAAATTTCACCGCAGAGGCGCAGAGGACGCTGAGGATAAATCAATGCGCTGCGCATAAGGCACGGTCACCATACTCAGCGTTCTCTGCGCCTCTGCGGCGAATTCACTTTTGTGCCGCAGGCATGCAGCGGCGGACACCTCCGGCGAAAGGCCTCCATGTTATCACTCTGCTGACGCAATCCGGCCACCGTCTGCTCCCAGGTTCCGCATGCATCCAAAATAAGGATCGAACCATGCGCACCTGGACATCACTGCTGATCGCCGCGCCCGTCGCGCTGGGGCTGCTTGCGGCGCCTGCCGCTCACGCGGACTGGCGGCATCATGGCGGCGGCTGGGACAACGGCTGGCATGGACATGAGCATCATGGCAACGGTGACGCGGTAGCCGGTGCATTGCTCGGTCTCGGCGTCGGAGCAGCGATCGGCGGTATCATCGCCTCGTCGCAGCCGTATTACTATGCGCCCCCGCCGGTCTACGCCCCGCCCCCGGTCGCCTATGCGCCGCCGCCGCCGTACTATCCGGCGCCGGGCTACGGCTACCCGAGGTATTGACGACGGCGGCCATGCGCCTTTCCCATGGCGGCATTCCTGGAGTACCACGGGCATGCCGCATGAGAGGCTGCTGCCATTTGATTCCGCGCCGTTCATAACGAACAGCCAAACGCGAACGGCGTCCGTCGGCGCGGTCCGCTGCGGCAGCCGCGTCTTCCTGA
>DATMND010000248.1:0-4134 GCA_035569235.1 Acetobacteraceae bacterium | reverse complement strand
CATCGCGCCCAGCGTGTAGCTCGGGAAATAGCCGAACGCTCCGTCATACCAATGAATGTCCTGCAGGCAGCCGCGCGCATCGTCCGGGGGGACCATGTCAAGCAGCGCGTGGAACCCCTCGTTCCAGGCGTCCGGCAGGTCCGACACTGACAGCGTCCCCGCGATCAGTGCCTGCTCCAACCGGAAGCGCAGGATGACATGGGCGGGATAGGTCATTTCATCGGCGTCCACGCGAATAAAGCCGCGCTCGACCCGCCGCCAGAGCCGTCCGAGATTCTCCGGCCGATACGGCGCGGGGTCGCCGTCGAAGGCCGCGTGCAACTGCGGACCGAGCCACGTCAGGAAGGCGTCAGACCGGCAGGCCTGCATCTCGACGATGAGCGACTGGCTTTCATGCGCCGCCATGCCGGCCGCCTCGCCCACCGGCTGGCGCGCATGCGAGGCGGGCAGGCCCCGCTCGTAGAGCGCGTGACCGGTTTCGTGCACCACGGCGAGCACGGCCGGAGCGAAGTCGGCTTCATCGTAGCGCGATGTGATACGTACGTCGGTCTGCGTGCCGCCCGAGAATGGGTGGGCCGAGCGATCCAGCCGTGCATGATTGAAGTCCAGGCCCATCCGTTCGGCGAGGCGCCGGCACAGAGCCTCCTGAACCGCCACCGGGAACGGGCCCGAAGGCCGTAGCGGCGCGGGGCTGCGGGCCTGCCTCTCCTCCGCCTGCGGCAACGCCTGGCGCAGGAACGTCTCGTACTCGTCGAAAACCGGGATGATGTCGGCAACGCGCATGCCGCGCTGGAAGCCGTCCATCAGCGCATCATACGGATCGAGGCCCACTGCGGGCGCCAATGCCGCCGCCGCCTCACGCGCCAGCCGCACGACCTCCTCCAGGTGTGGCCGCACCAGCGCAAAGTCAGACTGCCGCCGCGCCTCGCGCCAAACTTTCTCGCAGGCCGAATTGGCGCGCGCCTGCGCCTCGACCAGATCGGGTGGCATCGCGGTCGCACGCGTATAGGAGTGGCGCATCAGCCGCAGGTTGGCGGCCGACCACGCATCCGGCTCCCCAGAGGCTTCCGCTGCGCCTTCCGCTGCGGCAAGGTCGTCGCCCACGACCGGTGCGACCAGCAACGAATGCGATATCCCAGCCAGCACGGCAAGCTGGTCGCCGCGTGCCGCGCCGCCGCCGGGGGGCATCATCGTCGCGGCGTCCCAGCCGAGTACCGACGACGCCTCGCCGATCGTTGCGATGCGGGCGAAGCGGGTGGCCAGCCGGTCATAGGCGGTCATGCGGTGAGTGCCTTCCTAGCCCAGAGAACAAAGATCACCACGAGCGCGACAGCCAAGCCATACCAGGTGATCGCATAAGACAGATGGTTGTTGGGCGGCTGCGGCAAATGCCGCGCCGGATCGGGAAAGCGTTCCGGCGGCGTCGGTCCCATAGCCACCAGGATGAACGGGTCCAGCCGGTGCAGGCCCAGCGCCGTGCCGATGGCGGCCGGATCGAGCGTGTAGAACTGGCGTGTCGCGGGACTGTCCCTGGCGCTGAACAGTCCCGGCGTGTCGCCGGGCCGCACATAGCCTTCCAGCGTCACGTCGCCACTTGGCTGCGCGATGGCGCGCGGACGCGATTCCGGCACCCACCCGCGGTCGACCAGGACGACATCGCCGTCGCCGCGCTCCAGCGGGACGATCAGCTGCGTGCCAAGCTGCGGACCGGTCGGCATATCACGCACCTCGGCACCGTACGAGGCGGACAGATCGTCGCGCAGCCGTCCCGTCACCTCAACCTTGGCAAAAGGTTCGGGCTCCGCCGGCATCGGCACAGCCGGCGCCGCCTCGGCATGCGCGATCTGCGCCAGCAGCCCCCGCTTCCAGTGCAGACGCTGCACCTGCCAGGTGCCAAGGCCCAGCAGCATCGCCAGCATCGCCGCCGCCATCACGCCGGGCCACAGCACCCGACGCAGCCTGCCGGTCACAACCCCATCTCGGAGGAGCGATGACGGAACTGCAGCGCCACGAGGGCGGCCTTCGCCGGGCGCATCATCAGAACGGCCAGCGGTATCGTCACCAACGGCCAGATGATGGCGTGCACCCAGAGCGGCGGCGCAAAGCGGAACTCCACCCAGAAGGCCAGGCCCACCACGATGGCGCCAAGCAGCAGGATCACGCCGACCGCGGCTCCGTCGCCGGCGTCGTGCGCGCGCAGGTCGAGACCGCACACTTCGCACGTGTCGCGCACTTCCAGGAGGTTGCGGAACAGTCGCCCTTTTCCGCACCGAGGACAGCGGCAGGCCAGCGCCACATACAGGATCGAAGCGGGCCGTTGCGCCACCGATCGCTGCGTCAGCGCGTCGCGACCACCGAACTGGCGCCCCACCAGTAGATGCAGGTGAACAGGAACAGCCAGACCACGTCGACGAAGTGCCAGTACCAGGCTGCCGCCTCGAAGCCGAAATGCCGGTCCGGCGAGAACTGGCCGGCACGGGCACGGAACCAGCAGACTATCAGGAAGCAGGTGCCGACGATAACGTGGAAGCCGTGGAAGCCGGTGGCGAGGAAGAAGGTGGACGGATAGACCCCTCCGCCAACGAAATGGAACGGCGCGTCGGAATACTCGATCGCCTGGCACATCGTGAAGCTGAGGCCGAGCAGAATGGTCAGGCCAAGCCCGGTCACCAAGGTCTTCTTGTCGTTCTGCAGCAGGCCGTGATGCGCCCAGGTGATGGTGGTGCCCGACAGCAGCAGGATCATCGTGTTGAGGAACGGGATGTGGAACGGATCGAAGGTGTGGATGGTCGATGGCGGCCACACCGTCTCGCCGTTCCCCTGCACGTCGGGGAACAAAGCGAAATTGAAGAACGCCCAGAAGAAGCCGACGAAGAACATCACCTCGCTGGTGATGAAGAACAGCATGCCGTAGCGCAGGCCCAGCCGAACCACCGGCGTGTGAACCCCTGGCGTTCGGCTTTCGCGAATCACATCGCGCCACCAGAAGAACATCGTGCCGAGCACGACAACCGCGCCGGCAATCAGCGTGATGTAACTGCCAAAATGCGCGGCGAAGATAATGCCCAACACGGTCAGCAGGCCGCCGAGCGCCCCGATGATCGGCCAGGGACTGGGATCGACCAGATGGTAGGGCTGCTTGAGGCCCGAACTCTCGACAATCGTGGTGCCGTGCGCGTCGCTCATGCCGAACCCATTCCAGTTTTGCCGAGGAATCTGCCTCGAAACGGCTGCCGCATCATCCCCAATTCGCCTGCTGGTTCAAGGGGTCTGCCGCGTCAACGGGCCGACATGCGGACCGGCCTGCGCCAGTGCGCCCGCCTTTGCCGCGTCTTCGAGCGTGCGGAAGAACGTGTAGGACAGCGTGATCGTGTGGATGTCAGCCGTGTCGGGATCCTTGGCGATCGCGGGATCCACCCAGAAGCTCAGCGGAAATTCCTTCGTTTCGCCGGCTGCCAGGGTCTGCTGGTTGAAGCAGAAGCAGGCGGTCTTGTGGAAGTATTTGCCCACCGTGTCCGGCGTGACGTTGTACAGCGCGACACCGGTGATCGGCGTCTGCGCCACATTGCGCGCGGTGTACAAGGCAAGCTGCTCCTCGCCGAGCGGCAGGCGGATTTCCTCCTGCACCGGGGCGAAATCCCAGGGCAGGTTGGGGTTCGTGTTGGCATTGAAACGGACAGTGATGAGCTGGCGCGTCGCGCCGGGCGCGACCGAAGCGCCGATCTGCGGCGTGCCGGCATAGCCGGTGACGGAGCAGAACACGCGATACAGCGGAATGGCGGCGAACGAGACGCCGACCATGCCGACTGCGACCGCGGCAAGCGTGATGCCGAAGGTGCGGTTGTTCATCCGTTAGCCGTCATGGCCGGGCTTGACCCGGCCATCCGTCGCGGCGGCCTGCCGTTGGTGATAGCCGGGACAAGCCGGCCATGACGGGGGAAGATCGCATGCTACGACTTCGTCATCTTGACGATGGTGATGGCATAGAACAGCGCGGACAGCGCCACCAGCACCACAAGCATCGCCCAGTTGCGCACGCGTCGCCGGCGCATCTCATCCGGGTCGAGCGCCACGCCCTGCTCACCCCGCCAGCCGATCGACGGCAAGTGCCGCGAACAAGGCGAACAGGTAGAG
>DATMND010000247.1:0-3172 GCA_035569235.1 Acetobacteraceae bacterium | reverse complement strand
GGATTCGGCGGCGCCACTGCTCGACGTTCGCGGCCTGCGCAAATTCTTCCCCATCGCGAAGGGCGTCTTCCGCCGTATCGTCGGCCATGTGCGCGCGGTCGACGACGTGAGTTTCACCGTTCGGGAAGGCGAGACACTTGGCTTGGTGGGTGAAAGCGGCTGCGGCAAGACGACGGCCTCGCGCTGCATCCTGCGCGCCATCGACCCGACCAGCGGGCAGGTGTTGTACCGCACCCGCGGCAACGAGGTTGTCGATCTGGCGCCGATGTCACGCGCCCAACTGGCTCCGCTGCGGCGCGACATCCAGATGATCTTCCAGGACCCGTTCGGTTCACTCAATCCGCGCATGACGCTGTTCGACAATGTCGGCGAGCCGCTTCTGGTCAACGGCGTCAGGCGGCGCAGGGAACGCATGGATCGCGTGGCCGAACTGCTGCGGCTGGTCGGACTGCGGCCGGAATTCATGCACCGGTTTCCGCACGCCTTCAGCGGTGGACAGCGCCAGCGCATCGGCATTGCCCGCGCGCTGGCGACGAACCCGCGGCTTGTGGTGGCGGATGAACCGGTCTCGGCGCTCGATGTTTCGGTGCAGGCGCAGGTGCTGAATCTGCTGCTGGAGCTTCAGTCGTCGCTGCGTTTGACTTTTGTGTTTGTCGCGCATGATCTTTCGGTGGTACGACACATATCGGACCGCGTGGCAGTGATGTATGTCGGTCAGCTGGTCGAACTGGCGCCGACGGCCGCGGTCTTTGCGCGTCCCCGCCATCCCTACACGGCTGCGCTTATGCGTGCTGTTCCGGTGCCGGACCCGCGTGTATCTGGGGCCGATGCTGTCCTCATAGGCGAGGTCCCGAGCCCGGCGTCGCCGCCATCCGGATGCTATTTCCATCCGCGCTGCCGGTTCGTCGAAGAGCGCTGCCGGCGGGAAGCTCCGGTGTTGCGTGAGCTGATTCCAGGACATTTCGCGCGGTGTCATCTGGCCGAACAACTGACGCTGGGCGGCGGAGGCGAAACAGGCTGACGCCGGGTTCGCAATTCGGCTTGTCACGCGTCGGATGGTCGCGCGTTTATGTTCGATGGTCCGAGTGCTATGTGTTCGTCATTCCCGCGAAAGCGGGAACCCAGTCGGCCACGGTTTGGTGCGTTTCGGTCCGGGTCCCCGCTTTCGCGGGGATGACGGATAAGAACTGGGATGACGGGAAACTCGTGCGTCCGTTTCAATTACGGGCGCTTCGGCACGATCAGCGCATCGACCGCGGTGATGTGTTCACCAGTGCAGATCAGCGGATTGACGTCGAGCTCCGCAATCATGTCGCTATGGTCGGCGGCGAACGCGGCGACACGGCAGATCACATCGGCAAGGCGGTTGCGGTCCACCGACGGCATGCCACGGAAACCATCCAGCAGCCGCGCTCCTTTCAGCTGTGCCAGCAACCCCAGAGCCTCGTCGTGAGTCACGGGCGCCGGAGCGAGCGCGCTATCCTGCAACAGCTCCACCAGGATACCGCCGAGCCCGACAACGACCAGCGGTCCGAACAGCGGGTCGATGCGCGCGCCGATCACCATCTCAACGCCCTGCGGCATCATGGTTTGCACCAGCACGCCAGTGATGCGCGGCGGTGGCGCAACGGCTCGGGCGTTCGTCATGATCGCCTGATACGCAGCCCGCACCTGGTCTGCATCGCGCAGATTCAAGCGCACGACGCCAGCCTCGGTCTTATGCGGCAGGTCAGGCGATTCGACCTTCAGCACCAGCGGATAGCCGAGAGCACCCGCGGCATTCGCCGCTTCGTCTGCGCTATGCGCAACGCGTTCGCCGACCACTGGGACGCCATAAAGGGCAAGCACCTCCTTTGCCTCACGCTCGGTCAGAGTTTGGCCGCCCGCGTCAGAGATCAGTCTGCTTGCCTGCTCCATCGTTTTCATCGGCGTTGGTTCGCTCAACGGCGTCCCAGCCGCGCGTTTCTCCGCGCGCCAGTGCCATGCCGCAAGCGCTGCAAAGCAGGACGGCATGGAACGGAACAGCGCCACATGCTCTGCCTCTTCCGCCTCCTTGACGCCCGGCCCTTCCAGCCACTCGCTCTGCCAGACGATGCAGGCGATCTTGCCATGCTTCGCCGCGAGTGAGTCGTAGACGGGAATGCGCTTCGCGGACGGTCCGTAGCCGTAGGTCTGCGGCACGACCAGAGCGCCGTAGGTCGCATCGCCAAGCAGTGCATCTGCACAGGCATTCAGCGATTCCGGATTGGCCAGAATCTGCGCCGTCACGTCGCACGGATTGCGCGCCGAGCCAAACTCCGGAACGTGCGACAGCAGAATTTCGCGAACCGCATCGTTCGGCTGCGGAAGCGGAACGCCGAACTGCTCCGCGCGATCGGCCGCCATGATTGCCGCACCGCCGGATGCCGCGACGACCGCCACACCTTTGGCCTTCGGTGCAGGCGCCTTGGCGAAGAAGGCCGCCGTCTCGGCCAGCGCCTCGTAGTCCTCCACCAGGATCGCGCCGGCGCGACGGAACACCGCGCGATACGCCGCCTGCGATCCGGCCAGAGAGCCGGTATGCGACATTGCCGCCGCCGCACCTTGTTCACCGGTTGCCATCTTGAACACGATCAGCGGCTTGTCGCGCTGCCACGCGCGTTCCGCCGCGAGTAGCATGCGCTCAGGTTCCGCCATGCCCTCGAACACGCAGGCGATTGCCGCGCACGACGGATCGTCCACGAGGTACGAAATGTAATCCGCCATGTCCACGTCGCAGGAATTCCCCGACGTCAGCACATGGCTGAACGACATGCCGCGCACCACAGCCTGCGCTAGTGCCATCCCCAGTGCGCCGGACTGGCTCACCATGCCGATCGACTGCCTGCGTGGCGGAGGGATCGGCGTGATGTCCATGAACGTCACGCGCATATCGAGCGGCGCGTTCACTACGCCGATACAATTCGGCCCGACGATGCGCATGTCAGTCTCGCGCGCGATGGCCGCCAGGCGTTGCTGCTGCGCGATGCGGTCCTGCTTGCCGGTCTCGGCATAGTCCTACTGAGTCGCAAAATCACCAAGCCAACCGGCGGTTTTCGCTTGGACCGACGCGAGTGTGCTTCGTTATGAGTGGAGATTCAACCGTCCGGGGAGGGTGGAGTGGATCTTGACGATGGAACCGGCACACAGGCGC
>DATMND010000246.1:0-5597 GCA_035569235.1 Acetobacteraceae bacterium | reverse complement strand
AGCCATCCCGAGTGCAGATCGGAAGTCGGCAGTGGCGCTGCGCCACAGTACGAGCAGCGCGACACGGCACGTATTCCTGATGCCATGATCCGTTGCAGGCAGCATCCTCGGGTGTTGTTCGAGGTGGTGTCCCCGTCGGAGCTACTGCACAAGCGGCAGTGGGACCGGAAGCGGGCGGACCTGCAGGCCGTCGAGGGCGTGCTGGAGATCGTCGAGATCTACCAGGATGAGATGCTGGCACACGCCTACCGGCGGCAGGACGCGGGCTGGGTGTTCGAGTCGATTGCCGGACCGGAAGCTCAGGTGGCGCTGCCCAGCGTCGGCATCGCGGTCCCGCTGGCGGCGCTGTATGAGCGCGTACCGCTGGAAGCGGAGTGAAGCGCTGCTGCGACCGCCGTGGCGAACCATGCGTGATACGAACTGGTGGTGCTCGCGCGGTCCGCCGTAGTCAGTCACGGTTTGATCGCCACAGGCAACTCGATCGGTGCAGATTGGAATGCTGGCTATCCTGCTCTACCTTGGCCGCGATGGGTGAAAGGAGAGGTGAGGCGTGGATCGAGAGGAGCTGAGCGTGCTCTCCCGTTATCCGGCGACGCCTCGGCGTCTGTTGACGGTCGACGAATATCACCGGATGGGCGACGCGGGCATATTGACCGAAGACGATCGCGTCGAACTTATCGAAGGAGAACTTGTCGCGATGGCGCCGATCGGCAGTGAGCATGTCGCTGCCACCAATGCGCTCAACCACCTGCTGGTGCTGGCCGTTGGCGACCGCGGCATCGTTTCCGTACAGAACCCGGTCCGGCTGACCCGGCGTAGCGAGCCGCAGCCCGATTTCGCGGTACTCAAGCCTCGCGACGACTACAGGGCGACGCTGCCACGGCCGGAAGACACCATGCTGGCCGTGGAAGTCGCCAACACCAGCCTCGACTATGATCGCACTGTCAAATTGGCGCTCTATGCCCGTAGCGGCATTCCTGAAGTCTGGATCGTAAACCTGACGGCGGAGGAGGTCGAGATCTATCAATCGCCCGTCGCCGACAGCTATGCCTCCGTCGCGCGCGCCGGTCGTTCAGACGTCCTGACGATCAACGCGATCCCGAATGTGCGCATTTCGGTCGCCAAGATATTCGCCTAAATGCCGGCCGCGGCCGCGCGGTGTCCGCCTTGGTGAAGGGGGCCGAACGGTGGTGGCGAATGTACGATGCACTGGGAGTCGCGTGGCTTCGATAAGGCCGCGCAATGCATCGCGGTCACCGGCAATCCCATGCCGAACGGCCGCAGATATGTGTGTGGAAGTGGAACATTCATCGGGCAAATGAGACCCTTCAGGCCGCCAAGGAGTGGATCGCCGCCCCATATCCTGGCGTCTGCAGCAGCGGACCGTCGCGTACCTCCACCATACGGGCGCGGTCAAAGCCGTTGAACGCGGTGCGCAGGCAACCGCCATATGCGCCGAGCTGACCGATCTCGACCCAGTCGCCCTCTGCCACATCCGCAGGCAGGACAAACGGCCCACGCATCATATCGGCGCTGTCGCAGGTCGGCCCGAAGAATGAAAACCCGGCGCGACTCGCGGCCGGCGCCGGACCGTCGGGCCGGATCAGCCGCACCGGATAGCGGAACCCAAGCGCCCCGGCATCGGCCAGGCTGCCATACACGCCGTCGTTGACATACAGCGAGTCGCCGTGGCGGTGCTGCACCTGCACGATCACCGAGGCGCCACCAGCCACGAGGGCGCGGCCGGGCTCCGCCCAAAGCCGCGCTCTGGGCAAACCAAGACGCTCGAACCCGGCGTCGATCTCGGCCAGGAAGGCGCCGAGCGGGGGCGGTTCCACGTCCGGGTAGGACACCGGAAAGCCACCGCCCACGTCGATCACCTCCAGCGCGACGCCGGCGCCGCGGACAACCTGTCCGGCCAGTTCCAACGCGTCACGCCAAGCCAACGGATCGAGACACTGCGAACCGACATGGAAGCTCACCCCGAGCCGCGCGGCGTGGGCACGCGCGGCGCGCAACAGAGCGATCGCCGCTTCCGGCGCGGCACCGAACTTCCCCGTCAGATCAAGCACAGCGGCGCCCTTCGGCAGGGCCAGACGCACAATGAGACCGAGTTCACCGGCCACGCCGGTCGCGGCAATCTCCTGCACGATCTTCGCCAGCTCCTCGGCGCTGTCCAGCACGAAATCCAGCACGCCATGGCGCGACCATGCCTCACGAATCGTCCCACGCGCCTTGACCGGATGCATGAAGTGGATTTCGGCGTCCGGGAACATCTGCCGCACCAAGGCCACCTCGGCGAGCGACGCACAGTCGAAATGCCGCACGCCACCGGCACGGAGGGCGCGCAGCACGGACGGTTCCGGATTGCACTTCACGGCGTACAGCACGTCGCCCTGAAACGCCTCGACGAAGGCGCGCGCCGTTGCTTCGATGGTAGCAGGGCGGAGGCAGTGCATCGGCTCCTCCGGCCGCTCGAGAGCGACCAGTTCGTCCACTGCCGGCAGCGGTCCTGCCGCGGCTGCTGGGAAGCGGCGGCGCAGAGGCGTGACGGCGGCGCGGAAGCGCGGCTGGTTCATGACGGCAACCCTCGCGAGCATGCGGCGCGCATCCGTGGCGCGCCGAGCGGCAGAGACAAAAGGCGGGGAAACCGTCACCACGCGCAAATGCGCCGCGGCGACGGGGACCTAGCCGATGCTGCGAGTACTTCGCATCGCGGCAAACCAATCAGCCAACATAGGCGGCTCCCTTACGACCCCGGCCCATCATTGGCCGGACCGACCGAAAAGGACGCGTTACGTCGTTGCTGTGCCCCTGAGGATTTCATCGAGGGGCTCGCGGCACGTGCGATGCGTCGCCGCTCCACCCCCGAGGGGCGAAGCGGAGATGGCAATATAAAGACACTGAACGCCGAGGAGGTATGCGTTTTCGGATGGTGAGGTATAACTCGTTCCCTAAACGCAACGCATCACACGTTGCGCGCAGCCGAACCGACCAGGGCGAGATACTCCCAGACCACCGTGGCTGCCGCCAATGCGGTGATTTCGGCCACGTCATAGGCCGGCGCGACCTCCACCACGTCCATTCCGGCAAACGCGACGCCGCCCAGCCGGCGCAGAATTGCCTGCGCCTGCCATGATGCCAGACCGCCGATCTCGGGCGTGCCGGTGCCCGGTGCGAATGCCGGATCGAGCACATCGATGTCGAAGCTGAGATAGGCGGGCGCCTCACCCACAACGTCGCAAATCCGTTGCGCGACCACCTCTGGTCCAGTCGCGTGGACGTTCTGCGCGGTCAGCACGGTGACCCCGCGGCCGATGGTCCAGTCCCACACGTCGCGTTGTACCGGCGAGCGGATGCCGATCTGGATCATGCGCCGTGGATCGACCAGTCCCTCCTCGATCGCGTGATAGAAGACCGAACCATGCCCGTAGGCTTGGCCGAAACTCTCCGGCCACGTGTCGACATGGGCATCGAAATGCACCAGCGCGAGCTTGTCGCCCACTCGGCGCGACAAGGCGCGCAGCAGTGGCAGTGTGATGCCGTGCTCGCCGCCCAGCGCCAGCAGATGGCCAAGCCCGGCCGCCTGCTGCTCGATCAGGTGCAGGCTGGCGGGGATGTCGCCCAGTGCGAGCCGCAGATCGCCGATATCGGCCAGGCTCAAGGTCGCGAGATCAAGCCAGAACGCCGGGTGCGCGCCATCGGTGAGCATGCGGCTGGCGCGGCGGATGGCGTGCGGCCCGTCGCGTGCGCCGGCGCGGTTCGTGGTGCCGATATCGAGCGGCACACCGGCAACGACGAAGTCCGCGTCTCGATCGTCGCGGATGGTGCCGAGAAAGCCCGGGGGTGTCGCAAAGGTCGGCGTGCCGGTCATGTCGCGCGGTCTGGCGGCGCGCCGCCGCATGCCAGGTGCCGGCACATCAACGCGGCGGGCTCGCCGCAGCGCGTGAAGCTTTCGACGAACTGCCAGCCGGCGCGCGCGTAGATGCGTTCCGCCGTGGTCGTGTAGAGCCAGAGCGTCGGGATGGCTGCCGCCTGGGCGGCCGCTTCGACGGCGCCGATCAAGTGTCGGACATTGCCGCGGCCGCGCACCGCGGGAGCGATGAAGACCCCGGCGAGCCACGGCGTAAGGTCGGGCCGCGCGCCCAGATCATGGGCCACGAGGCTCGCTGTCCCGACCGGTTCGCCGTCGGCCAGCATAACGAACGTTTGCGGCGGTCCGACAGATGCGGTCGCCGCGGCCACCACCCCATGAACGTGGCAGAGCGGATAGCCGTCGGTACGCCAGAACGCCTCCCACAGCCAGTGCGCGACGAGCGGCACCAGGTCGGGACGATCGGCGGTCCGGACGACGAGCTTGCTGGTTGCGGTCATCGATTGCTGTCGGCTGTTCCGGGCGCCTAGCGGACAATCACATTACGGAACTGCCACGGATCGCCGGCATCGACGTCCTCGGGGAACAGGCCGCCCCGGCCTTGCAGCGGCGTCCAGTCGGTATACGCCCCCGCCATCCGGCCCAGATACGGCTCCATGATCCCCAGGATACGTTCGTGATCGAGTTCATCGGCCTCGACGATGCCGCGCCGCGGGTTCTCGATCGCCCACACGATCCCGGCCAGCACGGCCGATGTCACCTGTAGCGCCGTCGCGTTCTGATACGGGGCCAACCGGCGGGCCTCCTCGATGGATAGTTGCGAGCCATACCAGTAGGCGTTGTTCGGATGGCCGTAGAGGAGCACGCCCAGCTCGTCGATGCCATCGACGATTTCGTCGTTCATCAGCCGGAAGTGCGATTGCGGGCGGAATGCGTTCCCTTGCAGTTCGTGCAGCGACAGGACCGCATCGTCGCACGGGTGGTAGGCATAGTGGCAGGTCGGACGATATGTCACGCGCCCGCCGTCGCGCAGCGTCAGGTAGTCGGCGATGCTGATCGCCTCGTTGTGCGTGATCAGAAATCCCTGGATCGGCCCAGCGAGCGGCGTCCAGCTCCGCACCCGCGTGCCAGCGCCGGGACGGCTGAGATAGATCGCCGCGTCGCAGCCGAACGCGTGACGGGCGCCCTCCGGCGGCATGTGCGTCTCGTGCGTGCCCCACCCCAACTCCGACGGCTGCAAGCCTTCCGACAGGAATCCGTCGATAGACCAGGTGTTGACGAATTCGTCCGGCTGCTTGGGGACTCGCGCGCGCTGCGTGTCGCGTTCGGCGATGTGGATGCCCTTCACGCCGAGGTCGCGGGCCAGCCTGGCCCAGTCGTCGCGCGTGGCGGGCGCGGCGGTCCGCCCGAGATCGCGCGCCAGATGAAGCAAGGCACGCTTGACGAGGTGGCTGACCATGCCGGGATTCGCGCCATGCGCCACGACCGCGGTGGGGTCCGAGCCAAACCGGCGCAGCGCAATTGCCGACTCGCGCATCGCGTAGTTGGACCGTTCTGAGATCGACTTGCCCGGATCGGTGTAGCCGCCGGGCGGCGGTTCGATGCAGGTGTCGAGGTAGAGCGCGCCAAGCTCGCGGCACAGCTCGATCAATGCGACCGACGAGACGCCCACCGACAGGTTGACCAGGAAGCTTCCCGGCGTCAGCAGCGGCGTCAGAATATC
>DATMND010000245.1:0-8659 GCA_035569235.1 Acetobacteraceae bacterium | reverse complement strand
GTCGTAGCGGGGGCGGTTCTTGGTCGACCACATCTGGCACCTCGCAAAGCGGCGCCGCAAAGAGAATCACAGACAATTCGAGCCGCACAAGCCCGCCCGGTAACTGATTCAAATGATTCACGATCCTTCCGGACGGACACTGAGACACTGCCGAGACAGAGACCCCACGGCGCCACGCCCGGCCTGCGACACGTCCTCGCCCGGCCCGCCCGAATCGCCTACTCTCCCGGCATGAACGACCTGCCTGCCCCGCTCGTTTCCAACGTCCCCGAATACACCGTCTCGGAGATCTCCGGCGCGGTGAAGCGCACGCTGGAGGGCAATTTCGGCCGCGTCCGGGTGCGCGGCGAGATCACCGAACTGAAGCGCTACCCCTCCGGCCACATCTATTTCTCGCTGAAGGACGAGGGCGCCAAGATCGCCGGCGTGGTCTGGAAATCGGCCGTGGGCCGGCTCGGCATGGTGCCCGAGAACGGCGTCGAGATCATCGCCACTGGCCGCATCTCCGCCTACGCCGAGCGCTCGTCGTATCAGTTGATCACCGAGCGGATGGAGTATGCCGGCGCCGGCGCCCTGCTGGCTCGCATCGAGATGCTGCGCCTGCGCCTGGCGGGGGAAGGCCTGTTCGCCGCCGAACGCAAGCGGGCGCTGCCGGTCCTGCCCGCCCTGGTGGGTGTGGTGACCAGCGAGCGCGGCGCGGTCATCCAGGACATCCGCACCACGATCTCCCGCCGCTTCCCGCGCCCGATCCTGCTGTGGCCGGTGCCGGTGCAGGGCGAGGGCGCCGCCGAACGCATCGCCGCCGCGATCGCCGGGTTCGACGCGCTGCCCGCACGCGGCATCGCGCGTCCCGACGTGCTGATCGTGGCACGCGGCGGCGGCAGCCTGGAAGACCTGATGGCGTTCAACGAGGAGATCGTCATTCGTGCCGTGGCCGCCTGCCGCATCCCGCTGATCTCGGCGGTGGGGCACGAGACGGACACCACGCTGATCGATTTCGTCTCCGACCGCCGAGCGCCGACGCCGACCGCGGCGGCCGAACTGGCGGTGCCGGCGCGGGCCGACCTGATCGCCGACCTGGAGCACAAGGCGGCGCGCCTGATCGGCGGCCTGAACCGGCTGACCCAGGAGCGGCGGCTGCGCCTGTCGCGCGCGGAACGTGGCCTGCCCGATCTGCCGGCCCTGGTCGGCGGTGCGCGGCAGCGCCTGGATGACCGCGCGGAGCGGCTGGTGCTCGCGCTGCCGAACCTGCTGCACAAGCGCCGAGCGGCACTCGGCGGCATCGAACGGCGGCTGCCGGACCTGCCCGCCATGCTTCGGAGCTGTCGCGAGCGGGTGCAGGAGCGCGGCGTGCGCCTGATCATCGCGCTGCCCAACGTCGTAGCGCGGCGGCATGGCGCGCTCGATCTGTGCGGGCAGAAGCTGCTTGCCGGCCTGCGGCACGCGGTATCCGGCATCCACAACCGGGCCGGCCGCACGCTGGGGCGCCTCACCGATGCGCCGCTGCGTTCGATGCTGCGGGAGACGCGCGCACGCCTGGAGGGTGATGGCGCGCGGCTTGAGTCGGTGTCGCCGCTGGCGGTGCTGCAGCGGGGCTATGCGCTGGTGTCGGATCCAGCCGGCCGTCCGCTGACCAGTGCAGCCGATGTAGTGCCGGGCGCGCGGCTGCGTCTGCGGTTCGCCGATGGCGAGGTGGGAGCGACCGCCGATGCGGGCAAGGCGGTACGCCAGGGACGTTTGGCGCTCTAGCGTGCCGTTTGCGCGACCACCCTGCCAGGCGTTACATGATCGGCCAAATTGACCCGAGGAACGGTCATGGACATCGAGACGACTGCCCCAACCACCACCTCCAGCGAGGATCGCCAGGCGCGCGTCGATCTCGGCGCGGTTTACCGGCTGTTGGCCCATCACGGGTGGGGCGACGTGATCTTCAACCACGCCGCGATGCGCTGCCCGTCCAATCCCCGACGCTTCCTGATCAAGCGCCACGAACTTCTCTACACCGAGGTCACCGCGTCCAACCTCGTCGAGGTCAGCATGGATGACGACCTGGACGAACGTTCGGGCGTCAACCGGCCCGGCTTCACGTTGCACAGCGGAGTCCTGCGCGGCCGTCCCGATGTAAACTGCTCGGTGCACGTGCATCCCGAGGAGGGCATTGCGCTGTCGGGCCTTGGGCACGGCTTACGCATGCTGTCGCAGAACGCAATGCGCTTCTATAATCGGGTCGGCTACCACAATTACGAAGGTCTTACCGACAGTTTCGATGAGCGTGAACGCATCGTCGCGGCGTTGGGTCGCAACCGTGCTCTGATCATGCGCCACCACGGTGTGACCACGGTCGGCGCGACTGCGCGCGAGGCATTCAGCCTGATGAAGGAGTTCGTTCGCGCCGCACGCATTCAGCTGACGATGGAGGCGACCGGCGCGCCGCTGCTGGAAATCGCACCTGTGATCTGCGAACATGTCGCCGAGCAGTACGAACATCATGACAGGGGGCGGGCATCGGCTGAATGGCCCGCCTATCTTCGACTGCTCGACGGCATCGACCCCAGTTATCGCGACTGACGGCCGCAATCCGGCCCGGCGGTGCCGAATGGCGCCGGGCCCGTCATGAACCCGACCTGGATCGTGCGCACGGCGCGGCTGGTGCTGACGCCCGTGGGTGGGGCCGACCTGCCCGATTTGTGCGCCATCAAATCCGATCCGCGCGTGTTCGCCGTCATGCTGGGCGGTGTTCGCTCGCCGGTGCAATCGGCGGAGGAGTTGGCCGACGACGTCGTGTCCTGGGGCGCCAATGGCTTCGGCATGTGGACGATCCGCGAGTTGGGCGCAACCTTCATCGGAATCACCGGTTTGGAATTGCGGCCGGACGGCCGAGGCGTCGCATTGCGGTTCGCGCTATGGCCGGAGGCACAGGGCAGGGGCCTCGCCCGCGAAGCCGCCGGCGCGGCTCTGCGCTTCGGTCACGAGCAGGCGCGGCTGCATCGCATCGTGGCGGTGGCGCGGGACAACAACTTTGCCTCGCGCATGGTGCTCGGCGGCATCGGCATGACCGAGTGTGCCGACTTCATGCAGCAAGGCTATCGCATGGTGATGTACGAAAGCGTCGCCCGATGACGACGCGGCGTCAGAAATGCAAGGCGCGCCCATAAGCCGCCAGCACCGCCTCGTGTATCGTCTCGCTGATCGTCGGATGCGGGAACACGGTGTTCATCAGCTCCGCCTCGGTACTCTCCAGCGTGCGCGCGATCGTGTAGCCCTGGATCAACTCGGTCACCTCGGCGCCGACCATGTGCGCGCCCAACAGCTCGCCGGTGTTTGCATCGAACACGGTCTTCACCATGCCTTCCGGCTCGCCCATCGCGATAGCCTTGCCGTTGCCGATGAACGGGAATTTTCCGACCTTCACCTCATGCCCTGCCTCCTTGGCGCGTGCCTCGGTCAACCCCACCGAGGCCACCTGCGGCCGGCAATAGGTGCAGCCTGGAATGTTCGTCACATCCGTCGGATGCACGTCGTTCAACCCGGCGATCTTCTCGACGCACACCACGCCCTCGTGCATCGCCTTGTGCGCAAGCCACGGCGGCCCCACCAGATCACCGACCGCGTACACGCCAGGCTCGCCGGTGCGGCAGTATTCGTCGATCGCCACATGCGTGCGATCGACCTTCACGCCGGTGCCTTCCAGCCCGATCCCTTCGACATTGCCGACGATGCCGACCGCGGAGATCACCCGATCGACTGTGATCTCCTGGCTCTTGCCGCCGGCCTCCACCGTCACGACAACGTTGTCGCGCCCCTTCTTCGCCGCCTTCACCTGCGCGCCCACCAGGATCTTCATCCCCTGCGCCGCGAACGCCTTGTGTGCGAACGCCGAAATCTCCTCGTCCTCGACTGGAAGAATCCGCGGCAGCACTTCTACCACCGTCACCTCTGCGCCCATGTCCCGATAGAAGCTGGCGAACTCGATGCCGATCGCGCCCGAGCCAATCACCAGCAGCGACTTCGGCATCGACGGTGGAACCATCGCCTCCCTGTAGGTCCAGATCAGTTTTCCGTCGGCCTCGATCCCCGGCAGTTGCCGTGCGCGCGCACCGGTCGCCAGCACGATGTGCGGCGACTTCAGCGTCGCCACGGATGCGCCGGCCTTCTCCACCGCTAGCGTCTGCTTGCCGGCGAGCCTGGCGGTGCCGTCGAACACCGTAATCTTGTTCTTGCGCATCAGGTGCCCCACACCCGAGGACAACTGCTTCGCTACTGCGCGCGAACGCTTCACCACCTTGTCGATCTCGAAGCGTGGCTCGACCGCGGCAAAACCGAACTCCGGCAGGCGATGCATCAGGTGGTTGATTTCGGACGCGCGCAGCAGCGCCTTGGTGGGAATGCAACCCCAGTTCAGGCAGATGCCGCCGAGCTGATCGCGCTCCACTACGGCGGTCTTCATGCCGAGCTGCGCCGCACGGATCGCCGCGACATAGCCGCCGGGGCCGCCGCCGACAACGACAATGTCAAAGTTCTGATCAGCCATCTTTCGCTCCTTCGGCCAGCGCGGCCAATGCGTCGCCTCTGAGCTGCTGCGGAATCCAACCTCGCACCTGCCTGGCTCCGATCCGGCGGTAGAACTCGATGGCCGGCGCGTTCCAGTCCAGCACCGTCCACGACATGTCGATGCATTGCCGCTCCAACGCGATGCGCGCCATGTGGCGGAACAGTGCCAGGCCGATGCCGCGGCCGCGGAAGTCCTGCTGGACGAATATGTCTTCGACGAACAGGCTGTAGCGTCCGGAGAAACTGCCGAAGGTGAAATACCAAAGTGCGAAGCCGACGGTGATGCCATCGACGTCGGCCAGCACGGAATCGAGCGCAGGTTTCGCACCGAACAGCGCTGTATGCAGTTCGGTTTCGGTGATCTTGTAGCGGTGCTCGAGTTTTTCGTACGTCGCGAACTCGCGCATCAGCCGATGGAGATCGGCTATATCGGCTGGTGCGGTCTGCCGGAGGGCCAATGTCATGACCGCGCGACCCCCTCCCCCCAACCCCCTCCCGCAAGGGGAGGGGGAGTGTTGTACGTCCTCCCCCTCCCCTTGCGGGAGGGGGTTGGGGGGAGGGGTCGATGCGGATTCACCCCGATCACAGCAGCAAACTCAGCGGATCCGCGACGATCCGCTTGAACTCGCGCAGCCATTGCGCGCCGAGCGCTCCATCAACGACACGATGATCCACGCTCAACGTGCACGTCATCACTGTCGCGATCGCCAGCGCATCGTCCTTCACCACTGGCCGCTTCTGCCCAGCGGCAACCGCCATGATCGCAGCCTGCGGCGGGTTTATGATCGCGGCGAACTCCGACACCCCGAACATGCCCATGTTGGAAATCGAAAACCCGCCGCCCTGGAACTCTTCCGGCTTCAGCTTGCCCGCGCGCGCGCGGCCGGCCAGGTCCTTCATCTCGCGGCTGATCGTCGCCAGCCCCTTCTGGTCCGCGCGGCGGACGATCGGCGTGATCAGTCCGTCGGGGATCGCCACCGCGACGCTGATGTCCACATCGTCGAACAGCACCATCGCATCGTCGGTCCAAGCCGCATTCACCGCCGGCACGCGGCGCAGCGTTGCGGCCGCGGCCTTGATCACTAGGTCGTTGATCGTGATCAGATACGCGCCCGGTCCCTCCTTCGGCGATTTGGCATTCAGCTCGCTCATCAGCTTGATCAGCGCGTCGATCTCCACGTCCATCGAGACGTAGAAATGCGGGATGGTGGACTTCGCCTCGGTCAGCCGGCGGGCGATCACCTTTCGGATCGAGCTGTGCGGCACCAGCTTGTGCGGCGCGGTAACCGGCGCTGTGGGTCTCGCGGCCGGCACCACAGCGGGAGCGACAACCGGTTGCGCAGCGGGCGCGCCCTTCTGCAGCGACGCTTCGATATCCACCTTCACGATGCGCCCGTTAGGACCGCTCCCCTTCAGCGTCGCCAGATCGATGCCGGCCTGCTTCGCCATGCGTCGCGCCAAAGGCGAGACGAAGACGCGGTCGCCACCTGCATCGTGCCCATTGCCGCTCTGCGGCGCCGGCCTGGGAGTTTCCGGCACCCTCGCTTCCTGCTTCGGCGGCTCCGCCTTAGGTGGCGCGGCAGCCTTCGCCGCGGGTGCCCCGGCAGGCACTGCCTCGCCCTGCTCCACCAGGATCGCGATCGGCTCGTTGACCTTCACGCCCTCGGTGCCGTCCTGCACCAGAATCTTGCCGAGCACGCCCTCATCGACCGCCTCGACTTCCATCGTCGCCTTGTCAGTCTCGATCTCGGCGATCACGTCGCCGGCGCGCACGTCCTCGCCTTCCTTCTTCAGCCAGCGCGACAGCGTGCCTTCGGTCATCGTCGGCGACAGCGCCGGCATCAGGATGTTGGTTGCCATGTGCCGCTCCCCTCAGACGATCTTCTTCACGGCGTCAACCACCCATTCGGGCTGCGGCAGCGCAAGCTTCTCCAGATTGGCGGCATAAGGCAGCGGCACATCCAGTCCGTGCACGCGCACCGGCGGCGCGTCCAACCAGTCGAACGCATGCTCGATCACCTGCATCGCAACCTCCGCGCCGATGCCGGCGAACGGCCAGCCTTCCTCCACCATGACGATGCGATTGGTCTTCTTCACGCTCTCGATGACGGTCGCGGTATCGAACGGCCGCAGCGAGCGCAGATTGATCACCTCGGCCTCGATCCCCTGTTCGGCCAGCGCATCGGCCGCCTTCAGCGCTACACCCACCATGATCGAGAACGCGACGATGGTCACATGCTGACCGACGCGCTCCACCTTGGCGCGGCCGATCGGCAAGATGAAGTCCTCGTCCGTCGGGCAGTCAAACGTGTGGCCGTAAAGAATCTCGTTCTCCAGCATGATCACCGGATTTGGATCGCGGATCGCCGCCCGCAGCAGCCCCTTGGCATCAGCCGATGACCACGGCGCAACCACCTTCAACCCCGGCACATGTGCGTACCAACTGGCGTAGCACTGCGAATGCTGCGCTGCCACGCGCGAGGCCGCACCGTTCGGGCCGCGGAACACGATCGGGCAACCCATCTGGCCGCCCGACATGTAAAGCGTCTTCGTCGCCGAGTTGATGATCTGGTCCATCGCCTGCATGGCGAAGTTGAACGTCATGAACTCGACGATGGGCTTCAATCCGTTGAGCGCCGCGCCGACCGCCATGCCGGTAAAGCCGTGTTCGGTGATTGGCGTGTCGATGATGCGCTTGGGTCCGAATTCATCCAGCAGGCCCTGGCTGATCTTGTAGGCGCCCTGGTACTGCGCGACCTCCTCGCCGATCAGGAACACCTTGTCGTCGCGGCGCAGTTCCAACGCCATCGCGTCGCGCAACGCCTCGCGCACGGTGATCGGCTTGGTCGGCCCCCAGTCCTTGTCGGGCTCCGCTCGCGCCGCCGGTTCAGCCGCGACCTGCTGCTTTGGTGCCGGCGCCTGTGGCTGCGGCGCCGGGCGCGTAACCGGTTCCGGCGCTTTCGCCACCGGCGCGGCGGCACTTGCGTCCTCGCCATTGGCGGCAATCACCGCGATCGGCGTATTCACCGCGACACCCTCGGTGCCCTCGTTCACCAGAATTTGCGCCAGCTTGCCTTCGTCAACCGCCTCCACCTCCATGGTGGCCTTGTCGGTTTCGATCTCGGCAATCACGTCGCCAGCGTGCACGTCGTCACCGACATTCTTGAGCCAGCGGGAGAGCTTGCCCTCGGTCATGGTCGGCGACAGCGCCGGCATCAGGATCTGCGTGGACATCGCTCAGCCCTCCAGCAGCACGTCGGTCCACAGCTCGGAAGGATCAGGCTCCGGACTGCTCTGGGCGAAGTCGGTCGCCTCCTGGATGACCGCCTTCACGTCGTCATCGATCTGCTTGATCGCCGCTTCGTCCACGCCCAGCGCCTCCAACCTGTGCCGCGCATTCTCGATGCAGTCGTGCTGCGTGCGCATCATCTGCACCTCCTCGCGGGTACGGTAACGCGCTGGATCGGACATCGAGTGACCGCGATAACGGTATGTCTTCACCTCGAGCAGGTATGGCCCCTTGCCCGCGCGACAATGCGCGACCGCCTGTCCCGCCGCCTCCGCCACCGCCAGCACGTCCATGCCGTCCACCTGCATGCCGGGAATGCCCCAGGGCGCGCCGTTCTTGGAAAGATCGCGCGAGGCCGATGCACGTTCGACGCTGGTGCCCATGCCGTATTTGTTGTTCTCGATCACATACACGACCGGCAGCTTCATCAGCGCGGCGAGGTTGAAGCTCTCGAACACCTGACCCTGGCTGGATGCGCCTTCGCCGAAATAGGTGACGGACACCCGGTCGTTGCCGCGGTACCAATTACTGAAGGCGAGCCCGGTGCCGAGGCTGACCTGTGCGCCGACGATGCCGTGTCCGCCGAAGAAGTTCTTCTCCTTGCTGAACATATGCATCGAGCCACCTTTGCCGTGCGAATATCCGCCCGAGCGCCCAGTCAGTTCCGCCATCACGCCGCGCGGGTCCATGCCGGTTGCCAGCATGTGACCGTGGTCGCGGTATGACGTCACCACCTGATCGCCGTCCGACAGCGCCATCTGCACGCCGACCACGACGGCCTCCTGGCCAATGTAGAGATGGCAGAAGCCGCCGATCAGC
>DATMND010000244.1:0-5187 GCA_035569235.1 Acetobacteraceae bacterium | reverse complement strand
ACTTGCAGCTTCGACGGTCGCCGCGGCGCGAGCCACGGGGTCAGCGTGTGCCTCGCAGCGCCAGCCAGCGCTGTTCAAGCGATTGCCCTGGGTGCGGCGCGCCATCTTCGCTGCTGACGGTTTCGGTCCGACCGCAGCGGTGTACCAGGCGCTCGAACCCCGCACCATGGGGAAAACCGGGCTAGCGGTGCCCACTGTCTCGACCGCGTTTCTGGGTCCACATTGACCATACTTCGAGGAGGAACCGCATGAAGCTCAAGCTCCACCACCTGAACCTGTGCTCGAAGGATGTTCCGGGCATGGAGGCGTTCTACCGGTCGGTTCTGGACCTGGGGCCTGAGCCGTCACTGAACAGCGCGCGCGACACCACGCAGGGTTACGCCGCCCCGGTCGCCTTCGTGACCGACGGCCAGACCCAGGTGCATCTGGCCACGAAGGACCTCGGCGTCGGCTTCCGGACCAACCACTTCGTCAATCCGCTCGAGCGCGGCCACATCGCGTTCCGCACCGATGATATTGCCGCGTTCAAGCGGCGGCTCGAGGCGAAGAACATCCCCTATTCCGACTACGGCCAGTGGGCGATGAACGGCTGGCATCAGATCTTCTTCTACGACCCCGAGGGCAATGTCATCGAGGTCCACCAGGACATGAACGCGTAGCCGATCAGTCGCAGCGCGCGCCTGACGGCACGGCGATCGGTTTGCTGAAAAGGCCCCTCCCCCAAGGGGGAGGGAAGCACGTTTGGTGGCCCGCCCCTGCCCTCGGGAAAAGGGTAGCGGCCGTGCCTACTTATCCAGCCAAACCGTCGCCAAATCCTGGTTCACGTAATGGCTCGGGCCGATCTTCCAGCCGTGCATGTACGACCGCTCCGGCAGCATGCGGTTCCACCACAGCATCGGGAACTCATACGCCATCGTATCGACCACGCGCGTCTCGAACGCCCGCATCAGCAGCCGCTGTTTCGCGGGGTCGGTCTCGCGCACCATCTTGGCGTCGATATCGATCAGGTCCTGGTCGTCGTAGCCGCCGTAATTCTCGACGAACACCTTCTTCGGCAGGTACTTCTGCGTGTCCATCACCGGATTCACCACGCCGTTGCAGTTAGCCTCCACCACGACGTCGAAGTTGCCGGTGCGCATCGCCTCGAACCACGGTCCGGTCGGCACCACCTTCTGGGTGACCTTCACGCCGATCTTGCTCCATTCATCGACCAGCCAGGTGCCGACGTATTTGTAGGGCTGGTCGACGTTGCGGTTCAGCATCTCGAAGCTGAGGTTCTCCTGCCCCGCCTCCTTCAGCAGCCGTTTCGCCTCGGCGCGCGACTTGTCGATGTCGGGCCAGAAGCCTGCCATCTGTTGCAGTTCCTCCTTGGTCGCCGCCAGCGGCGAGCCCGGGAACACGATGCCGCCGACCGTGCGCACATTGGCGATCTTGGACAGCGCCGGCGCGCCGTGCCACTGGTCGACCCCGAGCAGCAGCGCCTTGCGCACCCGCACATCGTCGAACGGCTTGCGTTTGGAATTCGGCGTGATCAGGTTGCCGCAGTTCCAGTCGCTTTGCTGGATGGTGATCTTGTCGCCGACCTCCTTCTTGAGCTGATCGATCGCCGATGGCGGCAGACCACGGAACTCGGTCGCCGCACGGTCGCCGCGGATCGCCTCCACCCGAACGACCTGCTTGTCGGCGTAGATGCCGACGAAGCCATCCAGATACGGCAGGCCCTTGTGGTAATAGTCGGGATTGCGTTCGCCCCGGATCGACTGGCCGAGCTGGTAGTCGACAAACTTGAAAGGCCCGCTGCCCATGATGTTCTTCATGTACCAGTTGGGGTCTTTGTCCAGGATGTCCTGCTTGTAGATGTAGGCATACGGGTCGGCGAGCGCCGGCAGGAACGTCAGCGTGGCGTACTTCAGGTGGAACACCACCGTCGTCGGATCGGGCGCCGAGACGGTGTCAACCATCGCGTACCAGTTCTCGCGCGCGCTGTTGTAGCCTGGCGGTGGATGGATGATGTGGTTCCAGCTTGCCGCCGCATCGGCCGCGGTGAGCGGCGAGCCATCGTGCCACTTCACCCCGCTGAGGATCTTGAAGGTGTAGGTGGTGCCGTTGTCAGTCGGCTGCGGCATCTCGGTGCAGAGGTCGCAGACAAACTTCGTTACGTCCTCCGGGTGCTCGGGATCGAGCCGGATCAGTACGCTGTAGAACGGCGCCGTCGAATGGACGGTGGCGTAGGTGGTCTCCCTGTGACCGTCGAAGCTCGGCGGCGCATCGGCCGGGATCATGTAGGTGAGGATGCCGCCGCGCTTCGGCGTTTCATCGGCTGCCAGCGGCGCGGCTGTCATCGAGACCAAGAGAGCGGCGAGTCCCACCGCCCATAGACCTGTTCGCATCCCGGTTGCCTCCCAAGGGCTTTCTTGCTTTTCGGCGCGTTCGGCGGCCTACGTCCCAAGACGGCCGAACGTCAAGGCATGGTACCAGTATTCTCCCGGGCCGTATGCCCGGCCACATGAAATCACGGTAATCATCGCCGCGGTTCGGGCCGCCTTCAGCACTCGATGGCCACTATGCGCCCGGCCTGCGCATACAGCGTCAGCTCTCCGTCGCGGGTGACTATCGCCTGACCGTATGTCCGGGCGGTCGCGGCGATGATGCGGTCGGCCGGGTCGCGTGGGGCGTGCCCGACAGAAATGCCGAGGCCATCAGCACCTCCGGTGGCATCGCTGCCAACCGCATGCCGGGCAACGTCACCAGGCGGCCGAACCACGCCTCGGGCGAGGATGCCAGTTGCAGACGGCTGCGCGCCACCAGCGTCGCGATTTCCCATGCCGAGATCGGCGACACGTATACCCCGGCGCCGGAGACCTGCGCCGCCGCGATGGCCGCGCGGCTTTGCGCCGTCATCGGATCGCCGTTGACCAGCCAGATTGCTCCGCAGGTATCGAGCAGGATTGCTGGCGACGCCGGCTCAGGCAACCGCCAGCCAAGCCTCGCCGATTCCAGCAGTCAGGTCGGTGCCGGCCGGGACCGTGACGCTCCCCCGCAACGCGCCCCAAAGGTCCGGGAGCGACTGCTCATACGGAACCAGTGCGGCCACCGGCCGGCCATGCCGGGTGAGCACCACGCGAGCCGTCCTGCCCTGTGCCAAGGCGTCGATCAGCGCCAGGCACTGCCCCTTGAAGGCGGTGACGTTGATCGCGGTATCAGTGGTGTCGGTCGGCATGATCCAGCCCTTTTATGAGTCGACCAGATCACATGGTCCATGCTGTGGCAATGGAAGAGCAGTCTCAACCGCCCGCCGCCGCCAGTCGCCGCAGATCCGCCTGCGGTCGGGCGCCGTAGTGGCTGATCACCTCCGCCGCCGCGATGCTGGCGATCCTGCCGCACACCGGCAGCGATTTGCCGCCCGTCAGTCCGGCCAGGAAACCCGCGGCATAGGCGTCGCCCGCGCCGGTCGAGTCCACCACGTTCGTCGGTTCGGCGGCGATCTCCACCGTCTCGGCCCCGCGCAGGATCACGCTGCCCGCCTCGCTGCGGGTCAGTGCGGCCAGCGCCACGTCGCGCCGGCATGCCTCCGCCGCCGCTTCGAAGGTGTTCTCCTCATACAGGCTGGCAATCTCCGCTTCGTTGGCGAACAGGATGTCCACGTCCTGCTTCACCAGTTCGAGGAACGCTGCGCGATGCCGGTCCACGCAGAACGGATCGGACAGCGTCAGAGCCACCTGCCGGCCGGCGGCGTGCGCGGCGGCGGCGGCTCGGCGGAACGCGCGCTGCGCCTCCAGGGGGTCGAACAGGTAGCCCTCCAGGTAGGTCACCGCCGCATCGGCGACCAGCGCCTCATCCACGTCCGCCTCGCCGAACGTCACGGCGGCGCCGAGGAACGTGTTCATCGTGCGCTGGCCCTCGGGCGTGACCAGGATCAGGCAGCGCGCGGTCGGTGCACCGCCGGACAGCGGCGTGGATGGAAAATGCACGCCGATCGCGCCGATGTCGTGGCGGAACACGGTTCCCAACTGGTCGTCCGCCACCTTGCCGAGATACGCCACGTGCGCGCCCAACGCCGCCGCGACCGCGCAGGTATTGGCGGCCGAACCGCCGCTGCTCTCCTGGCCGGGCGGCATCGCGGCGTAGATCGCCTCTGCTCGCTCCGCGTCGATCAGCGTCATCAGCCCCTTGCGCATGTCGTGGCGCGATAGGAACGCATCGTCGGCGCGCGCCACCACGTCCACGATGGCATTGCCGATGCCGAGGATGTCGAACCGTGTGCTCATCAGTGTGTCTTCCTTGGGTCGCTGTCCCCTCCCCCCTTGGGGGCGGAGGGGTTGGGGAGGTGGGGGAAGCGGCGATGGTCCCCCACCTCACCCTGACCCTCTCCGCCCCCAAGGGCGGAGAGGGAAAAAGGCGCTGCGTCCCACGCTTCTCCCGCAAACCATCGGAGCACTACCGCGTCCGCGGTGGATGCGCGCGCACCGCCGCCTCGTTCACCTCGACGCCCCAACCGGGTCCCTTTGGGATGATAAGCTCGCCGTTCTCGATCGCCGGTGCATTGAGGAACAGCTCGTCGCGCCAGGCGACGCTGTCGATGTCGATTTCCATGACGCGGAAATTCGGCACCACCGCGCAGAAATGCGCGCTGATCGCCGAGCACAAATGGCCGTAGTAGTTGTGCGGCGCGCAATTCACCTCGTACGCTTCGGCCATCGAGGCGATCTTGATCGACTCCAGGAAACCGTTCCAGATCACGTCGATGATCGCAACATCGGTGGCGTACGCGTCAAAGAACGGCCGGAACGCACGCCGCCCGCACACGGACTCCAACGAGGCGATCGGACACGGCGCGGCGCGGCGGATCAGCGCGAGCGACTGCGGATCCCACGTGTCGATCTCCAGCCAGGTCATGTCGAACGGCGCGACCGCCTTGGCGATCTGCAGATAGCCCTCGGTCTTGAAATGGTAATTCACGTCGAGATGCAGACCCATCTCGGGACCGGCGCCGTTGCGGAACGCACTGAGCAGATCGCGCACCGACTGCAGCGTCTTGCGATCGACATTCAGCTCCGGATAGCCCGGCGAGCGGCCAAAGCCGGGACCGAAATTCGTCAACTTCTCGCCGTCAAAGGGCAAAATATTGGTCTTCAACGCCTTGAACCCGCGCCGCTTCACCTCTGCTCCAAGTGCGGCAATATCGTC
>DATMND010000243.1:0-6311 GCA_035569235.1 Acetobacteraceae bacterium | reverse complement strand
TCACATATTCCGGTTCCGCGGCGCACCCCTCCGCCCGGCGGCGGTGAGCTGGCAAAGCGCTACTACGATGTCATGGACCCGTTCGTCACCCTGACCGCCGCCGCGGCCGCTACCAAACGTTTGAAGGTCGCCACCGGCATCTGCCTGGTCATCCAACGCGATACGATCCAGACGGCAAAGCTCGTCGCTTCGATCGATCAGGTGAGCGGCGGGCGTTTCCTGTTCGGCATCGGCGGTGGTTGGAATGCCGAGGAGATCGAAAGCCACGGCACCGTCTTCACCACCCGCATGCAGAAGATGCGCGAGCAGATGGAGGCGATGAAGGAGATCTGGACCAGGTCCACCGCCGAATACAACGGCGGGATCGTCAAGGTGCCGTCGATGATGACGTGGCCCAAGCCGGTGCAGAAGCCATACCCGCCGATCCTGCTTGGCGGCGCCTTCCCATGGGCGGCACGGCGCGCGGTCCGCTACGGCGATGGCTGGTATCCGAACGCGACCAGCGGCAATCCCGACGAATACATGCCGCACTTCCGACAGATGGCGGAGGAAGCCGGACGCGACCCGAAGTCATTACCGGTGACAATCGGCGGCGCACCGGAAGACGTTGCACAGTTGCAGAAGTTCCGCGACCTCGGTGCCGTCCGGTGCAATGTGACATTGCCGGCGGAAGGCGCGGATAAGATCCTGCCGATACTGGACCGCTGGTCCGGACTGATCCGCCAATTGAACTGACGATCGGTCAACCGACCGTCGCCTTCAGGGGAGAAGCATCCATGCAAGCAAACTTCAGACTATTGGACCGCGTCCGCAGCAGCGCATTGCCAATCGCCGTGCTTGCGGGCCTTGCCGGCGCACCCTGCGTGGCATTCGCTCAGCCGAGCCAGATCATCATCGACGACACGCGGGTCTTTCCGGAAAGCCTGACCTCGACCGCTGACGGCACGGTCATCATCGGCAGCATGGACCACGGCACGGTTTATCGCGTCGCGCCCGGCGCCGCGAAAGCGACGGCCTGGATCAGCGCCGGACCGAACGGCCTTCGCAGAGTGCTGGGCGTGTTTGCCGACGAAGCCGCGAACACGCTTTGGGTGTGCACCAATGATCCCGACCCGAACGGCAAGGATGCCGACCTCAAGGCGTTCGATCTGAAGACCGCGGCGCCGAAGGGCAGCTATTCATTCCCGGGCGGCGGGCTTTGCAACGACATCGCTGTGGCGCGCGATGGCACGACCTACGTCACCGACACGCGCGGCGGACGCATCCTCGCGCTCAAGCCTGGCGCGACCGCGCTCACCGTCTGGGGGGCCGATGCCAAATGGGTCGGTATTGACGGGATCTCCTTGCTTCCGAACGGGGCGGTGCTGTTCAACAACGTGCGCGAGAACCAGTTGGTGCGGGTGGACGTGAAGCCCGACGGAACCGCCGGAACCGCGACCATGCTCGAACTGTCACAGCCGATCTCCGGTCCCGACGGCATGCGGGCACTGAAGAGCGGCCGCGTCATCCTGGCCGAGAACCGCAGCGGCAAGATCGACATCGTCAACATCCAGGGCGACAAGGCGACGATCGAGACGATCAAGGACGGCTTCAAGTTTACGCCGACCGCCGTTACCGTCGCGGGCGACACCGCATGGGTGCTGGAGGCCAAGTTTGCATACCGCAATGACCCGGTGCTGAAGGACAAAGATCCCGGACAGTTTGGCGCGACTGCGGTCCCGATGCCCGAACGTTGAACGCGACGCTCAGAGTGCAAGGGCCGTCACGAAATTGTCACTGCACACCGCTGGCACCGCGATCCAAGAAGACTCCGTCTCCCGCTAAGCTGGGGAGGGAGCGTGTGCTTCAACGATAGTGGGTAATGGTTGGAGGTGGCGATGGCGCGCATGCGAGCGGTGCAGGTAACCAGCGCGAACGGTCCTTTTGAATTTGTGGAACGCAATATTCCGGAACCACCGGCCCGGCATGTCCGGATCAAGGTGCAGGCCTGCGGCGTGTGTCACAGCGACTCGTTCACCAAGGCCGGCGCGTTTCCCATCCAGTATCCCCGCGTGCCGGGACATGAGATTGTCGGCATCGTGGATGCGATCGGCGCTGATGTACCCGATTGGCAGGCGGGCCAACGTGTCGGGGTCGGCTGGCATGGCGGGCATTGCGGTCACTGCCGGTCCTGCCGAAGAGGTGATTTCATAACGTGCACGACCGGGCAAATTCCCGGCATCTCGTATGACGGGGGCTATGCCGACTACACGATTGTGCCCTTCGAGGCACTCGCCGCGGTGCCGGACGAAATAAACGCCGCCGAGGCCGCGCCCCTGTTGTGCGCAGGCATCACCACCTTCAACGCCCTGCGCAACAGCGGTCTCCGGCCAGGCGATCTTGTCGCCGTTCTCGGCATCGGCGGACTGGGCCATCTCGGTGTGCAATTCGCGGCCAAAATTGGGTGCCGGACGGTTGCCCTCGCGCGTGGAACCGACAAAGAGCCACTCGCCCGGAAATTGGGCGCGCATCATTACATCGACAGCAACGCCGGCGACGTTGCCGGTGCACTCAACAAGCTGGGCGGCGCCCGCGTGATACTGGCCACGGCGAGCAGTGCAAAGGCGATGAGTGCCACAATCGACGGACTGGCACCGGGCGGCAGGCTGATGGTCATCGGCGCGTCGCCCGATGCGATCGAGGCCTCGCCGTTCCTGCTCATCGGGGCGCGGCGCTCGATCCAGGGATGGCCTGCCGGCACCTCGGCCGATTCCGAGGATACGCTGAACTTCAGCGCTCTGACCAACATCCGGCCGATGATCGAAACGATGCCGCTCGAGCGCGCGCCGGAAGCCTACGAACGTATGATGAGCGGCGAGGCCCGCTTTCGCATGGTGTTGACCACCGGGCTCTAGACTGCGCCGAGCGAGAGTGGCATCAGGAAATGCCGCGCCGGGAATTTCGCGCCGGCAGCGCGCGTCAACGCGTGCGGAGCCGACGATCGGTGGCTCACCCTTTACAGGAAGGATTCCGGGCAGATGATGAACAGACGCATGCTTCTGGCTCTCGCGGGGACCTCGCTTGCGGGCGGCGCATTCGCCCAGACCACCGGCACGCCGGCACGGCTGCGCGGCAAGATCGACTCGCTTTCGGGCGACACCCTTGAACTCACGCTGCGCAACGGCACCAAGGCCAGCGCCACGCTGCCGCCCAACGTGCGCCTGACATGGCTGACCGTCGCCCAGCCCGGCGACATCAAGGAGGGCAGCTACGTCGGCACCGCCGCTGTGCCGCAGGCCGATGGTACGTTGAAGGCGCTGGAGATGCAGGTGTTCCCGGAAAGCATGCGCGGCGTCGGCGAAGGCACGCGCGACTGGGATCTCGGCGCCGGCAGCAGCATGACGAATGGCACGGTCGGCAGCGTGGTCGCCGCCAGCGGCCGCACCATCACCATCACCTACAAGGGTGGCGAGAAGAAGGTGATGATACCGAACGATGTGCCCATCGTGACGTATGAGCCGGCCGACCGCACCGCGCTGACCCCGGGCGCGAACGTGATTGTCAATGGCACGCGCGGGGCGGACGGCATGGTCACTGCCGCCAGCGTCGGCATCGGGAAGAACGGCCTCGTTCCACCCATGTGATCGGCGTGGCCGAGCGGGCCACAGACGCGGCAGCCCGCACGTGAGTTCGACCCGCCGCTTCGTTCGGATTCACCCACTCGTCGTGCGTGTCACGCACTGGGTGAATGCCTTTGCGATCGTCTGCATGATCATGAGCGGCTGGATGATCTATGACGCCTCGCCGCTGTTCGGCTTCCGCTTCCCGGCGTGGGCCACGCTCGGCGGCTGGCTGGCAGGTGCGGTTGCGTGGCATCTGGCGTTCATGTGGCTGCTGGTGGGCAATGGTCTGGTCTATGTCATCTACGGCCTGCTCACGCGGCATTTTCGCCGCAGCCTGCTGCCGCTCTGGCCGCGCGAGATCTTGCGCGACGCGGGCGACGCCGCCAGGTTTCGGCTGGAGCATCGCGTGGGCGAATATAATGCCGTGCAGCGCCTGGCCTATGTCGGCGTGCTGACATTGGGCGTGCTGGCAACGGCGTCGGGACTTGCGATTTGGAAACCAGTCCAGTTGCAGGCGCTGACGGCGCTGTTCGGTGGCTATGAATTCGCGCGGCGGGTCCATTTCGCCGTTATGGCGGGCATAGTCGGCTTCATATTGCTGCATCTGACCCTGGTGCTGCTGGTGCCGCGCACATTGCCCGGCATGATCACCGGCCGCGCCAGACTGCCGGCCGCGCCACCGGAAGGGCCCCGATGAAACGCGGGCCTGCAATTCGCCTGGATGAGCATCGGCCGGCGCTGCGCCGGCTCGATCGGCGCATGATGCTGAAACATTCGCTGTCGGTCGGCGCGCTGACCATGCTTACCGGCTGCAACCTGCAGGACGGCGATGCGGTGGACCGCGTGCTGTGGGCAATGTCCCGCTGGAACGATCGCGTGCAGGCCTGGCTGTTCGACCCGAACCGGCTGGCGCCGACCTATCCGGCCAGCGCCATCACCAAGCCGTTCCCATTCAATGCGTTCTATCCCGTGGACGATGCGCCGGAGATCGACGGCGACGATTATGCGTTGGAAGTGTCCGGCCGCGTCGCCGACAAGCAAAGCTGGACACTGGCCAAACTCCGCGCGCTACCGCAGGAGCAGCAGATCACGCGGCTGATCTGCATCGAGGGATGGAGCGCAATCGGCCAATGGAGCGGCGTGCCGCTGCGGTTGTTCCTCGAACGGATCGGCGCCGATCTGCGTTCGCGTTACGTGGGATTCAAATGCGCCGACCGCTATTACGGGAGCATCGACATGGCGACCGCGCTGCACCCGCAGACAATTCTGGCATTGGATTACGGCAACGCGCCGTTGCCGCCGAAGTACGGGTATCCCATGAGGCTGAGGGCGCCGACGAAGCTTGGTTTCAAGGGTCCGAAGCATATCGTGGCGATGTTCGTGACGAACGACTATCCCGGCGGCTATTGGGACGATCAGGGATACAACTGGTTCAGCGGATCCTGACAGCAAGGAGGTCGAAAGATATGAGCCAGAATGCTGCGTTGAGCGAAGGCCGCGTTGCCGTGATAACGGGAGCGGCGAGCGGGATTGGCCTTGCTGCTGCCACGCGCTTCGCGGCCATGGGACTGCGGGTCTGCATCGCCGATATCAGTGCGGACGCGCTGGAACAGGCAGCCGCGACGATCGGCGGCGTCGCGAAGCGCGGTTCGTCCGATGTGCTGGCGGTGCCGACCGATGTCAGCGATCCCGAGGCCGTACACCGCCTGAGGGACACGGTCCGTGGCGCGTTCGGCGAAGTGGCGGTGCTGATGAACAATGCCGGCACCGCGCCAGGCGGCGGACCCTGGGATCATTACGACGGCTGGCGCCGGGTGCTGGGTGTCAATCTCTGGGGTGTGATCAATGGCGTGCAGAGTTTCACCCAGATGATGATCGACCAGAATACACCCTGTGCCATCGTCAACACAGGTTCGAAGCAGGGGATCACCTGCCCGCCCGGTGATACCGCATACAATGTATCGAAGGCCGGCGTGAAGGTTCTGACCGAAGGGCTTGCGCACTCGCTGCGCAGCATCGAAGGCTGCCATGTCAGCGCGCATCTTCTGGTGCCTGGATCTACGTTCACCGGCATGACCAGAAGGTCCGCAACCACCAAGCCCCCCGGCGCCTGGACGCCTGAACAGGTGATCGACATGCTGATCGCCGGCATGGCGGCTGGCGATTTCTACATCATCTGCCCCGACAATGACGTCACTCGCGATGTCGATAACCGGCGGATCCTCTGGGCGGCCGAGGACATCGTTCACAATCGCCCGGCGCTGTCACGCTGGCATCCGGATTACAAGGACCAGTTCGCCGAATATCTGTCCGCCGAGCTGCCCGCTCTTGGCTGATCGAAGCATTCCGGCAGACGAGAGAGTGTGGTTTGCTATTTCGGCCCATTCGGCCCACTGCTGCAATCTGGCCTGTTCTACACAAAGCCCAGCACCTCGTGCGGAACATAAGGCTCCTCAAGCAAAGCGATTTCATTGGCTGAGAGCGTTACGGCAACGGCGGCCAGCGCGTCATCGAGATGCTGGAGTTTCGTGGCACCGACGATCGGCGCCGTGATGACCGACTTGGACAGCAGCCACGCCAAAGCCACCTGAGCACGAGGCAATCCTCGTTCGGCGGCGACCGTTGCAACCCGTTCGACCACCCCTCTGTCCGCATCAGTTGATTTTCCGTACTGCCGCTTGCCCGCCTCGTCCGTCTCGGAGCGCGTGG
>DATMND010000242.1:0-5900 GCA_035569235.1 Acetobacteraceae bacterium | reverse complement strand
GCTGATCTGCCCGGAGACGGTCGCGTTCGGGCTGACGGTGAACTCGTGCGGCACGGCGACGGACGTCGGCGCCGCGTTGGTCGCGGTCGCGGGCGACGTACCGAGCGGCGTGGTCGGGGCGGCTGTAGCGGGTGCCGGCGCGGTGACGGCGGCAGGCGTGGGCGCGCTGTTGATCAGGCCGGTTGGCGGTGGCGCGATCGCAGGACTGATCGGCGTCGAGCCGGGCAGCGAACCGGGCGTCGCACCAAGCGGCGGAATCGGCGGCGGGATGGTCGGGGCGTTGATGCCCGGTGTGACGGAGCCGGACATTAGGCAATCACCGCTGTTTGGGATGGCCAGACCGGCGAACCGCCGTGCGCCATGACGCCAGCCTGCGTGGTCAGAACGAAGATCAGATCCCGCATGGCACGATAGACCGCGTCGATCTGCGACCCGGTGAACGTGTGCGGCGTGCCCGATGCGTCCGGATAGACGAACGTCGGGAGGCCGCCCGGAAGGCCAAGGCTTGCTGCGTTATCGCGCGCTACGCTGCCGATCTGTTCCATGGTGGTTGGATCAAGCGCGTAAGTCGCGTTCAGTGCCGGCGTTCCGGTCGATGTGATCGCAATACCAGCGGCGATCTTCTGCGCCAGGATGGCGGATGCGGACGCGGACGGAGGCGCCAGGAACGCGGCAATGCGCGGATCGTTGTCGGGGATCTCCGTGACCCCCGCGTTGCCGTGTTGTGGCAACCCGAAGATTCCGATGACCTTACCGCTGCCGTCAATCTGAACGTGCGCCATTAGGTGCGACCTCGCGCGTCGGTCCAGCCGATCGTCCCAAGACTAAGCGTGCTGCTTGCGTTCAACGCACGAATGCCGATCTGGCTCGCTGTGTTCGTCCTCACACTGAAACGCCCAGAGGCAAGAGTGCCCGCATTTGAGGTCAGATCGGCAACAACGGCGATTGCCTGGTCTGAACAGTCCGGCGATGTAAAGTCCACAGCCAAAGCACTTGGGACACAATTACCTTGCGCGCGGAATGTGACGGTGGTCCTGACGCCGGACGGGACGAATAAGGTGTAAAGCGTGCGGCTCACCGTAGAAAGGGTTGCCATACTGAAATCCGCAGGCGTGCCGATCCATTGGAAATTGTCGCCGGATTGAATGAACGGCGCGATATTGCCGGTTGATCCGACGAATATACTACCAAGGCGGCGAAACGCTGTTGTGCCGGCCGGTGCATTAGCCGCGGTCGGCGACGTATCAAGGAACACATCGGACGCACCGCTGATGACAGCGGCAAAGACGTTATACCAAGTACTGATCGCCGCCACGAGCCCGGTGCCCATGCCGTTTCCGCCGGTCCCAGCGAACCACGCTCCTGCGATGCTTTTCTTGAATGCGCCGAGCGTGATCTTGACCACGTTCGTGCTGTCGGCGCAGAACCCGGCGGCGATGTCGATGACCGAGTTCGTGATGCTGACATCATTCGACAGGGTAAGGCCGAACAGCATACCGGGAGATGGCACGACATCGCCCGCGATCCGCGCCGTTGTCTCCGCTGTATCCGCCGCTGTGCGCGCCGTCGTCTCTGACGCCACCGCCGCCGCAGTAGCAGCGGTCCAGTCGGTAATGTCAGTGTGCGCCAGCGTCACGATACCCGTACGCCCCGCGACGCTGGTCACTGGGCTCGCCCCGGCCGGCACGAAACCGGATGCCGCCAGGAAGTTCGTAACCCACTTTGAGCTGACGGCTTCGTTGCTGTTGTCCAGCGTTGGCAGCGTGTAGGAAAGCGTCGTTGATGTTGTGAACACAGGCGCGTTCTTTGGCGCCAATCCGGAAATATCCGATTCCAGTGCAAGCGTCCCCGAACCCGCCGGCAACGTGAACGTGAGGTCGCCCTGCTGATTGAAGACGGTAGAGAAGGCGCCCGTCGTGGTGATCTGCGGCATCATGTCGAACGCCGCGCCAATCGCCGCGAACTCACTGCGCACCGGTGCCGACAAGCCCTCTGAGTTGGTTGCTGGGTTGCCGCTCGGGTTGTAGAAAATGTTGGCCATCAGACGCGCATTCCCCGCCGCATAGAATAATGATGAATGATGCTGTTCACAGTAAACGCGGCGATATAATTCGTGCCGGACGAGATGCTGACGCGGATGTTCTCCGCCGTTCCGGTCTCGTCCACATCACTCGGGAGCAACCCGGTGCCGTCCCAGACAAAGGCGTCCCAGACGAACGAGTCCCAGTGCGGAACCGCTCCGAGATTGACCGGCAGCCACACCGAGGGAAGCTGCGCTAATTGGTCTGACGCATAGCCTATCTGATATCCGTAATCGAACTCGGCAAAGCTATCGCCCTGCACCTCGACCGACGCAGCGCGAAACCGCTTCAGGATGCGTGGTGATTTGATCGCGTCCCATGCCGTGAAGAAGTAGGCAGCGATCGGTGCTCCGTCGAAGCTCGTCCCGACATCCAGTTGATACACGTAGCCGTTCTCGCAGCCGACGTATGTTGCTTCCGTGTCGGTGATCAGCTTCGTGGTATCGACGCAGGTGAAGATGTCCGGAAACAGCATCGGCGCCGCGCCGAGATACTGCTGGTTCAAGACGGTGCAATACAACGCATAGCCGTCGCCGAAAAACAGCCGGTATTGGCTTTTCGCCCGGTTGACCGACGACGCCACCAGGTTGCCGCGCTCGCGGGCAATGAACGGCAGGATGTTCTTGGTCAACGTGCTGGGCAGGAAGTTACCCCAGTTCAGCGTCGTTTTCAGCGTGACCACGCCGAGATCGTCAAGAAAGAACGTGTCGAACAGGTTCTGGAGCGAATACGGCACCGCGCCAATGCTGTCGTTGAACACCACAAAATTAAACGTGGTCGGATCAGTGCCATACAGGAACGCGGCATTCGACCGCAGGTAGACGCCCATCGTCGCCGTTGTCTGACTGCCCGGCAATGTGATCATGCCGGTGATCGTGTCGCCCGTGGCGATCTCTCCAGCGCCGTCCACCGCGCTCCACTTGAACGGATTGCCGGCCGCGCAAAAGATCAGCGAGGCTTCCTGCGAGATAAACAGGAAATTCTTATGGAACCAGATGTGCGACGGCGCATTCGGCGAAAGCCCTGTCTCGATCGGAGCCAGCGTCACGCCATCGAACTCAAACGGCGGATTGACCCCATCGCAGCCATAGATGCGCCGCGTGATAAGTTGCCCGGAGAAATTGCACTTGACGAACTCGAAGCGCCCGCCGGCCGCCATCGTGATCGGCGCCTGCGGTCCCGATAGCGTCACCGTCGCGCCCGAGGTTGTGGTTGCCGCTCCGGCGGCGAAATCGCCACCGACCGGCGCGGCCACGACGAACTGGCCAACCGCGGAACCCGCCCAGGCGCCTGACTGCCACATCACGCGCTGGATCGTCGCGGTGACAGCGCCCTGGGTCAGCGTGTCGCCGTCGAGCGGCACGGCGGTCCCGCCAGCCGTGAATGAGACCAGATTGAAGTACGGCACCAGCACCCAGCCGGCGGGGCTGGCGCGATAGATGAGGACCGCCGTGTTGCCGGCGTTGGCACGGAACGCGAACACCTGATCGACGCCAAGGAACGCCATCGCCACGACGCCGAGGACCGGCCCGGCACCCGGAACCCGCCCGATCAGCGCGCGATACGCATCGGCCGCCAGCGCGGTGTATTGCGCCTTGGTCCTCGCATCGAGCGACACCGTGGTCGCAGTGGCGCTACCGATCGCCGCCGGCCCTGTCGTGACCAGAAGACTCGAATTGTCGAACTCGCCCGTGACCTGGGTGAGCACCAGATACGTCACCGCCCCGGTCACAACAGCGATGACGGTTCCGGTTGCGCCCGTGGCCGCCTGCGTCACTAGCTCACCAACGCTCGGGAGGCTTGGGAGGTGCGGCGTGGTAGCAAAGTCGCTGGTGAAATCGCTGGTAAAGTCGGCCGGCAAGAGTGACGTGATGTCCAACTGCACGATGGTGAACGTCGCGGCACTCGGGGAGACACGGCCGTCAACGCGCTCGTAGCCCTCGGTGCGCGTGTAGCCGCCGAAGGCGGCCACATAAAAGTTCAGTGCATCATGCAGTGCTCCCGGCTGCAAACGTAGAGAGGGAGTAACAAGATCAAGCCCCCCTGGGAACGCGACTCCTTGGGGAGTGGTGCCCCCGCCCAAAGATGTTTGGGAATATTTTACAGCTGCCCAGGCGGATTTGGCGATGGCGTTCACGCGAGAGCGGACCCGAACGACATCTTAGGCGCCCGCACAGCACCCAACTGCGCATACATGCTGTTATACTGTCGAGAGCCGCGCTCCATGACCTCGGGCGCGCTCTCATACCCGGCGTAGGATTGCATCGTCTTATAGACCACTAGCATGTGGAACCGTGTCGGCAGACCGACCGGGACATCAGTGTCGAGAACCAACGTGGTCGGCGTGACGTAATAATCCGCTGTAATCGTATAATTCCCGTTAGGAGGAGGCCCCAAACAAATCGACTGGTCCGGTCCAACTGCGGCTACGACCGGGCGCGTCTGGACAGACCGCATGGCACCCAATTGATAGCCATCCCGCCACTCATCGAACGAGATCTCGTCTAAGAACATTTCGTCACGGAACCCGATCGCTGTCGTCTGACAGCGGAAAGTCTCGCGATCCCATTTTCCGAAGCTATCGACCGCAACGCCGACCGTTCCTGGACCAATTCCCAGCGGATAGCTCGACTGTCCACCGATCGTCTGCACGTTCACGCCGGCACCGAGGAGGTTGGAACTACGCATCCAGTTCCAATCGTCATGCGACATGCATATGTCGCTGAGCGCGTCGTTGATCCAACCCACCACGCGCCCGAGGCTGCCCGTCGCGCCTACAACCGTCGGCAACGCGGTCTGTATGGCGCTGTTGCTGGCAACGCCACATTCCACGCAAGCCCGCTGTGCGAGTTGGAGAAAATTCACGCGCTGGCCTTCAGAGGTTCCTGCGCCTCAATTCTGATACCCACGCCGGCCCGCGCGGATTACGGTCCTCCAGGATCGAGAACGAGTGTACGGGGCTCGTAAACCGCTGAACGACATTATTCGGCCGCTCGCTGTCCATCTCCTGGATCTGCGTGTGAACGGTGTCCACCTTGGCGCGGATGATAACCTCCAGCACCTTGCGCCTGATCGTCAGCGTCCGCCCGACCGGGAGATAGCCGATTTCATCCCAGCGGTTGTTTTGGAACACCTCCGCGGGCTTCCCGTTCACCCAGATGGGAAATGCGCCCGCCGCGTTCTTGTCCGACGACGGCTCCAGCCGCACAGTCACCGGCTCCTCCATGAACGCCAGCTCATCGAGATAGTCGGCGTTGCCGATCTTCTCGCCGATCACCACGTCGCCGTCATAGGCGGACGGGTCGGTGATCGGCGGCATCTGCTCGGTCTTGGGTAGCTGGTCGCTGTGCAACTCTTGGCGTGCCATGGTGAAGTCCTGTTTGTGGGGAACGAACGATGAGCGACGACCCGGACCTGTTCGACCAGATCCAGGCGGTTCTTGCCGGCCACACGGAGAAGGCCGTCATGCTGACGCTTCTCAAGTCGCTCGTGGTGGCGATCGGCGTGTCGGCGCCGGACTTACCGCGCGCCGAGGCATTGATCGACGCGCTGCCGGGCGAGATGAAGTCGCGACTGCTCGCCGAGTGGCCAAACTACCGCGCGCACCGGGCGAAGGCGGAAGCGATACAGAGCCAGCGCGAGTGCTGACCCTGTTCGTGTCGTGTCGTCAGCTCGCCTGCGGCCTCGCGGGAAGGTACCCAACGTTCTGAAATACGCTGGCGCTGACGCCGGATGCCGTCCACGATCCCGTGCCAGGTATCCACGGTGCGGCAGACGGCGCCGTGCGGACGATGGTGTAGGCCAGCGGCAGGAAGTCGG
>DATMND010000241.1:0-35644 GCA_035569235.1 Acetobacteraceae bacterium | reverse complement strand
GAAGCGGCGCTGCCCGTGATGTCGAAGCGAGAGATCAGCAGCAGGGTCAACGCGGTCGCGGGCACACTTCCAGAGGCGAGCCGGCCGACCATGCGCCAATTCACCGTGCGGTTGACGCCATGAACCAATGTGCCCACGGTCTTGGTCGCAGCGGCATAGAGCAGATCCGTACCGACCGCGGTGGTCGGATGCACGCCGAACAGCAAGATCAGCAGCGGTGTCATCAACGAGCCGCCGCCCATGCCGGTCTGCCCTATCAGCAGCCCGACGATAAATCCGGACAGGGTGTATAGCGGATCAACCGTATTGAACATGCTCAATTATCACTAAAATCTATACGATTGAGACATTGAGGCGGCCAACTGCGTGGTGTCCTCAGTTGTTATACCAGTTCCTAAACGGAACAATCCATCCAAAACCATACGGTCACTCACCGCGCGTTCGCCGACGCATGCAACGGCCATAGCACGCCTCGCCAGTGAATGGCTATCAGCATGGTGAGCGCAACACCCACGCCGCAGTAGAGCGTCCCGGTCGTCACGAAGCCGACCCGATCGATCAGCGCGCCGGCCGCGGTCAGCCCGATCGGCAGGCCATAAATCGCCAGCATGCGCATGCCCATCACCCGGCCACGAAACGCGCCCGCGCCGTGCAGCAGCATGGCCGACATCGGCACCAGGCTTAGGCTCTGCGCAAGTCCGGCTAGAATGAGTGCGGCGCTGCCGCTCGCTGGGGTCCGCGTATGCACGAATACCAGCAGCATCGCGTACCAGGCCAGCGCGAACACGATCATCATGCGGGCTGGCCTGACCGTTCGGCCTGCGAGGCCAATGGTGACGGAACCAAGCAATCCGCCGAATGCAAAGCTCGCGATCAGATAGCCGAGGCCGGTCTGGTCGACGTGGTAGATATCCATCGCAACGTAGGGGAGCAGGCCGCTGGTCAACGGATAGGCCGTCATGTTGACCAGGAACGCAAGCCACAGTGCCGCCAGCGAGGACGGTGAATCCCACAGGTAGGCCAGCCCCTCCCTCAGGTCTCGCCACAGCGAGGGGCGTGGGGACAGGGCAATCACCCCCCTGCCCCGCTGCGTGCCCCCGACGCCGAGCGTCAGCACAAATCCCGCCACGTAAAAGCAGACGATCGCAACATATGCGGGTCCCATGCCCAGCGCGGCGAACAGCCCCGCGCCGGCGAGCGCGCCGACAGTTCGGGCGGAATCGGAGGTCGTGCGCGCGGCGCCCATGGCGCTGACGAAGCGATCGACCGGCATGGTCTCGGCGACCAGCGCACTGCGCATCGCAAGGTCCGATGGCCGCACCAGTCCGGCGATGCCCGCGATGACGAACACATGCACCGGTCGCAGCGTGCCGCTGAACGCGAAGGCCATCAGCGCGCCGGCGAGCGTCGCGTAGCCGATGCGCATGGCGCACAGCACGTTGCGGTGGCCCAGCCGATCGCCCGCCATGCCGAACACTGGCGCGACGAGCGTGCCGAAATACTGTAGCGAGCCGAACAGGGTGAGCAGCAGCACAGATCCGGTCTCGACCAGGACGTACCAGCCGAGGATCAGATTCTCCATCTCGGTGCCCCAGGAGGTCAGCAGGTCCGCCGGGTACTGGAAGCGGAAGCTGCGCACCAGGAACGGCGCGAACAGCGGGGATCGCCGCACCAATCCGGTGCGACGCCGCGAAACGCCGTGGTTCATTGACTGTCCGGGACTGTCCGGCCCCTTTTGCTTTTCAGGACGGCCTGACAGGCCAACTGGCCGCCAGCCTAACCGCATCCCGCGCGGTCAGGAAGGCCGCTGCGTCAGTTCGCCACGAAGCTCCTGGCTTCCGCCAGTTCCGGGCGTGTCGCATCCGACTTGTCGCACAGCACGATCAGTTGCTGGTAGGCGGCCTTCGATTTCACGCCATCGCCCATAAGTTTGGCGGCGCGCGCGACACCCAGGATGCTGCAGAATCGGTTCGGGTCGGCGCGCAGAACGCGGGATTGTGACGATGCACCCAAGCCGGGCGTCGATCTACAAAAAATTTGACGACTTGTTCACGAAAATTCCGCGGTGAGCGCGATCGATCCGCTGCCGAATTAGCGGTTCGTTAACTGTGTTCTTGCAGGCGTGTTATAGTTCGGCTACTGGTCCCTTGCAAAGAGGCGGCTCCGAAGTCGCCGTCGCGGCCGCAAGTCGTGTCGCGGACGAAAAGTCTATAGCCGCCGATCGCACCGCAGCAGAGCTTCAGGCGAAAGCAGACGAACCTTGCGGCATGGCGACATCGTCGAGAACGACGGACGCAAAGGAGGCAGGCGCATGCCGATCGCACAATACACCGGCCGTAAATCACTCGCGGACATCGCCGAGAACACCGAAGGCCGCGGCAAGGGCTTGGCGAAGACCCTCGGCCCATTCTCGCTGATCGGCCTCGGCATCGGCTGCATCATCGGCGCTGGTATCTTCGTGCTCACCGGCAAGGCGGCCGCCAGCTACGCCGGCCCCGCGATCGCCCTGTCCTTCGTTCTGTCCGGCGTTGCCTGCGCCTTTGTCGGTCTCTGCTACGCGGAACTTGCCTCAATGATCCCGGCGGCGGGGAGCGCATACACATATGCCTACGCGACTGTCGGCGAGGTATTCGCGTGGATCATCGGCTGGGACCTGATACTCGAATATGGGATGGGCGCCGCGACCGTCGCGGTCGGCTGGTCCGGCTACTTCGCCAGTCTGCTCGGCAGTTTCGGCATCCACATCCCGGCACAATGGGCCCAAGCGACGGGCGAGGTGGTGATGCTGGCCGATGGCACTTCGGCAACCGGCATCGTCAATCTGCCCGCCGTGATGATCGTCCTGGTGCTCACCGGGCTGCTGATGCTTGGCACGCGGGAATCGGCGGTCGTCAACAACATCATGGTCGCGTTCAAGCTGTTCGTCGTCGGTGTCGTCATTGTCGTCGGTGCATTCTATGTCAACCGGGCGAACTGGATTCCGTTCATTCCCGAAAACACCGGCACCTTCGGCAGCTTCGGCTGGAGCGGCATTCTGCGCGGCTCGTCGGTGGTGTTCTTCGCCTACATCGGTTTCGACGCCGTATCCACCGCCGCGCAGGAGGCAAGGCTGCCGCAAAAGGACATGCCGATCGGCATCCTGGGGTCGCTGATCATCTGCACGATCCTTTATGTCCTCATGGCGCTGGTGATGACCGGAATGGTGCCCTACCAGAAACTCGGCGTTGCCGATCCGGTGGCGGTGGCGATCGACGCGACCGGCATCGCGTGGCTGTCCGTGCTGGTGAAATTCGCCGCGCTTGCCGGTCTGACGACGGTGATCTTCGTGCTGCTGTTCGGACAGGCGCGCATCCTGTTCGCGATTGCCCAGGACCGGCTGCTGCCGAGCTTCTTCAGTACGGTGCACCCGCGGTTCCGCACGCCGTTCGCCAGCCAGGCTCTGATCGGCGTCGTGGTGGCGCTGATCGCGGCGTGCTTCCCGATCGGGCTGCTCGGCGAGATGGTCAGCATCGGGACATTGTTCGCGTTCCTCCTTGTGTGCGTCGCGGTGATGCATCTTCGCCGCAGTTCGCCGCTGACGACACGGCCATTCCGCACGCCCGGGGTGCCGATGGTACCGCTGCTCGGAATCGCGTTTTCACTGCTGCTGATGCTCGGCCTGCCGCTGGCCACCTGGTTGCGGCTAGCGGTGTGGCTCGTCATCGGCCTGGTGATCTATTTCGGCTATGGACACCGCAATTGCGCGGCGCCGGTGACGCCCGCCGAATGAAATGCCCGACCGCGTGCGTGAGCGGGCCTAACGCACGCCTGCGGCTGCGACCCCTTCCGGCAGATCGATCTCCGTCACCCCGCGACCGCCAAGCTTCTGCACCAGCTTCACCGCGACCGTGTTGCCGAACACGTTCACCGCGGTGCGGCCCATGTCCATGAGCGCATCGACACCGGCGATGATGGCGATCGCCTCCACTGGCAGGCCGATTGCAGTCACCACCGTCGCCAACGCCACCAGTCCGCCGGAAGGAACGTTGGCAATTCCCTTGCTGGCAATCAGCGCAGTGACAAGAATGGTCAGCTCGGCCGACCATGTCAGATCGATGTGGTAGGCCTCGGCAAGGAACGTCACCGCCAGAGCGATATAGAGCGTGCTGCCATCCAGGTTGAAGCTGTAGCCGAGCGGAAGGACCAGGGCGACCACCTTGTTCGGCACGCCCATCCGCTCCAGCGTCTCCATGTGCACCGGCAACGTGACCTCGGATGACCGGGTGGTGAAGCCCAGCAGGACCGGTCCGATGACAGCCCGCGTGATGGTGAACGGGTTTTCCCGCAGCAGCGCCAGCACGAGCCAGCAGCACAGCACCATGATCAGCAGACCGACATACATCAGCCCGATCAGCCGAGCGAGGGCTGCGATGGTTGCCAAACCCTGTGTGGCGATCAGCCACGCCATGATGGCGAAGATCGCTATGGGCGCGAGCGCGATGATCCATCCGGTGACGCGAAACATCGTCGCCAGGACCGCCTCAAACAGCATGACGATCGGCCGCGCCGTTGCCTCGCCGATGCGCGCAAGGCCAAGGCCGAACAGGACGGCGAAGACCAATGTCGGCAACACACGCTGCGCCGCCATGGCGGCAACGATGTTGGTGGGGATGAGGTCGAGCAGGTATTTTGTCCAGTCGACCGAGAGGGCGAGATTGGCAGGCACCTTGCCGGTGGGAACCAGATTTGCGCCGACGCCGGGGTGGAACAGGCCGTTCAAACCGAGTGCGATCAGGACGGCGAACAGTGTGGCGATGTAGAACCAGGCGAAGGCGATGATGGCAACGCGGCCGAGCTGGCGCGCGTTCTCGCCCATGCGATACACACCGAGCGTCACTGCCGAGAAGATCAGCGGGATGACGATCATCTGAATCGCCTGGATGAACGCGGTGCCGATCGGCTGTAACGTCTGGCCGAGTGACGGCCACCCGATGCCGACTATCAGTCCCAGCACCAGTCCCGCCAGCATTTGCAACGGCAGGGTCGAACGACGCCGCACGTGCGTCCCGGTGGCATGGTGGCTCACGATGTCTCTCCGCTCTCTCACCGTCATGGTCGGGCTTGTTCCGGCCATCTGTACCAGTACAGGTGCCGCGACGGATGGCCCGGACTGATCCCCGGAGCAAGTCGGGGAACGGCCATTGCGTAAACGACCGACGGTGACCAAAGGTCATCGGTCAAGGTAAGTGGTATTACGCCCAGAGGTGCGGCCAACTCAATCAAAATAATACGGGGTTCAATACGGCCAATCGCGCTGCCCTGCTTCGGTCCGCCGACAATTTGCCGTCTGGGGACCGACAACACCTTTGGCTACTCATGTTCCGAGCCACTTTTCGCGTCGGATTACCGTGCGACGCCCTTCTTCCCCGTCAGCTCCAAATTGCTGTGCCGACTTGTGAGCCACATCCTCGAAACCAACTGGACCATGCCCTGGGCACGAACGCCGCTGACAATGAGCACCCATGGGTCACCTGCGCCACGGTCAGCGCCACGAACACCCGCCCGCGCGAGCCGGTCCAGCGCAGCGCGAGCTAGCCGCCGCCTATGGCAGCAGACCCATGGGATGACCGTCCTCGACCCACTGTGGACGTTCGACAATGTGCATCCACTGTACGCTTTAGTCAGAGCAATTATCACCACAGTGCCCAGCCCATCCTTGCTTGTCCCGCGGACCCCGCCGCCTTAGGTTCGCTGCAAGGGAGTTCTGCGGATGAGCGAGGCGAGCCGCCGTCTGGCCGGTATCCTGGCGGCCGACGTAGTTGGCTATTCGGCTATGGTCGGCACCGATGAGCCTGGCACATTTGCGCGCTTGCGCGGGCTGCGCGCCGAAGTCGTCCAACCTCTCGCCGCCACCCATGGCGGCAGGCTGTTCAAGACTACCGGCGACGGCTTCCTCGTGGAGTTCGCCAGCGCGGTGCAGGCATTGCGCTGCGCCATCGCCATTCAGGACGCACTGCGCGCCCAGCCCGATGGCCTGCGCCTGCGCATCGGTGTCCACCAAGGCGAGGTGGTGCCCGAGGGCGACGACCTACTCGGCGACGGTGTCATCGTCGCGGCCCGGCTGGAGCCGCTGGCCGAGCCGGGCGGCATCTGCATTTCAGCCCGCGTGCGCGAGGATGCGGCCGGCAAGATGGCTCTGGAGGTGGATGACCTTGGCGAGCCAGCGCTGAAGAATATCGCGTTGAAGATCCGCGTTTTCCGAGTCCGGCTGGGGGCGCGCGATACGTTGCCGGGCCAGCACGCGTTTGCACTGGCCGACAAGCCTTCGATCGCTGTGCTGCCATTCACCAACATGAGCGGCGATATTCAGCAGGAGTATTTCGCCGACGGCGTAGCGGACGACATCATCACCGAACTCGCGCGTGTTCGATCGCTGTTCGTCATCGCCCGCAATTCCAGTTTTGCCTACAAGGGGCGCGCCGTGGACGTAAGGCAGATCGCCCGGGACTTGGGCGTTCGCTATATCCTGGAGGGCAGTGTTCGGCGCGGCGCGGATCGCCTGCGCGTCTCAGCCCAGCTCGTGGACGCGGAGATTGGCAACCACCTGTGGGCCAACCGATACGACCGTCCGCTGCAGGACCTGTTCGCCCTTCAGGACGAGATCGCCCTTGCAGTGGCAAAGGCCATAAGTCCAGCCGTCGCCGAGGCTGAACAGCGACGTGCGCTGCGCAGGCCACCCGAGAACCTCGGTGCGTGGGAAGCCTATCAGCGGGGTCTATGGCATGTGATGAAATACAGCGTTCATGATATCGCGCCGGCGCGCGAACTCTTTAACCGCGCAATTGAACTCGATCCGACATTGGCATCGACTCACGTCGAGCTGGCACGACTCTACGTTATTGAAAGTGGAAGCTATGGATTGCGCCCGTTCCAAGAAGCTGCGCTTCTGGAAGCAGAGCAGGCGCGAATAGCAGTCAATCTCGACCCAAACGATGCCCACGCACACGGGATGCTTGCCTTCGCCCTGTTCAACTGCCAGGAGATCGAAGCGGCACTGGACCACGCTGAACTTGCGCTATCGATCAGCCCGAGTTGCTCGATTGCGCACCAAACCAGAGGATTGATCCTGAACTTTTCAGGACACCCCGTGGAGGCCCGTGAACATCTCTTCTTGGCAATTCAGCATGATCCACGCGGGATGAAATTGCCGGTATCATCGAACATTTGCATGACCTATTACTTCGAGCGCGACTATGGAAAAGCGGCCGATTGTTTGCGTCGCACACTCGCGGACAATCCGACAGATCCTCAGGCATTAAGGTGGCTGGCGGCTACGCTCGGCCAGCTCGGCCGAACGGACGAAGCGCGCACAGCGCTAAGCGAGGCACTCGCGAAGGCGCCCGATGCATTCGAGCGTTATACCCGACAGCGCCCGCCCTGGTACCGACCCGAGGATTACGAACACATGCTGGACGGACTACGCAAGGCGGGCTGGCAGGGCTGAGTGGACAACCGAACGGCCCGCCGCGGTCCAACGAAGGGCGGCGACCGTGCATCATGCGCCGTCGCGGGTTGGGTGACACTCTCGTAGCCGCAGAGAATGTTGTTCCCGACTTCCGCAATTTCCATAAGTCGTGTCCAAGGAAAATTCCACGGTCCATGCTCAGGTCAGAACGACGGCTTGCCACCCGAAGCGGTCATGCAATACAGCCGCTGGCATTACACCCAATTCTCGACCCGCAGACCTGGCATCCGCGCGAATTCGCGCGTGTTGTTGGTGACGACGACAAGGCCCTCGCTACGCGCGTGTGCACCGATCAGCATGTCGTAAACGCCGGCCGGTCGCCCATGCGCTCCAATTCGGCGCGAATCTGTCCGTGATGCGCGGCGGCCCCGGCAGTGAACGGCAGTACCTCCAGCCGAGCCGTGAAGTGTTCGATGGCGAGAAGATTTGGGCTGCGCCGCGCCGACTTCTCGGCGCCGTAATGCAATTCACCAAGCGTGATACTTGATATGCAGAGCTGTTGGGCAGCAGCGTTGAACCGCTCCCGCAGCGGAGGCGGATAGGCCTTCATCACATAGATGCAGATGTTGGTGTCGAGCATGTACTCCAGCATTTAGAGCGGCTCGCGTTCCTCCGCCTCCGGTTGGTGACGTTCAGCCATGAAATCGTCGCTCGCACGCGGGCCGTCCAGAAACAGATCGTCCCATCGCCGGCCGACCGGGCTGATCAATCGGCTATGCCCAAGTTTGACGATTTCGACCTGATGCACACCATCCGGGAAGGCGACGGACTTTGGCAGCCGTACGGCCTGGCTGCGGTTCGTCAGGAACACGGTAGAGCGGGTCATTCGCGGACATTCCCCAGGTATATCCAACTGGAATATACATAGGCTACACCGTTCACAAAGTCCATCGGCAGGTTGGCGACCGCCTTGGTCAGCGGCGTCCGCGAAACCTCCTGAACCATGCCCCCGACGCAATCGCCGCCGAAAGCGTCAGCCCGTATGTCACCAGCGCCACGCTCAGCGCCGCGAACACCCACCCCAGCGACCCGGTCCACCGCAGCGCAAGCCAGCCGCCGCCGATCGCGATCACCAGCCGCAGCAACCCGGCGAACAGCGGCCAGAACAGCCGCCCCGCACCCTGCGAGGCGAAATACAGCGACAGGCCGAGACCGAAGAACCCGTACGCCGGCCCGACGGCCCGCAGATACGCCGCGCCGGTCTCCAGCATGCGTGGATCGTGTCCGAACAGTCCCAGCCAGGCGTGCGGCCAGAACGCCGCCGTCAGGCCCACCGCCTCGGTCAGCGCGAACGCCAGGCCCCCGCCGATGAGTGCGATGCGCAGCGCCCTCGCCCGCTGGCCGGCGCCGATATTGGTTCCGACCAGAGCCACCAGCGGTGCGCCGAGACCGAACGCCAGAGGAATCAGCAGGTATTCCAGCCGGCTCCCGGTGCCGTAGCCGGCGATCGCATCGGGTCCGGCGGCGGCACCCACAAGCGCGGTCGTCAACGCCACGGTCAGCGTGGTCTGCAGCGTGCTGACCGAGCCCACCGCACCGACCCGCAGGATGTCGAAGAACAGCACGCGGCGCAGCGACGTGAGCCGCAGGCGAACCTGGCTCCGGCCGGAAAGGATGTACCAGCCGAGCACCGCCGCGGTCAGCACCGTCGTGGACACAACGGCCACGCCGCCGCCGGCGATGCCCAGCGCCGGAAACGGGCCGAGGCCGAAGATCAGGCAGGGTGACAGCGGTATCAGCAGCACAACGCCGACACAGACCGCCAATGCGGGGAAGAACATGTTGCCGGTGCCGCGGATCACGCTCGCCAGCGCGTTCATCAGCCACACCAGTGCGGTACCGGCGAACACCACGTTGGAGTAGCGCAACGCGGCCTCCAGCGAGGCGCCCTCGCCGCCCAGCGCACGATAAAGCGGCCGGCCGAACACCAGCACCAGCGCGGAAAACACCAGTCCCAGCGCCACATTGATGATGATCGCGTGCAGCACCAGCGCATCCGCGTCGTCGCGCCGCCTGCCGCCGAGCGCGCGGGCGATCGCCGAGGAGATCCCGCCGCCCATCGCGCCGCCCGACAGCATCTGCATCATCATGAAACCGGGAAACACCAGCGCCATGCCGGCCAGCGCGCCGGTGCCGAGGCGCGAGACGAACCAGGTCTCGATCAGGCCGGTGGAGGCCTGCGCCAGCATCACCAGGACGTTCGGCCACGCCATACGCAGCAGCGTCGTGACGATGGGACCGTGCAACAGCAACTGCGTGCGCGGGCTGTGCTCGGCGGCCAGATGCGGCCGGGCGCTGACCGCGATGCTCATGCCGGGTTCTTCCGGCCTGGCAGGTTCTCCGCCGCATCCTTGCCAAGCCGCCGGCGCAGTGCCTCGCTGGCGGCAGGGCCAGGCGCAAGCACATAGTCTGGACTGTCCACCAGTCTGCCGGTCGTCCGGTCCACCAGCACAGGATCGGCGACGGCGCCGGTGGCCGCATCGACGATCAGCACGGTCGCGCCCTCGGGAGCGAAATGCCGGTTGCCCCAGGCCATCATCGCCAGCATGACCGGGCGGAAATCCCGGCCGCGCTCGGTCAGCAGGTACTCATCACGCGGCGGATGTTCGTTGTAACGCCGCCGTTCCAGCAGCCCCGCCTCGACGAGCGCGGTCAGCCGCCTGGTCAGCATGTTGGGCGCGATGCCCAGGCTCTTCTGGAATTCGTCGAACCGGGTCATCCCGGCGAACGCGTCCCGCAGGATCAGGATGCTCCACCACTCGCCGACCCGTTCCAGGCTGCGGGCGATCGGGCACGGCATGGCGCCAAAGCTTGTGCGTTGCATGACGCCAGCATAACCAAGTTACTAGCATCATGCAAGTGTGGCAGACAGACCGGCCTACCTGGTGCCCCTCGCAGTCGCCACCACCTTCTGCAACTCGGGCAGGTCGACCGCACCATCCACCAACTCGCCGCCGATCACCAGCGCCGGCGTTCCCGAGATCCTGAGCGATTGGGCCAGCTTCAGGTTGGCGTCGATCCGCGCCTGGACCGCCGGATTGTCCATGTCATGCTCCAGCCGATTCCAGTCCAACCCCAGCCGGACCGCCGCCTCCTGGATCATCGGCTTGGTGGTCTGCGGCGGACCGTCCATGATCGCGGTGCGCAGCTTCTCGTAGCCGTTCTGCCGCTCGGCCGCGAGCAGAGCCTTCGAGCCCAGCACGCTCGCGGGTCCCAGGATCGGCAGGTCCTTGTAAACCAGCCGCACGCCATGATCCTGCGCCAGCAGATCGGCCATCGTCGGCTCGAGCTTCCGGCAATACGGGCAGCGCGTGTCGAAGAACTCGACAATCGTGACGTCGCCCTTCGGATTGCCGGCGGTCGGATCCGCGGGATTCACCAGCATATCCTTGGCGGCTGCGATCGCCGCGCGCGACGATGCCTGCTGCCGGTCGCCGTCCTCGGCCTGCAAGGCAGTGACCGCATCGCGCAGGATCGACGGGTCCTGCTTGAGCGCGTCGCGCACGATCTGGACGATTTCCGCCCGCTGCGCCGGCGTGAACTCACCGGCCCAGACCGGCACGGCGAACAGGCAGGCGACAATGCAGTTCAACGCGACGCGGATGATACTGGTCATGGACGATTCTTGCGCCAGCGCAGCGGCGATGTCGAGCGGCGGGCGGTTGCCGGTGCGGCGGAAGGCGTTTATGGCACCGTCCCTCATCAGGATGACGCGGAACGGCCGCGAATCGAGGCCGCCCGCCTGGGCAAGGGATTGGCGAACGTGCGGAGCAGCATGGCGGGCAGATCAGCGTGGCTGCGCCCTGGCGTTCTGCTCGCGCTCACGCTGACCTGTTCGGCCTGCGACACGGTCAACAGCGTGACCGACAAGATGCTCGGAACCAGCGGCCCGGCCGAAGGTCAACCCGGGTACGTGCAAGGCTTCCTCGGCGGTGCGGTGTCGGACGAACCGCGGGCGACCCTGGTGGCGCGCGAGGTCCTGTCAGCCGGCGGTTCGGCCGCGGACGCGGCGGTGGCGCTGGGCTTTGCCCTCGCCGTTACGTTGCCGTCGCGGGCCGGGATCGGCGGCGGTGGGGCCTGCCTCGCCTACGCGGCGGACAAGAAGTCGGTGAACGGCGGGGTGCCCGAGGCGGTGATCTTCACGCCGATTGGGTCCAGCGGGTCCACCGCCGGCGCCGACCGGCCCGCCGCCGTGCCGATGCTGCCGCGCGGCCTTTACCTGCTGCACGCCCGCTACGGCCGCCGGCCGTTCGAGAGTCTGATCGTTCCCGCCGAACAACTCGCGCGATTCGGCACGCCGGCCTCACGCGCCCTGGTGCGCGACCTGACGCTGGTCGCGGGCCCGCTGTTTGCCGATCCGAACACACGGGCGGTGTTTTCCAGGAACGGCGCGCCGATTGCGGAGGGACAGCCGTTGTTGCAACCCGATCTGGCCGCCACCCTGTCGCAGATCCGCGTCTCCGGCGTAGGGGATTTCTACACGGGCGCCCTCGCCCGGCGGATCGAGCAGGCGTCGCCTCTCGCTGGCGGCCCTATCGTCCTGGCCGATCTGCGCGGGGCGCTGCCACGGGCCGTGCCGGCAATCGTGGTGCAGGATCGGAACGACAGGGTCGCATTTCTGGCGCCGCCGGCCGATGGCGGCCTGGCCGCGGCCGCTGGTTTCATGACCCTCCAGCGGGACGCCGGCGCATACGGCGGTGCTGCGGCGCGCGCCTTGGCGGTGGTTGCGCGCTGGCGGGCTGGTGGCGTCGATGCACAGGGCCTGCTGACGGCATCGGACCTGCAGGAGGCGCCGATCCCGCCCCTGCCGGCCTCCACCGGGTTCGCCACGCTGGACAAGGACGGCAACGCGGTGGCCTGCGTGCTAAGCATGGACAATCTGTTTGGCACGGGCCGGGTTCTGCCTGGGCTCGGCTTCCTGCTTGCTGCTTCGCCCGCAGTGGTGCCGCCGCCTCTGTATTCCGCTGCGATCGCCTGGAACGAAAACACGCATGCATTCCGTGCGGCGGCGACCGGGTCCGGTCAGGAGGGCGCAGCGGTTGCGGCGGCCGCCGGGATGCTGAACGCGCTGCACGCCAATCGGCCTATGGCGGCAACCGTGCCGGATCCCGGACGGGTGAACGTGATCGAATGCAGTCGCTATCTGCCCGGCGAGAACGGAAGCTGCGCCTGGGCGAGCGACCCCCGTGACGCCGGTCTGGCGGTCGGCGGCAGTTGATCGGCGCCTTACCAAACAAAGGAAAACGCCAATGAGCGGGTTTCGGCTTGCGAGACGATGCGGCGTACTGGCCGGCGCCGCGACCAAGACCGGGATCAAGGCAGCCACCAGCAAGTTCTACAACTGAGGGCCGTGCGATGCTGAAGGTCGGGCGCGGAGCGGCGGCGCCACCGTTCATCGTGATGGACGTGATCGCCGCCGCCAACGCGCGCCAGGCGAGCCTGCCGGCCGGCGCCCCGCCGGTCATCCGCATGGAGGTGGGACAGCCGGGAACCGGCGCGCCCGCGGGGGCAGTTGCAACCGCCGCGGCGGCGCTCCGGTCGGGCGATGCGCTCGGCTACACCGAGGCGTTCGGCCGGCGCTCTCTGCGCGAACGGATCGTGGCGCATTACCGCGCCTGGTATGGGCTCGACGTGCCGCTCGAGCGCGTGGCGGTGACGGTGGGCGCATCCGGTGCGTTTCCGCTCGCCTTCCTCGCCGCGTTCGATCCGGGCGATCGGGTAGCGCTGACCGCGCCGTTCTATCCTCCCTACGTCAACATCCTGACCGCGCTTGGGATGCGGCCAGTGATCCTGGAGGCAGGGCCGGAGACTCGGTTCCAGCCTAGCGTCGAGGTGCTGCAGCAATTGGACCCGCCGCCGGACGGACTGATCGTTGCGAGCCCATGCAATCCCGCGGGCACCATGCTGCACAAAGACGAACTGGCGGCGCTCGCAGCGTGGTGCGATGGCGCCGGCGTTCGGCTGATCAGCGACGAGATCTATCACGGCCTGAATTACGACAGTCCAATATCGACCGCCGCCGGCCTGAGCCCGCATGCGGTGGTGGTGAACAGCTTCTCCAAGTATTTCTCGATGACCGGCTGGCGGATCGGCTGGCTGATCCTGCCCGAGGACCTCGTGCGGCCGGTCGAATGTCTGGCGCAGAACCTGTTCATCAGCGCGCCGCATATCTCGCAGGTCGCGGCGGAGGCAGCGTTCGACTGCCACGACGAACTGGCCGCGAACGTGGCGCGCTATCGCCGTTCGCGCGACCATCTGCTGCGCACGCTGCCCCAGGCGGGCTTTGCGCGGTTATCCCCGGCGGAGGGAGCGTTCTATCTGTTCGCCGACATCGCCGACCGGTCGAACGACAGCACCGCGTTCTGCGCGCGTATGTTGGCGGAGGTCGGCGTGGCCGCGACCCCTGGGGTGGATTTCGACCACACGCGCGGCAGCCGGTTCCTGCGGTTCAGCTATTGCGGGCCGGAGGCAGACATGCGCGAGGCAGCGTCGCGGCTGGAGGGCTGGCGGTAGTCCCATGGCTATATCCAACCGGCGGCGTCCCGTAAGCACCCGACCATACTCCTGTGACTGGCAGCACCGCCTCTTCTGAATTCCGTTCTCTCGGCTATGCTGGACCACCCGCCCCCAAGGGAGAACACCATGGCCAGCATCACCATCCAGGCAAGCGACGGCTCAGGCAGCTTCTCGGCCTACCTCGCCGAACCGAAGACCAAACCCGCCGGCGTCGTCGTGCTGATCCAGGAGATCTTCGGCGTGAACCAGGCCATGCGCGACATCGCCGCCTGGGTGGCCGACATGCGGTTCATCGCGATCTGCCCCGACCTGTTCTGGCGTATCGAGCCGGGCATCGACATCACAGACAAGACCGATGCGGAGTGGAAGCGGGCGTTCGAACTGTTCAACAAGTTCGACCAGGCCAAGGGCATCGACGACCTCAAGGCCACCGTGGCAGCGGCACGCAAGTTACCGGGCGCCAACGGTCACGTCGCGACAATGGGCTACTGCCTCGGTGGCCGGCTCGCCTTCATGATGGCCGAGCAGTCCGACGCCGATGTGAACATCTCCTACTACGGCGTCGGACTCGACAACCTGCTAGGCGGCCTCGGCAACGTGAAAAGGCCGCTCCTGGTCCACATCGCCGACAAGGACGAGTTCTTCCCGCCCGAAGGCCGCGCCAAGGTGGTCGAAGCGGTGAAAGGCCACAAGCAGATCGCCGCTTACGTCTATCCGGACGCCGATCACGCCTTCGCCCGCGTCGGTGGTACCCACTGGGACGGTCGTTCGGCCGCCATCGCCAACGGCCGCAGCGCGGAGGCGCTCGTCTCCGCGCTCGGGTAAGCCCGCGCCGTCAGATGTTCGCCGAGATCCAGTCCTTCAGCCGGCTCTTCGGCAAGGCGCCGACCTGGGTCGCGGCGGGCTGGCCGTTCTTGAACATGATCAGCGTGGGAATGCCGCGCACCGCATAGTTGTTCGGCGTTACGGGGTTGTCGTCGATGTTCACCTTGGCGACCGTCAGCTTGCCGGCGAACTCGGCGGCGAGTTCCTCGAGCGCCGGGCCGATCATCTTGCAGGGGCCGCACCACTCGGCCCAGAAATCCACCAGCACGGCTCCCTCGGCTTTCAGCACGTCGGTGTCGAAACTCTGGTCGGTGACGGGTTTGGTATTCGTGCTCATGATAGCCTCAACGTTACGTTTGCAGAGGAAGTGGGGACCGGGATCGGCAGGTCAAGCGGCGTCGCGTGCATGGCTGGAAGCCTGTACCGGACCTGATCCGGGGGCATAGCTCTCCAACACTGCGCTCGGCAGGATGACGACCTGCGCCGCCTGGGTCCAGACCAGCGCGCAGATAATGTCGCGGCCGGGGAAGATTTGGCGCAGCACGGCGCGGTAGGCGGCCATCTGGCGCAGATACAGCACCGGCGTGTCCTCGATCCGCCCAGGCGGCCGGCGATTGGCCTTGAAGTCCGCCATCAGCACGCGATCCGCCAGCACGGCCAGCCGATCAACCAGCCCCCCAACGACCGCACCTGCGATCACGCCGGTCAGCGGCACCTCCGCACGGCTGCCCGGACCGAACAGCGCGCCAAGCTCCGGATGGTCGAGAATCGCCAGGATCTCGGCAACCAGCAAATCAGCTTGGCCGGCGGCGAGCCCGTTCCCGGCCCGGTCGAGCCACACGCGCGCCGCTGTGGCACGGTGCTCGCCGGGCAGATCGGGCAGATGCTGCAACAGGGCATGGATCAGCCTGCCGCGCTGGAACCGATTAGTCGCCGTCTCACGCGCCGCCAGTGGCGAAGCAGTCGCCGGCACAGGCCCCAGTTCGGCGCCCTCCGGCCGGCTGGGAGCGAGCCGCTCCGGCCGATCGGGCTCGGCTAGCGGCGACTCGGCGCGCCAGTCGGGCGCCCTGCCAGCCCAGGGCGGCAGGTAGGCAACCGGTGTTCCAGTGTCTTCCACCGTTCCCCGATCGGGCACCGCAAGCTGCACCGTGGCATGGCGCCGCAACTCGCCGTCCCAGATGCCGAACGCCTCACGTTCCGCCGACAATTCGTCGAAGCCGCGTTCCACCAACCGGTACCAGCACGCGTCATCCAGGTTGCGCCTGGTCTGCCAGCCGCAGATCACCAACTGGTCCTCGGCGCGGGTCATGGCGACGTAGAGCAGGCGATTGTGCTCCGCCATCCGCCGCGTCGCCGCCTGATCGCGAAGATCCTGCGCGGCGGTGCAGCGCAATTCCCGCCGCGGCGACCATATCGGGACCTCGCGGTCGGTGGTCGGATCGGTTGCCCACAGGATGGACGCCTGGTCGGGCGGCAGCGACGTGGTGTCCGGCAGGATCACCAACGGCGCCTGCAGGCCCTTTGCGCCGTGCACTGTCATGACACGGACCAGTTTGCCGGCGCCCTCTGCCTCGCGCTTCACCTCCGCGCCTGAACGGCGCAGCCAGTGCAGGAAACCCTGCAGCGATGGCGGATGCGTCCGGCCATAGGCCATTGCCGCGTTCAGCAGCTCGTCCACCGGTTCGGCGGCCTCGGGACCCAGCCGCGCATAGAGTCTTGCCCGGCCGCCGAGCGGGCCGAGCGCCTCGGCGAACAGGGCGTGCGGCGAGACATAGTCCACGCGCGCGAACATGGCGGCAAAGAACGCCCAGGCCGCCTGCCAATCCGGCCGTTCGTTCGCCCGCTCGCGCAGCGCTTCCCACAGGGGACCACGCCGGCCAATCGCGAGGTCCATCAGGCTGTCATCCGACAGGCCCCCGAGCGGACTGGTCAGTAGGCAGGCGAAGGTCAGGTCGTCCTGTGGCAGCAGCAGAGAATCGGCCAGCGCGATCAGGTCCTGCACCGCCGGCTGCTCGGTCAGAACCAGCCGGTCCAGCCCCGCCACCGGCACGCCGTGCCCCTTCAACGCACGCACCAGGGCGCGGCCGAAATCGTTCCTCCGCCGGACCAGCACCATCACGTCGCCGGGTGCCAGCGGACGCCCCTTGCTTTCGAGCATGTCCGTGCCGCCGACCGTGCGGGCGATCCAGCGCGCCAGCGTCTCCGCCAGAAGCTGCGGCGCCGAGGTCATGCCCTGGTTCTGCTCCGGCACCGCCCAAGGCGTCGGTTCGATGGCGTCGGGCACCGGCGCGAGCGGCCAAAGCTCCACCGCACCGGCGTGGTTCGCGCGGTCGGCGTAATGGGTAAGCGTCTGCCCTGGTTCTACGACGCCGGCGGCCGCGGTCGGATTGGCGAACACTTGGTCCACCAGTTCCAGCACCGGCCGCGTCGAGCGGAACGACACGTCGAGCTGCGCTTCGCGCCATTGCTTGTCCGCGGCCCGCACCCGTTCTGCGAGTAGCTTGTGCGAGCGGTCGAATTCTTCGATGTCGGCGCCCTGGAACGAATATATCGACTGCTTGCGGTCGCCGACGGCGAACACCGTGCGGTCGGTCTCGCGCGCCGCCTCGCCGGCGAAGAATTCGGCGCTCAGTGCGTGCGCGATACGCCACTGTGCCGGGGCGGTGTCCTGGACCTCGTCCAGCAGCAGATGATCCAGGCCGCCATCCAGCTTGTAGAGCACCCAGGCGGCGCCGGGATCGACCAGAAGCTGCGACGTCCGTCCGATCAGGTCGTCGTAGTCGAGCAGGCCCGACGCCTCCTTGTGCGCCGCATACGCGGACAGAACCGGCGCAGCCAGGGTCAGCAGAGCGGCCGAGACCGCGGCCACGCGCAGCGCCAGGCAGGTGTCGATCACCGCGACGATGCGGTCGCATTCCGTAACGAAGCAGTTGATGAGATCGGGATTTGAGTCCTTCACCACCTTGCTGACGAACTGGCTTTCGGCGCGTGGCTTGCCTTCCTTGGTCAGGAACTCGCCGCACCAGTGCTGCCAGTGCTCGCCGCGATCGGCCGCCTCCAATCCGAGCCAGTCGAGGATACGCCCGGCCCGTTCGGCACACTGCTTCGCGCCAAGGCGCTGCACGATCAGCGCCGCCTCGCGCAGGTCGCGTTCCGATTGCCAGTTGACCGCGTTCGCAACAATCTCCGCCTCGCTGGCCGCGGTCACGCCGAGCGCACGACGCTGCGCCCCCTCCAGGCCTTCGCCCAGATCGAGGGCGCCGCGCAGCCGGAGCAGATCGGCCTGCAACGTCGCGACGTGTTGGCCGAACTGATCCGCCGATGCGAGGCCCGCCAGCGTTTCGAGCGCGGCCCGCGCACGCGGTGAGTTGGCATTCGCCAGCATGGTCTCGCGTGCCTCGGTCAGGGCGTCCTCGGCGTCGCGATCATCGACCAGACTGAAGTGTGGCGACAGCGCGGCCTCCAGCGGGAAGCGCCGCAGCAGCGATTGGCAGAAGGCGTGGATGGTGCCGATGCGCATGCCGCCCGGCAGGTCCAGGACCTTCGCAAACAGCGCACGGGCGTCTCGGAGGGTCTGCTGCCCCGGTTCGACGGCGAGTGCACGCAGTTCGCGGGCCAACGCCGTGTCGTCCAGCGTGACCCATTTGCCGAGGGTCTTCTGGAGACGGACTGACATCTCGGCGGCGGCGGCCTTGGTGAAGGTGAGGCACTGGATGCGCTCGGGCTTTGCACCGGTCAGCATCAGACGCAGCAGACGGTCGGTCAGCAGCTTGGTCTTGCCTGAGCCCGCCGATGCACCGACGAAGGCGGATACGGCTGGATCGGAGGCCGAGAGTTGTTCGGCGTTGGCGCGGTCGCGCGGAGAGGCCCCCTCCCCCCAGCCCCCTCCCGCAAGGGGAGGGGGAGTGTACTGACTCCCCCTCCCCTTTTGGGAGGGGGCCGGGGGGCGGGGTCCGCTCATGCCTCATCCCCGGCAGCCGCCCATTCGGCCACCCGCGCAAGCTGCGCATAATCCGAGAACCGTGGCGCAAATCCCGGCTGCGGGTGCGACAAATAGCACCGGTCCGGGGCGTCGAATGCATCGATCAGCGCACACAGCGCCTCGCGCGCCTCGCGCGTGGCCGTGGCGATCGCATCTGCATTGGCCTTGAACAGCGTCCGCAACTCTCCGGCCTGAAAGCCGCCGGTCAGGTGCCAGTATGTCAGCTCGACTGCTGCTCCGGTCAAAACCTCCCCGAACGCTCCGGCCTCAGCCATCGCCGCTTCCAGCAGCAATTGCGGCGCCAGACCGGCGTCCACCTCCTTCTGGCTCGGCGGCGTCCCGGTCTTGTAGTCGAGGATAGCCAGACCACCATCCCGCCGCTGCTCGATCCGATCAGCCCGGCCACTAAGCCGGAACTCCCCGCCCGGTCGCCTCAGCACATACATGCCGCCAACCTCTGCGGCGATCACCACCGGCGGGCGTTCGCTCCTGCGCACCGCTTCGATGCCCGCGACCCAGTCGGCGATCCGCGCAAGCCGAGGCGCCCACCACGTGGCCAGCGCCTCGCGCAGATCGGCCTCCTGCAGCGCCCGCATCATGGCGCGCCGCATCTGCTCCTCGGCATCGGCCGGCCAGCGAATCCCGTGCTGCGCGAGGAAATGGTGCATCCCGTTATGCACCAGGAGGCCGTAATCCGCGGCGTCGGTCGCCTCCTCCAGCGGCTTCAGCGCCGACAGACGCAGCACGTGCCTGGCATGGATCGCATACGGATCGCGCAGCCAAGTTTCGATCTCGGTGACCGAAAGCCTGCGTGGCCGCAACACGACCGGCGGGCACGGTCGTGGCGGACGAACCGGCAGCGGCGCGCCCGCGGGCTGATCCAGCGCCCGGACCCAGGACGCAGCCGGATGCATCGGCAGTGCTGCCCTTTGTCCACTCAACAGCGTTTCCAATCGGGTGAGCCAGCGCGCCGGCACGACCGGAGCACCGTCCAGCCGACGTGGGCAGGACAGCACCACGGTCGGGGCCGCACAGGCACAGGCGACGAAGTCGTGCGCCGCCTGGCCGACGATTTCCTCGGGTGACGGCAGTCCGACCGTCGCCCGCATCGGACGTGACAGCCACGGTCCGGGATCGCTCAGCGGCGGCCATACCCCCTCGGCGAGGCCGCCCAGAACCATCACATCCGCCGTCTGCAGCCGCGCCTCCAGCAAACCCCAGATGAACACCCGAGGATGCTCGGTCCCGTCCCGTCCGCGCAGCGCCCGGCGGCTGCGCACGGCGGCGCCTTCCAGCACCGCATCCAGCAAGCCGGGCAGCACCTCTTGCCGCTGGTCCGGCAGCAGCGGCAACGCCGCCTGCACATCGGCTAACCGCGTCGCCAGCGCTTCACCCTCCTCGCTGGCCCATAGGCGAGCGGGACCGGGAAGCTCGTCTGTGCCAGCGAGGCGTTCGGCCGCCTCGATCAATGCGGCCAGACCCTGCGCAGGCGCCAGCTCGATCGAGGCGGCGATCCGCAGCGCCGGTTCCAGGCATGCCTCGATCCGCCCAAGCAATGCGACCGCCTCGGGTTCGGCGTGCGCCCGATCCAGCGCGCGCCGCAATCCGACCAGGCCCGGCCTCGGCCGCGGACCACGCAGGCAAGCCAGTTCCAGCGTGCGTGCAGCGGCACGGCAGGCAGAAGGGGAAAGGCCGGCGGCTGCCAACGGGTGCTTCAGCAGCGCCAGCAAAGGCACGGGCGCCAGCTCGTCGGCGACCGCCCGAACCAGCAGGCGAAGAAACACGGCCGACGGCGTGTCGGACAGTTTCTCCCCGGCGCTGTCGTCGGCCACCACGCCGTAGCGCAGCAACTCGGTCGCCACCCGCCCCGCCAAATCGCGATCCGGTGTAACCAACGCCGCATCTGCACCCGGCGTGTCCAAAGCCTCGCGCAGCACCATCGCGATCGCTGCGGCTTCCTCCTGCTGGTCGGCGGTGGAGAGAAACGACAGGCCACCGACCACGGCCAGTGCCGCATACGGCCATTCGGCCAGGGCCTTGGCCGGCAACAGCGCGCACGCAATCGTCGCGCTGCGCGAGGCGAGCGCTGCATCGGTCGCGGCAATCGGCCATGGCCGGACATCCCCGCGCGTCGCGCCCAACCCGTGCAGCAGCCGAGCGAGCCCGGCCTGCGGATGGGAAACATCCAGTTCGGCCCAGAACTCCTCAGCCATATCGGTATCCAGGCCCGGCAGCACCACCGCGCCGGTGGGCAGGCGAGCCACCACCCGCAGCAGACGCGCCACCGCCGGAATGCCCCCTGTGGTGCCGGCGACCAGGACACGATCCGCCGGCGCCTCCTTTTCCCAGGCGGTAGCCTGTGCGTTCAGCAACGCCACCTGCCGCGCCGCCGGGTTCATCAGCCCCTGCTCGGCCAGCCAATTCGGCCATGCTCGGGTGACGATATGGAGGAATTGCAGCGTCCGCGCCCAGTGCGCCGCGAACGCCGGATCGGCGGCCTCCGGCAGCCGCACGGCCAAATCGATCTCCGCCCGTTCCGCCTCGTCCATCAGCGCGGCCAGTTCGCCGGCAAGGATCCACGCGCGATCCGCCGTCCGCGGCGCACCGTCGGTCCCGCCCATCGCCAGGATCAGCCTGGTCAGCGCCGCCAGTCGCTGCGCCGGTTCCACCGCCGGCGGCAGGTCGAGCGCGCCGGCCAGGGTCAGCGGCGCCTCGTCCAGCGCGCCGAGCGCGGTGATGCGCGGCAGCAGCAGCGGCCGTCCGCCCGACGCGCGCAGGAAGGCCTCGGCCAACGAACGGGCGGCGCGCCGCGTCGGCAGCAGGATCAGGCCATGCGCAGCCAGCAGCGGATCGCCCGCACGCGTCAGCCATTCCGTCGCCACCGCATCCAGGACGGCCACGCCGGGAGGGATGGTGAAGAGGTTCAGCGGGTCACCCCCGTCGATCGCGCGCTCAGGATGATCTCCGCCTCGGCAAGGTCGGCCGGCGTGGACAGATGGAACCACAGCCCGTCGTGCACCACAGCACGCAGCCGGCCAGTCGCCATCGCGGTATCCCAGGCTCGGTTCATGCTGAAAGCTCCCTCGGGCGTGCCGGCGAGCAGCGCGGGCGTGATAAGCTGCAGGCCGGCGTAGATATATGGTGCGACCTCGCGCTCGCCGCGCCTGCGCAGCCCGCCCCACTTGTCTACCACAAAGTCACCCATCCCGACGTCCGCGTGCACCTGAAATGTGCGGTGCACCAGCAGTACCCCGTCCAGTTGCGCTGGATCGAAGACTGCGGCCAGCCGATCGAGCGCTGGACCAGGGCCATCCACCCAGAACGCATCGCCGTTCACGACGAAGAACGGCGCGGCACCGAGCGCGGGAAGTGCCGCCTTAACGCCGCCGCCCGTCTCCAGCAGCGCTGCCTCCCGCCGAAAAATGGTGCGGGGCGCCTGGCCCGATCGAGCCGCCAGATGAGCCTCCAGCCGATCGGCCTGCCAGTGGGCGTTCACCACCACGGTTTTCACACCCGAAGCCGCGAGCCGATCCAGCGCGTGGTCGATCAGCGTCTTGCCGCCGAGGGGCAGGAGGGGCTTGGGGGTCCGGTCGGTGAGCGGTCGCATGCGGGTGCCTAGTCCCGCCGCCAGCAGCATCCCGGTCCGCGGCTGCACAGTCATGCGGCAAGGTTCGGTGGATTGCCGCGACGGCCAGGCGGGATCCAGCGATCCAGTGCCGCGGCGAGCGGCGCGGCTGTGGGTTCTCGCACGGCCTTCTCCAGCAGGCGCCATGTGCGCGGCCCAAACGCGAGGTAGCCGGGGCGGCCGTCGCGGCGCGCGAGGCGCACCCATTGACCTGCCACTCGCAAGTGCCTTTGTGCCGCGCAGGCGGCGTAGGCAGCGCGGAACTCTGCCCGGTTCAGCTCCGGGCGCGCCGCGAGGTAGCGGGCGATTGCGCGTTCGGCAACCGGCTCCGGTATGTCGCGGCGCGCATCCTGCAGCAGCGAGGCCAGGTCATAGGCGGGATAACCGACTGCCGCATTTTGGAAGTCCAGCACGCCAACGCGACGGACCCCCGTGCGTTGCGGCAGCCAGATCAGGTTGCCGGCAAAGAAGTCGCGATGCACGAAGCAGGTTGGTCCGGCGGCAACCGGCGCCAGCATTTCCGCGAGTGCGGTGGCGAAGTCCTGCCGCGCCGCATCCTGTGCCCGCGCGCCGAACATGGCGGGCCACCACCAGTCGAACAGCGTCGCCAGCGCGGTCTCCGCCATCATGGCCGCGTCCCACACCGGAAGGCCGGTCGGTACCGGCGCATGCTGCATCGCCACCAGCGCATCGATGGCAGTATCGAGCAGGACCAAGCACTCCCCCTCCCCTTGCGGGAGGGGAGGGGGAGTGCTGGCAGCAACAGCGATCAACTTCGGGAACAGATCGTCCCCAAAATCCTCTTCCAGCAATAGGCCCTCGGGCGCGTCGAACGCGACAATCTCCGGCACCGAGACACCGATCCCGGCCAGATGCCTGGCAATCTCCACGAACGGCCGGATGTCCTCGGGTGGCGGCGCGTCCATCAGGACAGCCGGGCGAGGGCCGCCGGTCAGCCGCAGATAGCGCCGAAAACTGGCATCCTGCGCGAGCGGCTCGGCCCACGCCGCGCCATAGCCATTGCGGTCCAGAAACGCCGCGATCAGACGCTCGCGGCTCATGCGATGCGCCCGAGCCGGTCAGGCCAGCCCGACAGCACCGCTCTGCGGCTGTCCGTGCCCGTCGATTGCAGCGCCACGGTCAGCGCATCCGGAGGGCGCAGCGCTCCCAGGCGATCCGGCCATTCCAGCAGCACGATGCCGTCGCACGCCTCCTCCCAGCCCAGTTCCGCCAATCCGCCGGGACCATCCAGCCGCCACAGATCGAAATGGTGCACCACGCCGATCCGCGTGGCATAGCTTTGCACCAGCGTGAAGGTCGGACTGGGTACCTCCAACGCGGGATCGCCGCTAGTTGCCCGCAGAAACGCGCGGGCGAAGACGGTCTTGCCTGCGCCGAGTTCGCCCGCCAGCAGGATCGCATCGCCCGCCCGTGCCAGCGCGGCGACGGTGGCCGCGAGGGCTTCCGTGGCTGCAAGGTTCGGCAGTTCTATCAGGCGCGTCGCGGCGACAGCGGACATGGACCCCAATCTGCCGCAGCGGCGGAGTCGCGGACAACTGCGCGCTCGGGTAAGACATGCTGCGGATGACAAGCGAGATCGACACGGACGTAGCGATCATCGGCGCAGGCCCGGTCGGCCTGTTCGCGGTATTCGAACTCGGGATGCTGAAGCTCTCCAGCGTCCTGATCGACGCGCTGGCTGAGGTGGGTGGCCAATGCGCCGCGCTCTATCCGGAAAAACCAATCTACGACATCCCAGCCCATGCCGCGATCGACGCGGGCGAGCTCGTGGCGCAGCTGGAGCGCCAGATCGCACCGTTCCACGCGCCGCGCCTGCTCGGCCGACGCGTGCAGGGCCTCGCGGGCGCATCCCGGGGATTCGTTCTGACCACCGACCAAGGCGATACTGTGCGCTCTAAGGCTGTGGTGGTGGCGGCTGGCGCCGGGGCATTCGGCCCCAATCGTCCTCCGCTCGACGGACTGGCCCAGTACGAGGCGTCAGGCGCAGTGCAATACTACGTCCGCCGGCGCGAGGATTTCCGCGATCGGCGCGTGGTGATCGCCGGGGGAGGCGATTCGGCGGTGGACTGGGCGCTGGCACTGAAGGACCTTGCCCGGGTTGCGGTCGTGCACCGGCGGGCAAAGTTCCGCGCCACGCCGGAGAGTGCGGCGCGGCTCGACGCTGCCGCGCGAAACGGTGAGATGGAGCTTGTCATTCCCTATCAGCTCCACGCGCTGCACGGGACTGACGGGGTTCTGGCGGAGGTGGAGGTGGCGACGCTCCAGGGTGAGACGCGCCGTCTGCCGGCGGATGTGCTGCTGCCGTTCTTCGGCCTGTCGATGGATCTGGGACCGATCGCCGCCTGGGGTCTCGATCGCGACCTGCATCATGTGAAGATCGACCCGGCCACCTGCCAGACGTCCACGCCGGGCGTGTTCGCGATTGGCGACGTCGTTACCTATCCGGGCAAGCTGAAGCTGATCCTGCAGGGCTTCAGCGAAGCCGCAATCGCGGCGCACGCAATCTTCGGTGTCGTCCATCCCGGCGAGGCGCTGCATTTTGAATATTCGACGACCAAAGGCGTGCCGGATGCAGCAGCCATTCAACGGGCACGATAGCGATCGATGTCGTCCCGGTCAGTCTCGAGAACAAGCTGGTCGCCGTTGAGCATGTGGTTCACATGCGCCAGGACCTCGCCGAAAGCGAAACCGGTCTGATGCTCATCGAGTTCACGGTGGAACAGCACAGGGACGATTTCGGCAACCGAGAGCGGCTGCCGCCGGCATGCATCGGCGATCGCGGCACAGCGTTGGGCGTGGTGTTCGGTCAGTTCGTCGATGCGCTTGTGCAGGCCGTAGAACGGCAGTCCGTGGCCCGGCAATACCAACACGTCCGGCGCAACCGAATCGCGCAGACCTGCCAGCGAGCGTAGGTAGATGCCGAGCGCGTCCAGGTCGGGTTCCATGGCGTGCACGCTGACATTGGGAGAAATGCGGGCGATCACCTGGTCGGCTGCGAAGAACAACCGCTCGTCGGGCCGGTACAGCATGGCCTGCTCCAGGGCATGGCCTCCGCCTGTAATCACCTGGAAGGCCCTGGCGCCGATCCCCAGCGAATCGCCGTGCTTGATGCGATGATAAGTGGTGGGAACGCCCGTGGTCCGGCGCAGGTACTCGTGACCGCGGCTCAACACGCCTTCCGTGACCTCCGATGAAAGCCCATGGCGACGGTAGAAGGGGCGGTGCATGTCGGAGCCCAGATCGCCAGGCGCGTATTGCAGCGCCAGGCTGTAGAGATATTCGGGACGCGGCATCGACAGCGGCAGGCCGAAGCGTTCCGCGAGCCAGCCGGCGAGGCCGACATGATCGGGATGATAATGCGTCACGATCATCGACGTGAGGCGCTGCCCGGCCAATGGTCCGCTCAGCACCGACTCCCAGACCGTCCGGCAGGCATCGGTGCCCAGGCCTGTGTCGAGCACAGTCCAGCCATCATCGTCCTTGATCAGATAGATGTTCACGTGATCGAGCCGATAGGGCAGCGGCAGCCGGAACCACTGCACGCCCGGGGCGATATCGATCAGGGTGCCGGGGACGGGCGGCTGCGTGTGCGGGAATTCCAACGTCGCGGCTGGGGTCTGCTGCATGACGGTAGTCTAGCCTGCGGTGCGGCCTGCCGGCGAGGTGTGGCAAGCAGCCCGCTAATGCGCTGCCAATGGGGTTGTGCCAGCCGTTACCGGCCAAAGCTCAATCGTCCCGCGGTCCGGCTTGTGCCGATAGGCGGTGCAATCGTCCGCGCGCCAGTCTGTTGGCTTGCTTCCCAACGCCTTGGCCAATGAGACGGCAGCGGGAGCATCCTGCCGCGAAAAGTAGCGTACCAGAGGCGCGGGGATGGTGTGCGCGGTTGTGTGCATTTCAGCCTTGCTCATGCCGGCTGATCCAAGTCGACTCGAAATTCGCTGAGCATCGGCCAGAGACCGGCTGTCGGTGTGGTAGTGGATTGAAACATGCTCAACGTGATGACCAGCCATGAGCGTCTGAAAGGAAGCGCTTGTCGCGGGACTGTCTGATGTCTGGGCTCGCGGCTCCGCCGTTGCGACTGCCAAAGCCGGGCTCGCGGTGGACCGATTGTCCGGTAGCGGAGTATCTGGAATCGCAGCTGGATTTGTAGATTTGGTGGGCTGATTTGGCTCCGGCGTGCTAACAACCGCCAGCGTCGCGGCCTGAGCCGATTCGGTGGTGGGGAGTGGGACGGCCTCGGTCGGCTGTTCTTCCTGTCGGGGGACATCAGGTGTCGTTTGTGACTTTGGCAGCTGCGCTAGTCCTGCCTCAGGGACATTCTCACCGGCACTGAGCAATTGCAGCAATGGTTGGGTTGATGCGACGCGATACGTCTTGCCTGACGTGTACCAATCAGGATCCAGCTGATTGCTGGCTTCACTCACCGCGTGCGCTGACAGAGCCGCAACAATCGTTGCATCATGCCACGGAAGCTCAGACCGGGCAGCAAGAATGGGAGGCGATTGCTTCATTGTGTCGGAAGGCTGCGATATACCGACGCCACGTTGAAATTCGGCCAGCGTGGGGCTTGTTCTCGCAGGGTCGTTCTCAGGTTTAGGCCACGTCGACACCGCGCCAAGAACGGCGCCAACCAAAATCAGAAACAGTACGCCGAGCAAGAACCGCCGCATTTCTGGTTCCTGATAAGAGGATTCGAACAGTCGTTGCTGCCCGCTCCACGCCGTCGTGGTCACGGCTGGCTGCCCGACGAATCCTGATAACGGAAGGCGAAGTATTCAGCGACGCTCTGCTACAAGTTTCACCGGTCTGTGGCAAGAATTCCTTATAGATGGCCGAGGTAATTCAATCGGTACAGAGCGTTATAATCGCGTCAATACTCCGTTCATCGCAATTGTAGATAAGTCATGGCACCGCGAGTCCTGCCTCTAGCAGGGCCAGCAGATCGCCGATTTAACCTGCGGCCCCGCATGTGCCAGACTGTCCCAAGCGGCGCGCGAGCACCGTCTTCACCAGGAACGGCGGTTCACGCCGTCCTGTCGTTAGATTGGGAGGATACCAGGTGGCCACATACAATGTGCTGATCATGGGCGCGTCCTACGGGTCGCTGCTGGCGAGCAAGCTGCTTTTCGGGGGGCACAACGTGACGCTGGTGTGTCTCCCCGCCGAGGTGGAGGCGATCAACAACGACGGCATCCGCGTGCGCCTGCCGATAAAGGGAAGAGACGCGCCGATCGAGATCGATTCGCGTAAACTTCCGGGCAGGCTGACAGCCGCCGCTCCGGAAGCGGTCAACCCGGCCGACTATGACCTCGTCGCACTCGCGATGCAGGAACCGCAATACCGCTCGCCGGGCGTGCGCGAGCTGCTGGATGCGGTGGCCAGGTCCCGCGTGCCGTGCATGTCGATCATGAACATGCCGCCGCTGCCCTACCTGAAGCGCATACCCGGTCTTGCGACCGACCAACTGGCACATTGCTACACCGACGCGACGGTCTGGGAGAATTTCGATCCCGCGCTGATGACTTTGTGCAGCCCGGATCCACAGGCGTTCCGGCCGCCGGAAGAAAAGATCAACGTGCTGCAGGTCACGCTGCCGACCAACTTCAAGGCGGCGCGAATCGATTCCGATACGCACACGGCAATGCTGCGCCAGATGCAGACGGAGATCGAGGCGATCCGCTTCGACGCAGGTGACGCGCATATCGACCTTCCGGTGAAACTCAAGGTGCACGATTCGATTTTCGTGCCGCTGGCCAAGTGGGCAATGCTGTGCACCGGCAATTACCGCTGCGTCCAGCCGGATGCAGCGCGATCCATCAAGGAGGCCGTGCATACCGACCTCGATGCATCGCGCAAGATGTACGATTGGGTGCGTGAGCTGTGCGTCGGGCTGGGTGCATCGCCCGACGATCTGGTACCGTTCCAAAAGTACGCCGACGCGGCGCTGACACTGGTTCGACCGTCCTCGGCTGCACGCGCTCTATTCGCCGGCGCACCAAATATCGAGCGGGTGGACCGCCTAGTGCAGACCATCGCGGCGCAACGGGGCATGCGGAATGCCGTGCTCGACGACACGGTCGGGCTGGTCGACGCGAGACTGAATGCCAATCGGCGGGCCACCGCCTGAGCTCTTGGGATCAGCTGGTTTGGCCGGCGCGCAGCGGACGCTGTCGCGCCGCCTCCCGCCGGCCCACGCCTACACCCCGGCGTATTCCTCCGAGATATCCTTGTTCGTGTAGTCCGTCAGCATCGCCGTCGCGCAGATGCCAACGATGGCGCACAGCAGGATGTAAAGGGCGATTGGAAAGGTTGAGCCGTACGTCGCGAACAGCCACGTCGCGATGAACGGCGAGGGACCGCCGGCGATGACCGACGCAAGCTGGTAGCCGAGCGAGGCGCCGCTGTAGCGCAGCCGCGGCGTGAAGCTTTCCGCGATCAGTGCCGCCTCCGGCCCGTACTGGGTCATCACCGGGATCAGCGAGATCGCAATGGCGATGAAGACCACGACCGGATCCCTGGTGTTGAGCATGGCGAAGTAGATGAAGCCGAAGATCCCCATGAACACGCAGCCCAGCATGTACATGTTCTTGCGGCCGACGCGGTCCGACAGATGCCCGGCGACGACCACCCAGAGGAAGCCGAGGACGGTCTGGCAGATGACGGCGATCAGCAGGAAGTCGCGCGAGAACCCGAGCACTGTCGTGCCGTAGGTGAAGATGAAAGCGCCGACGATATAGCCAGGCGCTTGTTCCGGCAGTCGCAGCAGCGCGGTCAGTGCGACCTGCTTCGGCTGGCGCTTCAGCACTTCCCACACCGGTGCGCGCTCGATGCGCTCTTCGTCCAGAATCCTTTGGAACACAGGGGTCTCGAAAATGCCGAGACGGATCCATAGACCTACGCCGACCATGACGATGCTGATCAGGAACGGGATGCGCCAGCCCCAGACGAGGAACTGATCGCCCGAGAGCCAACTGAACAAGAGCACTGCCGAGTTGGCGAGGAACAGCCCCGCGGGTGCGCCGAATTGCGGCCAGGCCGAGAGGAACCCACGGTTCTTGCTCGTGCGTGCCCATTCCATTGCCAGGAGCACCGAGCCGCCCCATTCACCGCCGACGCCGATGCCCTGGATCAGGCGAATGACTGTCAGCAGCACGGCACCCCAGATGCCAATGCTGTCGTAGGTTGGAACGAGGCCGACGGCCACTGTAGCGGCGCCGGTCACCAGCAGGGTTACGATCAGGGTCGCCTTGCGCCCGATGCGGTCGCCATAGTGGCCGAAGATTGCCGCCCCGATCGGCCTCCCGACAAATCCGATGAAGAAGACCGCGAAGGCCTCGAGCACGCCAACGAGCGGGGCCGACTTTGGGAAGAACAGTTTGCCGAAGACCAGTCCCGTAACAGTGCCATAGAGCAGGAAGTCATACCACTCGATGGTCGTGCCGACGGTGCTGGCGATGACCGCACGCCGGAGTTGGGCGCGGTGTGCCGCTTCGGAATCGCCGAATGCAGCATTTGCAGCTGTTGTCATCGGATATCCTCCGAGGTTTTTGTGTGCGCTCGCGACGGGTCGGAGGCACTGTTGTTACCGGGGATGTTAGCAGCGGCGGCAGGAAAGGGAAGAGACCGTATTCGGCGGGCCGATGACGCATGAGTGACCACGCTGCCGCGACGATGATACGCGGCAGAACGTCCGGGCGAGTGCGAGCTTGCCCTGCCCCGCAAGCGGGACAGGGGATTTTGCCCTAACTGTTTGGGCCGCGCTCCATCGAGACCGGTTGCCAGCGGCGCAGCTTCGAATTCATCAGCACCGCCGGATTGACACAGCTCATCGGCCACTTGCCGTTCAGCACGAGGGCCAGCTCGCGCCCAACGTGCCGTTTGCGCGCCGGATCGAAGCGTGCCGACGCGGACGCTGTGTGCGCACTGAGCGTGACATTCGGCATCCCCAGGATCGGATTGTTGTTGCCTGGCGGCTCGATCTCCAGAACGTCGAGGCCGGCATGCGCGATCCAGCCTTCCTGCAGCGCCTTGATCAGCCCGGCCTCCTGCACCGTCGGACCGCGTCCGGTGTTGATGAAGATCGCGGTCTTTTTCATCATGCGGAAGTGTTTCTCGGTCAGCATGCCCTCGGCCTCGGGTGTCGCCGGCGCGTGCATGGAGACGAAGTCCGACTGCGACAGCACCTCTTCGAGCGTGGACGGGATCACGCCATGCTCGATCATGACCAGTTCCTCGATGAACGGGTCGTAGGCGATGACGCGTAAGCCAAATGGTTTGGCACGCTTGGCAACCGCACGCGCGACATGGCCGAATGCGATGAGTCCGAGGGTCTGGCCCAACAGGCGCGGGATTGACAACAGCGCCGGACGCCCTTCGCGCCAACGGCCCTCGCGCACCATGCGGTCCTGCTCGATCGTGCGGCGGAAGCTGGAAAGCAACAGCATCATCGCATGATCGGCGACTTCGTCGATGAACGTGTCCGGGCAGTTGGTGACCGGCATGCCGCGCGCCGTTGCTGCAACGACGTCCACGCTGTCCACGCCGACGGAACCCAGCACGATGGCGCGGCACTTCTCAGGCAGCCCGTCAACCACCTTTTTGCTGAAGCGCATGCCCTTTGCGTAGACGGCGTCAGCGTCCTTAACGAATGCGATGAAACCGTCATCGTCGGTCGGACCTTCGACGATTTCGGCGTCGATGCCTTCAAGCGGTTCCATCTCGTATTCGTAGCCGCCGCCCGCGACAGTGAAGCTCGCCCCGGCGGGCGTTGCGATCTTGAATTTGGCCAACTGAGTTCTCCCTCTTTCCTGTCCGTCATGGCCGGGCTCGACCCGGCCATCCGTCGCAACGCAGGTGTGGCAGGGATGGCCGGGTCAAGCCCGGCCATGACACGAAGCTACAAAGTCGTCATGCCCGGGCTTGCCCCGGGCATCTCTGCCGGCACAGTGTCGCACGGATAGCCGGGACAGGCCCGGGCACGACGCGTGGTTCAGAACTTCGAAACCCGCGTCTCCTTGGCGGTGATGAACTCCAGCAGCGCCGGCTTGCCCTGCTGCGTCTGCTCGATGCCGCGCTGGATCGCCGCCTTGATCTGGCCGGGATCAGTCACGCGCTCCCCATATCCGCCAAACGCCTTCGCCATGTCGGCATAGTTGCCGGAGATGTCGGTGGACCGGTACTTCTCGGTCGACACCGGCATCACCTTCAGCTCGATCGCCATGGAGAAGTTGTTCATCAGGCAGGACAGGATGGGGATGCGCTCGCGCACCGCGGTCTCGAAGTCCATGCCGGTGAAGCCGATCGCCGCATCGCCCCAGAAGTTGATGCAGAGCTTGTCAGGCTTCGCCAGCTTCGCGCCCATCGCAAGACCCAGCCCCATGCCAAGCTGCGTGGTCTTGCCCCAGCCGATATACGACATCGGCTCGGTGGACACCCAGAACGGCGAGATCTGATCACGCGGGCTCCCGGCATCATGGGTAATGATGGTGTTGTTCGGGTCGGTGCCCTGCATCAATTCCCAGATCACGCGATACGGGCTGATCGGCGCCTCGTTTGAATCGAGCAGCGGCTTCCACTGCGCCATCCACTCGGCGCGGACCGCGGTGATCTCGCGCACCACCTCGCTGATGTCGCGGTTCGACTTGATGGACTGCTTCAATTCGCCGATCAGCGCGTCGAGCGTCAACGCCGCGTCGCCCACCAGGCCGACAGCGGCGGGGACGTCCTTGTTGAGGTGGTTCGGATCAAGTGTCGCGTGGATGAATTTTTTCCCTTTTGGGAACTTGATGCCGAAGTTGGTCTCGGTGAACGAGCAGCCAATGCCGATGATCAGGTCGGCATTGGCGACAAAGTGGTGTACCGTCTTGGGCACCGCGTTGCCGCCCGAGCCGAGCGACAGCGGGTGGTTCTCTGGGAACGAACTCTTGCCGCCCAGGCTCGTGGTGACCGGTGCGCCGAGCAGTTCGGCGAAGGTGCGCAACTGCGGCCATGCCTCAGCCCACTGCACGCCGGTACCGGCGTAGATCACCGGCCGCTTGGCCGCCAGGATCGCCGCAGCCGCTTTCCGAATGTCCGCCGGGTCGGGCGCATAGCGCACGTGACTGACCGGCGTGTAGTCGAGATCGCCGATCTCCTCGCCCCAGATATCAGTCGGGATTTCAACGATGGCCGGACCGCTGCGGCCGTTGCGCAGGTTGTTGAAGGCACGCCGCATGGCGTTGGAAATTTCACCCGGCACGATCACATGCTCGGCGATCTTCGCCACGCCGCGCATCTCGCGCGACGCGCTGAAGTTCGGATCGATGCCGGCAATGCGCCGCGGGTAGCCCTGTGGGATGACCAGAAGTGGCACGGACTCGCTGTAAGATTGGGCGACGCCACCATAGGCGTTCTCGCTACCGGGGCCGTGCTGCATGCAGAAGGCGCCGATCTTCTTGCCGGAGGTGACGCGGGAGATCGCGTCGGCCATGTGGATCCCGATGCGCTCCTGACGCACGATGACCGGGCGGATATCGGCCGCAGCGGCGTATTCCAGCAGGTGGTTGACCGGGTAGCCGCAGAGGATCTCGATCCCCTCGCGCTTCATGATTTCCGCAACTGCCTGGCCGACCTTCATCGTTCTCGTTCCCTCTGTTTCGGGGTTGCTCGCCATCAGCGGTCCGGCCACGTGCAGTCGGAACGCTATCTGCGGTCAGGGTAGGACCCGCGCCGACAAGTGGCAACGGGCCCGGGGTTCACCCCGAACCCGACCAGAGGCTCCGCCTCTGGACTCCGCCAAGGGCAGAGCCCTTGGAACCCTTCACTTTAGTATGGGATTCCAAAAGCTCCGCCTTTGGTGGGGGTCCCGGGGGCAACGCCACCGGGCGGGTTTCAGAGCCTGCCCCGGGCTTGACCCGGGCAGCTCCCTGAGCGCTTCAGCTTCATTCGATTGCCCTGCGTTTACCTCGACGCTACCGACGCGACGCTGCCAGCGCGGACGCGAGATGTCGGACCGACAGAACCATCAACAGCGGTCGGGAATCCGGAACCAATGTGAATCCGAAGCGGGCGTAGAACCGGACGGCGTCGTCGTCGATCGGATGTGTTGCGAGTGCGCGGAAACCGGCGTGCCGCAGGACGGCGAGCGTCCGCGGGCACGCATCCCGCAGTAACACGGATCCCAGCCCTTTGCCCCGATGCAACCTGTCCACCGCCAACTGGCCGAGCAGCAACAGTGACACGGGATCGGGCGCATTGCGCCGAAGCGATCCCGGCAACGCGATGCGCGCAGCGGACGCGGTGGACAGCGCATAGTTCGCGATCACGCGGCCGTTCTCCGCGACCACGAAGGTCCGGGAGTGGCCGGTCTCCTGGTTCCGCATGGCGCGGTCGCGGAGCCAAGCATCGAGCGCTGGATTCCCACAGTTGAAGGCGCCGAGGTCGTGCGTCTGATCGAGGGGCTCGATCGCGCGGCCGGTCACACCTGCGGTCGCCCCCCGGCAAGCAGTGTCACGAGCGCGGCGTTGGGCTCCTCGTCGGGTGGCGGGTCGAGCAGCGCCATCAGCGTATTCCAACCCTTATTTGTGCTGATCTCGAATACGCGTGGAAACACCAGAACATCCTCGGCCGCGCGGACAGCGCTGCTGAACAAGAAGTCAGTCACCGTTGTATGCTGCATTTTAGCGGCATTGCTGAGCAGTGATTTGGTGGCCGGGGACAGCGCACTTCAAGTCGCTCGGTCTTCGCCTGATGCTGGCGCGCGAGTGCCATGGATTATCCTTGACGGCGGTTCGAACGATGCTCCTGTCCGTATATCGCCCGGACACAAGGCGATGTTAAGCGTCCTGTGTCCGATCGACCGATGCATCGACGCGAGCGACAAGTTCGGCCGGCAGTGGTCCGGCCTCGGCTGCGGCAACGCACTCCGCCAGTTCCTCGCGGTTCTTCACCCCCAGCACCAGCGTGTCGACGTCGAGCGACAGCGCATAGCGGTGCGCGATCAACGCCGGATTGGCGCCAAGCTCCGCGCACAGGCGGCGAAAGCCGGACGCGCGGGCGTAATCGCGAACTTCCGGATGATCGTCCGGCAGTGGGCGGTCGATGGCGGCGGTCAGCGCGCCAGCCTGCACCGCTCGGATCCCCATTACGCCGACGCTGTTCGAGTGCGCCGCCGCCATCACCGCGCGCGGCTTCGCCAGTCCGTCGAAGAACTTCAGCCCACCAGGCGAGTCCAGCAGGTTGGCGATGCACTGCACGGCAGCCGGCGCAGGCCGCTCGTTCAATAACCTGATGATGGTGTCGGGATGGCCGATGCCGGTCAGTCCCCAGGCGCCGATCAGCCCCTCGGCGACCAGCCGCTCGAAGACCGGGCGGACGTGCGCGACGAAAATCGGATAGGGGGTCATGCGACTGGCAGCGTCGCGCCATCCCGCCATGAAGGCCTCGTCCGGCACGACGTTGGAGTGCAGGAAGAACACGTCGAGCCGCGGCAGGCGCAGACGTTGCAGGCTGCCCTCGATCGACCGGCGCACGATTCCCTCGATCTCGCCGGGCGGTGGGTTGGGGAGGTTGCACTTGCTGGTGACGCGGACACCAGCCGGCAGCTCGCCGCCGAACGCCTCCCCCACGACCTGCTCGGCCTTGCCGTCGCCGTAGCGGGGCGCGAGGTCCAGCAGCTTGATCCCACCGGCGACCGCGGCATGCACCGTGGCGACACATTCGTCGAACGTGGTCGGCCCCCATAGCATGCCGAGGCCGCCGCCGCCGAGGGTGAGCGTGGAAACGGGTGGGAGGCGGCCGAATTGGTGCAGTTGCATGGGCAGGCCCTTGGTACGGGTTGAAAGCCAAGTGTGCCGGCGTGGGGGGCGGGGACGTCAAGGCGGGCGGGGATAGCGGGCTGACGCCAAAGTGATGCCCAGATCGTATCAACCCGCTGCGTCGAGTGGGTGACCAATTGCTATAAATCCTGCCTGCTGCACGCACATTAGTTCAAGGTCGGAATGATACCAGGGGATTGGCCAGTGTACAAGGGCATTCACAAATCGAGTCTCGATCCGATGTCCGCTGATTCTGAAACTGGTGCGCCTGCTTCAAGTACGCTCCCGGATCTCACTCATCCCCTCATTTCTGTAGGGCATAAAAGAATCGGGCGACCGTAGGCGCGATTCCGAAAAGAATCCTGCGACCGCCACCG
>DATMND010000240.1:0-15822 GCA_035569235.1 Acetobacteraceae bacterium | reverse complement strand
GCATGGCGGATCAGGTGGCGAGGCGCTGGTTGAATGGGTAGTAAGCGGGGAATTCGCCGACCGAGGTCATGTCGACTTCCACCAGGCTCGGCCCCGTGTGTGCGATCGATTTTCTAACCGTCGCACCGAACGTATCGGCGCTCTGCACCTTCCAAAACGGAATGCCGGCGAGCGCGGCAAGCTGCCCCAGATCGGGGCCTTGCAGATCGGCGAAGAAGCGGCGCCCCTGTGCTGTCGCGTCCTGAATCCGCTTGATAACGCCGTAGCCGCGATCATTCATCACGATGATACTGAGATCGAGGTTCTCCTGCACCGCGGTCCACAGTTCGCCGACATTGAGGAAGAAGCCGCCATCGCCGGTCATCACCACGGTCTTGCGCCCGTTCGCCGCTGCGGCGGCGCCGAGGCCGAGCGACAGCCCCTGGCCAATGCCGGCGCCGACCGGAAACACGCTCTGATGCGGGCTGTACACCGGGAAAATGCGATTGCCCCAGGTGGTGTTGCTTTGCGTCACGTCGCGCACCCAGATCGCGTCGTTCGGCATGACGCGACGCAACTGCTCGGGGAAGCTGCCATAGACGCCGAGCGTGGCCAGAAAGTCGGCACGTGCGGTCTGCTTCAGCGCGGCGAAGTCCGTGCGATATGCAGGATCGACCTTCAGTCGCCCCTCGATCCGCGGCAGCAGCACCTCCAGTGTCGCCTGCGCATCGCCGCAGACGAAGAACGAATTGGCATAGGTACGTCCGTTGGCCAGTGGATCGGTGTCGATCTGGATCAGGTTCGGCGGGAGCTTGATGACAAAATCCCCGGTCTCCTGACCGCGCAGACGCGTGCCGACGGCGAGCATCAGATCCACCGTCTGGTAGAACTGCTGGACCTTCGGCATGCCGTTGCCGTCCAAACCGCCAAGGCTCATCGGATGGTCTTCGGAAACCGTCCCTTTGCCGTTGATGCTGTTGATTGCCGTAAAACCGAGATCGAGCAACTTGTGCACTTCCGCGCTCGCGCGACGCGCACCGGAACCCAGCCACAGCATCGGCCGCTTCGCCGCAACGATGCGTGCGGCGAGTTCGTCCAGTTCGATATCGGACGGCGTGCGCGGCGGCGGCAGCGGCAGAACAAAACTGTCGAAGTTCGCCGGGCGTTCGACCGGCGCGCGCTGGAGGTCGATCGGCACCTCCACGCTGACCGGACCGGTTGGCGGCGTCAGTGCATCCACCGCCGCCCGGGTAAGCACGCCGATCGCCTGCTGCGCGGAACGGATCCGGTAGGCGCTCTTGGAAACCGAGCGCAGCATGCCAAGCTGGTCGGGTGCGTCGTGCACAGTGCCCATCTCGCGATCGACGAACTTCGTCGATGTCTGGCCGGTGATGTGCAGCACCGATGAGCCGGAAAAGCGCGCCTCGATCAGTCCGCCGATCGCGTTCGCCGCGCCCGGGCCGGTGGACGAGATGATCACGCCCAGTCCGCCGGAGACGCGGGCATAGCCGTCCGCCATATGCGCGCCGCCCAGTTCGCCGCGCGCCATCATGAAGCGGATGGCATTGCGCCGGCCGATCGCATCCAGCATGGGGATGTTGTGCACCGAGGCGATGCCGAACGCAGTGGTCACGCCACATTGCGAGAGGAATTCGGCCACCAGATCGCCGACGGTGTAATCGCTCGCCATCTCGGTCTCCAGATTGTTGCGCGAAGGCTGGAACAGGCCCCTTCGCGCGTCAACCAAGGGTCATGCTATGCAGGGCTGATAGAAGGAAGACTGAGGGGAGCGACAATGAACCAAATCGACAAGGCCAATCGGTTCCGCGCATTGCACGCGGCATCGGGCGCGTTCGTGATCGCCAATGCGTGGGATGCGGGGTCCGCGCGCATCCTGGCGGGGGTCGGCTTTGTGGCGCTCGCCACATCGAGCGGCGCGGCAGCGGGCATGCTTGGCCGGCGCGACGGCATGATCACGCGCGACGAGTCCCTGGCCCATGCGCGCGCGGTGGTCGAGGCAACCGACCTGCCGGTGTCGGCCGACCTGGAGAAGGGGTTCGGTGACGCGCCGGACGCTGCCGCGGACACCATCCGTCGCGCCTGCGAGATCGGCTTGGTCGGCGGCTCGATCGAGGATGCGACCGGCGATCCGCAGCGGCCGCTGTTCGATGCGGGACATGCGAGGGAGCGCATCGCGGCGGCAGTGGAGGCGGCACGCAAGTTGCCCATTCCATTCACGCTGACGGCGCGCGCGGAGAACTTCATCCGGGGCAATCCCGATCTGGATGACACGATCAGACGCCTGCAGGCGTTCGAGGCGGCGGGCGCGGATGTGCTCATGGCGCCTGGCCTGCCGGATCTTGCCGCGGTGCGGACGGTGTGTGCTGCGCTGTCGAAGCCGTTCAACTTCATGGCTGGGATCAAGGGAAAGTCGTTCTCGGTGCCGGAGCTTGCGGAGGCCGGCGTGAAACGTATCAGCCTTGCTACGTCATTGTATCGCGCCGCGATGACCGGGCTGCTGCACGCGGCGCGCGAGGTGAAGGAGCACGGAACGTTGGGCTACATCGACACGGGAATTCCGACACCGGAACTGAACGCGTTCATGCGCGGCTAAAGCTTGTTCGTCATGGCGGGGCGTGACCAATCGTCATGGCCGTGCGTGATCGATCGTCATGGCCGGGCTGTCCCGGCCATCCCTGCTGCCACCGGTGTCGCAACGGATGGCCGGGTCAAGCCCGGCCATGACGCGTGATCAAGTTCCATCTCCCGCCGATAGCGGTACGTTTCATCCGTCTCGTCGATGTGCACATCAGACCAGGTGATGCACTGCCCAGCACGCATGTCGCGCACCAGCTTGACGCGGTTCGCCAGGCCGATCGGCAGACCGCCAATCTCCACGCTTGTGCGCGCGGGCAGCAGCTTGCCCCAGACGCAGCCGCCACCTTCACCGTCCAAAAACTCACTCGCCCGCAAATCCCGCTTCGCGGTGGACACCACATCTGCGCGGAAACCCGTAGGCGCGCCGGTTGCCTCGCCGCGCAATGCCGCAGACAGGATCGAGATATTCAACTCCAGCCCGATCAGATGGAACGGCCGGTACAACGCCGACACCCACCCCGATGCATCAGTCACAACCCCATATTCCTTGAAGCAGCGCGCCGTGTATTCGTTCGGCGCCTCGAACAGTACATAGACGCCCCAGCGCAGGTCGTTCGCCACCGGCGTGCCGTCGCGGTGCAGGCTGGAAACCACCTCCACCTGACCGGCAGGGCGCAGCAACTCGGCCATCTCGTGCGTGCCGCACGGCGGAAACCCGAGCCCATCAGGCGGCGGCGTTAGACCGGTCGCATTTGCCACCGCCGCCATCTCGATGCCCGACTTCGTGCCGTCCAGGAACGAGTTGAACATCTGCGGATTCATCCCGCCGATCCGCGCCTGTTCCTCGGTCAGTCCGTAATAGCCCCATACGGTTGCCGGCGTGGACGCGTGATACTCCGGCAGATACTTGGTTCCCTTGCCGGCGGCGATCACGCGGAAGCCACACGCGCGCGCCCAGTCCACCATCTCGCAGATCAGCGCCGGCTGATCGCCATAGGCTAGCGAATAGACCACGCCCGCCCGCTCGGCTTCACGCGCCAACGCGACGCCCGCCAGCACATCGGCTTCCACATTGACCATCACGACATGCTTGCCCTCGGCGATCGCGCACCGCGCATGTGTGATGCCCGCGGGCGCGTGGCCGGTTGCCTCCACCACCACCTCGATGTCCGGTCCCGCGATCATCGCCGCCGTATCGTCGGTGAAGTGCGTCGCGCCGATCCGGTCGTCGGTCCAGCCGACGCGCCGGCAGGCCTCGCGCGCACGATCCGGCGCCAGATCGGCGATCGCCGCGACCTCGATTCCCGGCGTGGACGGCACCTGGGACAGGAACATCGAGCCGAACTTCCCCGCCCCGATCAGGCCGACGCGCACCGGCCGCCCCTCGGCCAGCCGCCGGCCCAGCAAGCGGTGCAGGTTCATGCCGAACCTCCCTTTTCTCGCCCGCGGTTTCGTGGCCCATTGCCATGCCAGGGCGAGGCGGCGGAAATTGGGGACACGTTTGATGCCTGCTGGCAAATGGCAGTTCTGGATCGACCGAGGGGGCACGTTCACCGATATCGTCGCGCGCGATTCGGACGGCCAGCTCTCCACCCACAAGCTGCTGAGCGAAAACCCCGGCCGCTACCGCGACGCCGCGATCGCCGGCATCAAAACGGTACTGGGAATCGACCTCGACGCGCCGATCCCGCCCGGCGTGGTGGAAGCCGTCAAGATGGGCACCACCGTCGCCACCAACGCATTGCTGGAACGCAAGGGCGAGCGCACGCTGCTTGTGGTGAACCGCGGCTTCGCCGACGCGCTGCGCATCGGCAACCAGGCACGCCCGCGGCTGTTCGATCTCGCGATCACGCTGCCGTCGATGCTGTACGAAGACGTGGTGGAAATCGCGGGCCGCGTCGGCGTCGACGGCGAGCAGATCGAGACACTGGACGAACACACCGCGCGTACCGCGTTCGCCCGCGCGCGCGCCAAAGGCATCAACGCCTGCGCCATCGTGCTGATCCACGCCTGGAAATATCCCGACCATGAACGCCGTCTGGCCGAGCTCGCACACGAGGCCGGCTTCGCGCAGGTATCCGCCAGCCACGCCGTCAGCCCGCTGCTGCGCCTGATCCCGCGCGGCGACACGACCGTGGTGGATGCGTATCTCTCGCCCATCCTGCGACGCTACGTCGAACATGTGGCGGCCGAGCTTGCGGGCGTGCGGCTGTTCTTCATGCAGTCGAACGGCGGCCTGGCGGATGCCGTGAGCTTTCAGGGCAAGGACGCGATCCTGTCGGGTCCGGCCGGCGGCATCGTCGGGGCGGCGCGTACCGCGGCAATGGCTGGGCTCGACCACATCATCAGCTTCGACATGGGCGGCACATCGACCGACGTGGCGCTCTACGCCGGCGGCTTCGAGCGCGCCTTCGAAACCGCGGTGGCCGGTGTACGTCTGCGCGCGCCGATGATGGCGATCAACACGGTGGCGGCAGGCGGCGGCTCGATCCTGCATTTCGACGGCGCACGGTTCCGCGTCGGGCCGGATTCGGCCGGCGCCCATCCCGGTGCCGCATGCTATCGGAACGGCGGTCCGCTGACGGTGACCGACGCCAACGTCTGCGTGGGCAAAATCCAGCCGCGCCACTTCCCGGCGATTTTTGGCCCCAATGGCGACCAGCCGCTCGATGTCGATGTCGTGGGGGAGAAATTCGCAGCACTCGCCGACGAAATCGGGAAAGCCACCGGCCAGCCGCGCACGCCGCATCAGGTTGCGGAAGGCTTCCTGCACATCGCAGTTGCCAACATGGCCAATGCGATCAAGCAGGTCTCGGTGCAAAAGGGCCACGACGCCACCCGCTTCGCACTGCAATGCTTTGGCGGCGCCGGCGGCCAGCATGCGTGTTTGGTCGCCGATGCGCTCGGGATGGAGACCGTGTTCATTCACCCATATGCTGGCGTGCTCTCCGCCTATGGCATGGGTCTTGCTGACCAGACGGTCATGCGCGAACAGGCCGTGGAAATTCCGTTCGAGACGCATGCCATGGCGGAACTGGCCGACGTTGCGGATCGACTGGCGGACGAAGCGACGGCCGCGCTTGCCGCGCAAGGCGCCGACCCAGCGTGCATCACGGCGTATCGCAACCTGCATCTGCGGTATGCCGGCACCGAGGCGGCGTTGATTGTCCCGCTGCGCGGCGAACCGGAGATCATCGCGGACTTTACCGCGGCACATCGCGCACGCTTCGGCTTTGCCACTCCGGATCGGCAGTTGGTGGTGGAAGCAGTCGCAGTCGAGGCAATCGCGCCCGGCGATGCGGTGCGGGAAGCGACGCTGCCTGTCAGGGCAGACGGCGCGCCGGAGCCGATCGACACCATCCAGATCTTCACCGGCGACATCGAGCAGCGCGCGCCGGTGTTCGACCGCACCGATCTGCTGGCGGGTGACCGGATCGCCGGACCGGCGCTGATCCGCGAAGCCAACGCCACCACCGTGGTGGAACCGGGTTGGTCCGCGGAGGTCACCGCGCTGGATCACATGATCCTGCATCGCACCGAGCCGCTCGCCACGCGCGTGCCAGCGGGAAGCGAGCGGCCCGATCCAGTTCTGCTCGAGCTGTTCAACAACCTGTTCATGAATGTCGCCGAACAAACCGGCGCCGTGCTGCAGAACACCTCGATGAGCGTCAACATCAAGGAGCGGCTGGATTTCTCCTGCGCCATCTTCGATGCCGTCGGCTTCCTGGTGGCGAATGCACCGCACGTTCCCGTGCATCTCGGCGCGATGGGCGAGAGTGTGCGCACCGTGCTGAACAACCGGCGCGACACGTTGAAGCCGGGCGATGTCGTGGCGCTGAACAACCCGTTCAACGGCGGCACGCATCTGCCCGACGTGACGGTGATCACGCCGGTATTCGATGAAGCGGGCCAAACGATCCTGTTCTTCGTTGGCAGCCGCGGCCATCACGCCGATATCGGTGGCATCACGCCCGGATCCACGCCGCCCGCGTCGCGCACGCTGGAAGAGGAAGGCGTGGTGATCGACGATTTTCTCCTGGTCGACGGCGGTCATTTCCGTGAAGCCGAACTGCGCGCTCTGCTGGCGGGTGCAAAATATCCGGCGCGCAGTCCCGACGTAAACGTCGCCGACATCAAGGCGCAGGTGGCGGCGAACGAGAAGGGCGTGCAGGAACTGCAACGGGTCGTCGCCTTGCACGGCTGGCCGACCGTCAGCGCCTACATGCGCCACGTGATGGACAACGCCGAGGAACAGGTCCGCCGGGTGATCGAACGCATCGGCAGCGGATCGTTCGAATACACGATGGACAGCGGTCTGCCGCTTCGGGTTGCCGTCAGCGTCGACCGTGCCAGCCGAAGCGCGGTGGTGGATTTCACCGGCACCGGCCAACAGAGCGAAGGCAACTTCAATTCGCCTCCCGCAGTGACCCGTGCCGCGGTACTGTACGTGTTCCGGACCTTGGTGGCAGACGACATCCCGCTAAACGACGGATGCCTGAAGCCGCTGCGCCTGATCATCCCACCCGGCACGTTCCTGTCGCCGGCGCCAGGTGCCGCGGTGGTGGCCGGCAACACCGAGGTCTCGCAGGCCACCTGCAACGCACTGTTCGGCGCGCTGAAGCCGATCGCGTGCTCGCAGGCGACTATGAACAACTTCCTGTTCGGCGACGCGCACCGACAGTACTATGAGACCATCTGTGGCGGCACCGGCGCGGGGCCGGGCTTTCACGGTACATCGGCAATCCACTCGCACATGACCAATACGCGCATGACCGATCCCGAGGTGCTGGAGCTCCGCTACCCGGTACGGCTCGAACGCTTTGCGATCCGCAGCGGCTCCGGCGGCGGCGGGGAGTGGCGCGGCGGCGACGGTGCAATCCGGCGCATCCGCTTCCTGGAGCCGATGACCGCCGTCATCGTCGCGTCGCGGCGCAATGTCGCACCGTTCGGTCTGGACGGCGGCGAGGACGGCACGGTCGGGCGCCAATGGATCGAACGCGCCGATGGCACGCATGAAGTGCTGACCGGCACCGACAGCGCCGAACTTGAGCCCGGCGACGTGTTCGTGATCGAAACGCCGGGCGGCGGTGGCTATGGGGCCGCCACCTGACGTGCCGTGCCGGCGCACATGGTTGGCCGGGCTGGCAGCGTTCGCCGCGCTGGTCCTGGTTGCCGCATGGCTGATACCGCAGTGGCTCGACTGGACCCGTTACCGCGCCACGATCGAGGTGCTCGCGTCAGCCACCCTCGGCCAGCCGGTAACCATCCGGGGGCCCATCACTCTCACGCTGCTGCCGCAACCGATGCTGACGGCGGCCCAGGTGAACGTCGGCGGAAGCGGACCCACGGACCTTTCGATCCATGTCGATGCATTGCGGTTACGGGTGGCGCTCTGGCCACTGATCGGCGGACGTGTCGATGCACGTGAGTTGATATTGCGCGGGCCTGATCTGCACATTCCTTGGCCGACCGAACCCGGAATGTTTCAGACGCGACCGCCGCCTTGGCTGGCCGCGTTCGCCGTGCGCATCGAGAACGGGAGATTGACGGCGGGGCGGCTCGCCTTCACCGGCATCGATGCGGCGCTCGCGACTCTGGAAACCGGTGCACTGACGGCGTCAGGAACGGCGCAATTCCGTGATTTGTCCTGGAACTTCACGGCGCGGCTGACCTCGGCGGGTGCAGATGGCGCGGCCGGGCTCAATGCGACGTTGGATGGCCAAGGCAAGGCCAGTGGGCTCGGCGCCAGTCTCACCGGACAGTTGGCCGCGGACGGCACGCTCGCCGGCACTATTGCCAGCCACGGTCCCAATCTCGGGGTGCTGCTGCCAGCACCGCCGGTGCCGTTCCGTGCGGACGGCCGGCTGGTGGTCGGCAGCGGTCTGGCGGCCGTCAATGACCTGGCACTCGAGATCGGCGGGTCGCCCGCCCGCGGCTCGGTCGCACTGCGCGTGGCGCCGCAACAAAAGCTGGATATCGCGTTGTCCGCCAGCCGACTGGACCTGGATGCTTGGCTGCCCGTGCTCCTGCGTGCCGGCACCACGATCGCCGGGATCGATGTTCCGATCGGGTTCGACTTCTCCACCGAGGCGGCGTCATTGGGCGGCGGCACCCTCGAACACGTGCGGGCGGCGTTTGACCTCGTGGGCAACGACCTTGTGGTGCGGGATGCGAGCGCATCGCTGCCGGGGAACGGCAGGCTTCACCTGAGCGGTCGCATCGCGCGGGACGATCCGGCGCATCCACGGTTCGAAGGGGACGCGAGGCTCGATGCGCCGGTGCTGCGAACGACGCTGCGGTGGCTTGACGAGGCGATGCCCGGGACACTTCCGGCGGGGTTGGTGTCGGGTGCACCGAACGGCGTGCTCCAGCGGGCAGAGCTTTCGGCGCACGTGGTGACGGGCGGCGGCGAGATTTCGCTCAGCCAGCTCGCCGGCAGCGTCGATGACGCGCCCATCGTGGGCAGCATCAGCTTCAAACGCGGCGAGCCGCCATCCCTTAAGGCCGATCTGACGTTGGACCGTTTGGCGCTCGATCCCTGGTTGCCGGTTCGTCCACCAGACCTGGCTGATCTGTCCCGCCTGGCGTCCGGCGTGGATGCCGAATTGCGCTTCAACGTTCGGCAGGCGACATGGGCCGGATCAACGATCACTGGACTCGCCGTGGATGCCGCGATCGAGGCCGGCAGAGTCCTGTTGCGGCGGCTCGAGGGCGTCGCGAGGGGCGCACATGTCGTCGCGTCGGGGATGCTCGGTGAGGGTGGCAGGCTGAGCGATGGCGTGCTCACCCTGGTTACGAGCGATGCGTCGCCGCTGGCGGACCTGTTGCCGAATGCCTGGCGCGCGACGCCCGCCTTCTGGCATGGACCTGCGAAGCTGGAGGTACAGGCCGATGGACCGCAGGACGCGCTCGCCACGAGCGCACGGCTGGCTTTGGCCGATGCGCAACTGGGGGCGAGACCGACAATCAACCTGCATTCAGGCGCGTGGACCGGTACGCTCACGCTGCACCACCCGGGCGCACGCAGGCTGATCGCAATGCTCGGACTGTCTGAGCGGCTCGGAGTTCCAGGACTGCCTGCCTGGCTCGGCGACGGTTCGCTGTCGCTGGTGGCGCATCTTGCGGGCGCTCCCAGCCGACTCGCCGCCAATACGTTCGACCTGACCGCAGCGACACTGCACGCAGGTGGGGATGTCGCGCTGGACCAAGGCGGCGCCGAGCCGCATCTTACCGGCCACATCCATGCCGACTCATTGGCGGTCCCTCTGCCGGATGTGGACTCCGACGTGCCGTTGCCGTTGGGCATCCTGCGCGGTTGGCGGGGTGATCTGCGGGTCGAGGTGGGGAGCCTGCTCGCCGGCTCGCGACCAGTGCTGCGGGACGCATCGGTTGATCTCGCGGTAGCGGACGACAGGCTGCGGTTCGAGCGATTTTCCGCGAAGCTTGGCTCGGGCGCTGTCTCGTGTGAGTTCGCGTTCGATGCCGCGGCCGGTCCCCCCTCCCTTTCGCTACAGGTCCGGCTCAGCAATGCCGCGATCGACGGTCCGCTGGCCGATGCGCCGATCGATCTGCTGTCCGGGCGAGTGGATGGAAGCTTGCGGCTTGCGGCGACCGGCTACAGCCCATCGGCCATCGTCGCGACGTTAGACGGGCAGGCCGGGCTGACGGTGGCCGATGGCGCATTGTCGGGATTCGATCTGTTCCGCATGAAGCTGGCCATCGAGAAGCCCGATACGAAAGCTGCCGAAGCTGCGGCGAGCGACGCGTTGGCATCGGGGGCAACCGGGTTCGACCGGCTGGATCTGCGAGCCAGCCTGTCGCATGGCGATCTGTTGCTGGATGAAGGACTGCTGACGGGCATCGCGGGTGAAGCAAGATTCGCCGGTGGCTTGCACCTCGCGACGCAGGCACTCGATGTCAGGATCACGTTGCAACCTGCATTGCCGAACCCGCCTGAGATCGTAGTACGTGTCACCGGACCACTCGGTAGTCCCGTACGGACGCCGGAACTGGCGAACCTGGCGCGCTGGATGGCTGAGCTTGCGCGCTGATGCGCATGACGGTCACCAGGGCCACATCGCAAAGGCCACAGCGGCGCCACTGTCACCGACGGCAGTCCTACGACGAAGCGGGCGAGGCGGCTCGCAGGCAGACCGCCGCAAAGCAACTGGCACTCAACATCGGATAGCGCGGCGAAGGATGCAGGCTGGACGCAATAGCCGCATCCTGCCGCGCGGTGCCGCGCCTGGACAGGTCCGGTTCCGGCGCGTAACGCTCAGCTTCCATTCGCAAATGCACAAGGGTCCGTTCATGCTGTTCGAATTCGACAAGACGCCGAACGAGAATATCTACAAGCTACTGGTTTCCACGGTGGTGCCGCGTCCGATCGCCTGGGTGACCACGCAGGACATCGACGGCACGGTGAATGCAGCGCCGTTCTCGTTCTTCAACGCGGTTTCCGGCAATCCGCCTGTCGTTGCGATCGGCATCGGCGGCCGCGCGCCGGGCGACGTGAAGGACACCGGTGGCAATATCCGTCGAACGGGCCAGTTCGTGGTCAATCTCGTCAGCAATCGGCTGGCCGAACAGATGAACATCACCGCGATCGATTTCGAAAAGGATGTGAACGAGCTTGCCGAGGCGGGCCTGAGCACGGCGCCCTCGTCGCGCGTGAAGCCGCCGCGGATTGCGGAAAGCCCGGTTTCGTTCGAGTGCGAGCGGCTGGTCATCGTCGAAGTCGGCGTGGATCGCGCGGTGATTCTTGGCAAGGTGGTCGCCATCCACGTGGCGGATGAATTCGTGCTGGATGCCGACAGGTGCTACATCGACACGCCGAAGCTGGATTTGGTTGGGCGCATGCACGGCCGCGGCTGGTACGCCCGCACCACCGACCGCTTCGACATGCCGCGCATCGATGTCGCCGACTGGCCGCTGCGCGCGAAGGCCGCGGAGTAGCAACGGCGTTCGTTATGTTCTCCTGGTATCGTGACTGGGCTTGACCAGTCCATGACGATGTGAACGCCTCGTTCGAAGCAGCCGCTTCCGGCGTGACGGCGACCGCGATTCCCTGATGGAATTGTCGTGAGCTCACGCATCGCGGCATCGGGGCCCAGCGTTGCTGTGGTTCGACCGATCAGCCACAGGAGCAATTGATGACAAAGACATTACGCCTTCTCAGCCTGGCGTCATTGCTGGCAACTGGCGTTGCCACGGCAAGTCTGGCAGCGGGCAGCGGCGGCGGCGGTGGCAGCAGCCAGTCTGTGACAGGCACCGAAACTGGCAGCCAGCAGGAGAGCCTGCCGGCCACCGGCAGCACCGGGACCGCGACCACCGGCACGTACGGCATGAACAGCCAGGCCAGCCAAACCGGGAAGAGTTACCCCGCCACTGTTGGCCCGACAGGGTCCACACAGCCCGATGCTACCAACCCTGTCCGTTCGTCACCGAGCGGCGGCGGCGGCAACAGCCGCTGACCCGATTTGGCTTCGCCGGCGGCAAGGCGCGTGACGCAACAGGCCGGCACGCGCGCGTCGGCATCGTGAGCGGAGCAATCCCGCCGGCCATCCGCCGGCGGGACTGCTTCATTTCTCTATACAGATGAAATTCTCGGCTCGTCGCCGACGCTGTAGCCCCGGCTGCGTCGGTCAGGCGCTATCCGGCTGCAGGACACCCGAGCGTGGGGTCGCCGCGTGCTCCTTCAGGACCGAGTCGGTCTCCGGATCGATTTCCTTCATCAGCACGTCATAGCCCCACAGATCGGCCAGGTGCTGCAGCACGAACCTCGTGTCACGCTCTTCCAGCAACACGCGGTTCAACGCGCGATGGTGTACGATCAGACGCCGGTCTCCTGCCAGGTTGACATCCACCACCTGGATATCCGGCAGCGTCCACGCGATATCGTAGTGCTGCGCCAGCGCGCGCTGGATCTTGCGGTAGCCCCGTTCGTCGTGGATCGCCTCGACGCGCAGGGTGGACTCATTCGCATCGTCCAGCACATGAAACAGGCCGAACTCACGGATCAGGCGTGGACTGAGGAACTGCAGGATGAAGCTCTCGTCCCGGTAGTTGGCCCACACGTCTCGCAGAACCGCCATGGGATCGGCGGCGCCGGCGATGGCGGGGAACCACTGCTGGTCCTCGGCTGTCGGCTCGGTGCAGATGCGCTCGATATCCCGCATCATCGCGAAGCCGAGCGCATATGGGTTGATGCCCGAATAGCGCGGATCGTCGAAGCCCGGCTGGAAAACCACATTGGTGTGCGAGCGCAGGAACTCCACCATGTTGCCGTCGGTCAGCAGCCCCTTCTCGTGCAGGCGGTTCATGATCTTGTAGTGCGTATAGGTGGCGCAGCCCTCGTTCATCACCTTGGTCTGCGACTGCGGATAGAAGTACTGCGCGATTATGCGCACGATGCGCAATATTTCGCGTTGCCACGGCAGCAGACGCGGAGCCGTCTTCTCGAGGAAGTAGAGCAGGTTCTCCTGCGGCAGCTGCAGTAGGGCACGCCGCCGATCCTCGGCGGTCGGGTCGGACTTCTCAGTGCTCTTCGCGGGAAGGGTGCGCCACAGATCGTTGAAGACTTGCTCCTCGTGTTCGCGCCGGGCGCGCACGCGCAGCTCCTCCGAGCGCAGATCGGCAGTCCGCGGACGCGGATAGCGGTGGACGCCGTGGCTCATGAGGGCATGCGCCGCGTCGAGCAGACGTTCGACCGCCACCTCGCCGTAGCGTTCCTCGCAATGGGCGATATAGCCGCGCGCGAATTCCAGGTAGTCGAGGATGCCGTCGGCATCCGTCCACTGCTTGAAGAGGTAGTTGTTCTTGAAGAAGTGGTTGTGGCCAAATGCGGCGTGGGCAATCACCAGCGTCTGCATCGTGGCCGTGTTCTCTTCCATGATGTAGCAGATGCATGGATTTGAATTGATCACGATCTCATACGCCAGGCCCTGCATGCCGGCGCGATACATCGCCTCATTGCGGGCGAAATGCTTGCCGAACGACCAATGCTTGTAGAACAGCGGCATGCCGATCGAGGAATAGGCATCCAGCATCTGCTCGGTGCCGATCACCTCGATCTGGTTTGGGTAAACATCCAGGCCCATCTCGCCGATCGCGATCTGCTCAATCGCGTCATGCACGCGCTGGACCGTGGTGAAGTCCCAGTCCGCGCCCTCGAACAGTGGACGCTCGACGCGGATGCCGCTGCCAACCCCGCCCATGTCATTCATGCTGTCTCGGCTCCCGTGGTCGCCTGCTTCTTCGCAAACAGCTCGCGGAACACCGGATAGATGTCGCGCCGGTGTCCCACCTTCCGCATCGCCATCGGTGCGCCGGATTTGCAGATCGCGGTATAGGTCTGCCACAGATCGGAATCACGGCGGATGAAGCCGGGCGGGAAGTGCTCGGAATCGCGACCGACCTCAAGATAGGCGTAGTACTGACAGACCGGCAGGATGGTGTTGACCAACAGAGACGCGGTCTTCTCGTTGTCGGATGCGGTGTTGTCGCCGTCCGACGCCTGCGCGGCATAGATGTTCCAGGAATCGGGACTGTAGCGCTCGGCGACGACGCTCTGCATCACCTCAAGAGCGGTCGATACCACGGTGCCGCCAGTCTCCGGCGAGTTGAAGAATGTGTCTTCGTCCACTTCCTGCGCCTGATGCGTATGCCGGACGAACACCACATCCACATTCTTGTAACGGCGCTTGAGGAAAATATAAAGCAGCACATAGAACCGCTTCGCGAGGTCCTTCATGTGCTCGGTCATCGATCCGGACACGTCCATCAGGCAGAACATCACCGCCTGCGCCACCGGCTTCGGGTGCGACTCGAAGTTGCGGTAGCGAACGTCGAGCGGATCGATATACGGAATTACGCTGCTCCGCCGGAGCTTGCGGGTAAGCTCCTCCTCCAGTTCCAGACGCCGCGGGCCCTCCTCGCCGTCCGGGTTGAGCGCTGCGATTTCGTCGCGCAACCGCTCCAGTTCGTCGGGCTTCGGCCGCTTCAACGCAATGCGGCGTGACAGGCTGTTGCGCACCGTCCGCATCAGCGCGAGGTTGGCCGGCGAGCCGGTGACCGAGTAGCCGGCGCGATGCCAGGTCACGGCCTCTGCATTCACCACGCGGCGCTTCGCCAGATCGGGCAGCTCCAGGTCTTCCAGGAACAGGTCGACAAACTCGTCGCGCGACAGCGCGAAGCGGAAGTCGTCCTGACCCTCGCCGTCCGGGCTGCCCTCGGAGCCGCCGCCGCCGGCGCCGCCCTGCGGGCGTGGGATGGTGTCGCCTTCGATGTATTGCTTGTTGCCGGGCAGCAGATGGTCGCGGATGCCGCCGCTTGCGCTACGGTGGAACGCCGGTTCGTGAACGCCCTGCGCCGGCAGCGCGACCTCGCCCGCCTGATCGGCGTCCTTGATGCTGCGGCTGGCCGAGCTTTCGTGCACCGCCTTGCGTATCAGCGACTTGGCGCGGCGCATGAACCTTTGCCGGTTGGCGAGGTTCTTCCCGCTGGGATTGAGACGACGGTCGACGATGTGCATCAGGGTGCCTGTTCCAACGGAGCCGTTCCTACCCCGCCTGCTTGACGCGCATGTACCACTCCACCAGGCGGCGGACCTGCCGCTCCGTGTAGCCGCGTGCGGTCATACGGTTGACGAATTCCTCGTGCTTCTTCTCGCTATCGCTGTCCTTCTTCGATCCGAAGCTGATCACCGGGAGCAGCTCCTCGACCTGGCTGAACATGCGTCGCTCGATGACCTCGCGAATCTTCTCGTAGCTGGTCCAGGACGGGTTCTTGCCATTGTTGTTGGCGCGGGCTCGTAGGCTGAACTTCACCACTTCGTTGCGGAAGTCCTTGGGGTTTGCGATGCCAGCCGGCTTCTCAACCTTGGTCAGTTCCTGGTTCAGCAGCTCGCGGTTCATCAACTGACCGGTATCCGCATCCTTGAAGTCGATGTCCTCGATCCAGGCATCGGCATAGGATACGTAGCGGTCGAACAGGTTCTGACCGTAGTCGTGGTATGACTCGAGATAGGCCTTCTGGACCTCGTTGCCGATGAACTCGGCGTAACGTGGCGCGAGCTCGCCCTTGATGAACTCCAGGTAGCGCTTCTCGGTCTCCGACGGGAGCTGCTCGCGGCGGATGGCCTGCTCCAGCACATACATCATGTGCACCGGATCGGCCGCCACCTCGGTGGTGTCGTGGTTGAACGTCGCCGCCAGCACCTTGAAGGCGAAGCGGGTCGATGCCCCG
>DATMND010000239.1:0-6621 GCA_035569235.1 Acetobacteraceae bacterium | reverse complement strand
ATGAAGTCCGCAAGCAGCGCGGAACTCTGACGGAGCCGGGCCAGAATAGCCCCTATCGCGGGCGATCGGTGGAAGAGAACCTCGACCTGTTCACGCGGATGAAGGCAGGCGAATTTCCCGACGGTACCCGGACCCTGCGCGCGAAGATCGACATGGCGTCTGCGAATTTGAACCTCCGCGATCCGATCATGTACCGGATTTTGCACGCCGAGCATCATCGCACCGGTAACGCCTGGTGCATTTATCCCATGTATGACTTCGCGCACGGCGAATCGGACTCCATCGAGAAGATTACCCATTCGATTTGCACGCTGGAGTTCGAAGATCACCGGCCGCTGTATGACTGGCTGCTGGACAACCTGCCGGTGCCCGCCCGGCCGCGCCAGTACGAGTTTGCCCGCCTTAACGTCACCTATACCGTGCTTTCCAAACGCCTGCTGACGAAGCTTGTCAGCGAGGGCCACGTGGCGGGATGGGACGATCCGCGCATGCCGACTCTGGCAGGACTGCGCCGGCGCGGCGTGCCGGCGGCGGCGTTGCGCGACTTCGTCCGCCGCGGCGGCATCACCAAGTCGAACAGTATTTCCGACGTTGCGTCATTTGACTTCTCGATCCGCGAACTGCTGAACCGCACAGCGCCGCGTCGGATGGCGGTGCTCCGTCCATTGAAGCTGGTGATTGAGAACTGGTCCGAGGGCAGGACTGAAACCCTGGACGCGATCAACAACCCCGAGGATTCCTCGGCTGGCGTCCGTCCGATCACCTTCGGACGCGAACTGTTCATCGAGCGCGACGACTTCATGGAGAACCCGCCGAAGAAGTTCTTCCGACTATCGCCCGGCCGCGAGGTGCGTCTGCGCTACGGATATTTCGTGACCTGCCGCGAGGCGGTGAAGAATGCCGCCGGCGACGTGGTGGAGCTGCGCTGCACGTATGATCCGGCGACGCGCGGCGGCAATGCGCCGCCCGACGGGCGGAAGGTGCAGGCGACGCTGCACTGGGTAGCGGCGGCGGACGCGGTGCCGGCCGAGGTGCGGCTTTACAACCATTTGTTTGCACGTCCCGACCCGGGTGCGGATGGCGACATCATGGCCGACCTGAACCCCGAATCGCTGGAGGTTCTGCGCGGGTGCCTGATGGAGCCGGCGCTCGCCACGGCACCGGTCGGCGAGCCGGTGCAGTTCGAGCGACAGGGATATTTCTGCCCCGATCCCGACTCCGCGCCAGGCCGGCTGGTGTTCAACCGCACGGTCGGTCTGCGCGACACCTGGGCGAAGGTGCAGGCGGGCGGCGGGCGCGGATAACGCGTTGACGCCGCCAACCGGCTGGTCGAACATCCGTTCTGTCGGGGCATCGGTAAGAAACGCGCCGCGCACTGGGGGAATTGGCCATGAGGCGCATTACAGCAATCGCGGCAACGTTGGCTGTCTGTTTGATCGCGATCGTCACACGACCTGCGCCCGCCGATGCGCAATCCGGCAAGTTCCAGGAAGCACCCGCGCTGGCCGAGCAGGTGAAAGCCGGCAAGCTGCCGCCGGCCGAACAGCGTCTGCCCGAACAGCCGCTTGTCGTGCCCGTCGTCGAGAAGGTCGGCGAATACGGCGGCGTCTGGCGGCGCGCCTTCCTCGGCCCGGCCGATGCCAACAACTACGTGCGCGTCGTTTATGACGGCCTGTTTCGCTTCACTCCCGACGGCGCGGAGATCGAGCCCAAGATCGCCGTCGGAGCCAAGTCATCGGGCGATTTCAAGGTCTGGACGATCCTGCTGCGCAAGGGCGCCCGCTGGTCCGATGGCGCGCCGTTCACGGCGGATGACATCGTGTTCTGGTACAAGGATGTCCTGCTGAACAAAGACCTGATGCCGTCGCTGCCGAGTTGGATCCGCAACGCCGATGGAACCGCTGCCAACGTCGAGAAGGTTGACGACTATACGGTGCGGTTCACCTACGACCGGCCGGCGACGCTGTTCCTGACGGAGGTTGCCAACCAGGACGGCGCCGATGGCAGTTATGCGATGTTCCTGCCTGCGCATTACCTGAAGAAGTTCCATCCCGCCTACACCGCCAAGGAGGATTTGGATCGCCTGGCACAGGAGGTGAGCTTCAAGACCTGGACCGAGCTGTTCCTGTCACGCGCCACGCTCTACCAGAATCCGGAGCGTCCGACGATGGCGGCGTGGATGCCGGTGAGCCGGGTAAGCGACCCGGTATTCATGCTGCGGCGCAATCCCTACTACATCGGTGTCGATACGGCGGGGAACCAGCTTCCCTATATCGACGAGGTCCGCTTCACGTATTTCGCCGATCAGCAGGCGCTCAACCTCGCCGCCATTGCCGGCAACTTCGACATGCAGGCGCGGCACATCCAGATGACAAACTATCCAGTGCTGAAGGAGCAGGAGAAGAACGGGAAGTACCGTGTGCTTACCTGGCCGACCTTCGGCGGCGCGGACGCGGTGATCAACTTCAACATGACCTACAATGCCGATCCGGAGATCGGCAAACTGATCAGGACGAAGGACTTCCGCGTCGCGCTGTCGATCGCGATCAATCGCGACGAGATCAAGGAGTCGGTGTTCCTGGGCCTCGGCGAAGCTCGGCAGGGTGTACCGGCGCCGTGGCATCCATACTTCCCCGGCAAGGAGTGGGCTACCAAACACACCGAGTTCAATCGCGACGAGGCCAACAAGGTGCTCGATGCGCTCGGACTTACGAAGCGCGACGCGCAGGGCATCCGGCTGATGGTCAACGGCAAGCCGGCGACGATCGAGCTCAGCGTCGTGCCCGCGTTCGGCGCCTGGCCCGACGTGGCGCAGCTTGTCGCGAGGGACTGGGAAGCGGTCGGCATCAAGACGGTCGTGCAGATCCGCGAGCGCGCGCTGCACTTCAAGATGAATGACGCGAACGAGCTGATGGCCTCGATCTGGAACGAGGACACCACGGCGTTTCCTTTCACCGGCAATGCCAAGTTCGATCCGCGCAATACGCCGATCCTGACGCTTGGGCCACTATACACGCGCTGGCTGACGTCCGGCGGCAAAGAGGGCGTGGAGCCGATCGAACCGATCAAGCGGATCATGCAGCTCGTCGATACGGCACGCACCGTGGGACGCGACGGACAGATACAGGCTGCGCAGGAACTCTTCCGCATATGGGCGGACAACGTGTTCGAGATCGGCACGATCGGGCTGACGCCGATGGTGCAGGGCGTTGTCGTGGTCAACAGCAAGCTGCACAACGTTCCGACGACGATCGGCAATGACTGGCCGCTGCGCACGCCGGGGAACACGCGCACCGAGCAGTACTTCTTCGCCACCAAGTGACCCGCTACATCGCCCAGCGACTGCTGCTGCTGCCGTTCTTGCTGCTGGTCTATTCGTTCGTCATTTTTGTGATTATCCAGGCACCGCCAGGTGATTTCCTGACGACCTACGTGGCGACCCTGTCGGCGTCCGGTACCTCGATCAGCGGCGAACAGATCCAGGCGCTGCGGCACACATATGGCCTGGATCAGCCGTTCATCGTGCAGTACTTGTATTGGCTGCGTGAGCTGCTGCATGGCAATCTCGGCCTGTCGCTAGAGTATCAGCGGCCGAATTTGGATCTGATCCGCGAGCAGCTTGGGCTGACGGTGGCGCTGGCCCTGATGTCATTCGTACTTACTTGGCTGATTGCGGTGCCGGCGGGGATCTATTCGGCCACGCATCAGCGATCGGTGCTAGACCATATCTTCACCGTGATAAATTATGTCGGCATCGCGACGCCGAATTTCATGCTGGCACTGATACTCATGTGGGTCGCCTTCGCGTATTTCGGCATCAGCGTCACTGGCCTGTTTTCCCCCGAGTTTGCCGATGCGCCCTGGAGCGTCGCGCGTGTGATCGACCTGCTGGAGCACATCTGGCTACCTGCGTTGGTGCTTGGCATAGCCGGCACGGCACGGCTGACCCGCATCATGCGCGCCAACCTGCTCGACGAACTGAACAAGCCTTACGTGATGACAGCGCGTGCCAAGGGGTTGCGCGAGTGGCGCCTGGTGCTGCGCTACCCCGTACGGCTTGCGCTCAATCCGCTGGTGAGCACGATCGGGTGGTACCTGCCGGCACTTTTCTCTGGGAGCCTGATCGTGGCGACTGTCATGAACCTGCCCAATATCGGGCCGCTGCTGCTGCGCGCGCTGGTCAATCAGGACATGTATCTCGCCGGCGCCATCCTGCTGATCTACTCGTTCCTGACCATCGTCGGCACCTTGCTGTCCGACGTTTTGCTCGCCGTGATCGACCCGCGCATCCGGATGGAAAACTAGCGCCATGTCGGAAGCGCAGGTCATGTCGGCGGCCGAGGACCGGATCGCCGTCGCGTCGAACTGGACATTGGTGTGGTGGCGCTTCCGCAAACACCACCTTGCGTTGTTCAGCGCCGGTGTACTTGTGTGCCTGTACTTGGTAGTGCTGTGCCCGGATTTCTTCAGCACCCAAAGCGCCGAACAGACCGACGCACGCCAGGCCTTCATCCCAGTCCAGACCTTGCATTTTCTGGACGAGGGCGGGGTGAACCCATGGGTCCCGGCCATCGTCGGCAAGCGCAATCCGGTGACTCTGCGAATGGAATGGACGACCGATCCGCAGCGCAAGGTACGGGTGAGCTTCTTCAACCGTGGCGGCAGCTATCGGGTGCTTGGCCTGTTCCCGACGAACATTCATCTGCTGGGTGCCGCCGATCCGGGCCAGCGGATCTTTCTGCTCGGGTCGGACCGCCTGGGGCGCGATCAGTGGTCGCGGATCATGCACGGCACGCAGACGTCGATGACGGTTGGACTGGTCGCCGTGACGCTCAGCGTGATTTTTGGCGTCGTGCTGGGTGGCATCTCCGGTTATTTCGGCGGTATTGCGGATCAGGTGATCCAGCGCCTGATCGAACTGCTGCAATCGGTACCGACGATCCCGATCTGGCTCGCGTTGTCGGCGGCGCTGCCGCGCGACTGGACGCCGATTCAAGTGTTCTTCGCGATCACTGTGATCCTGTCGCTGATCGGCTGGACCACGCTGGGACGCGAGGTGCGCGGTCGGTTCCTCGCATTGCGCGAGGAGGATTTCGTCCTGGCGGCGAACCTGGCGGGGTGCAGCCGAATGCGAATCATCCTGCGCCACATGGTGCCGACGTTCCTCAGCCATATCATCGCCACCAGTTCGCTGGCCATCCCGGTGATGATCATCAACGAAACATCGCTCTCGTTCCTCGGCCTTGGGATCAGGCCGCCGGCAATCAGTTGGGGCGTGCTGTTGCAGGAGGCACAGAATATCCAAACGTTGGCACTGGCGCCGTGGTTGCTCATACCCGGGCTGGTCGTCATCGTCACGGTGTTGGCGTTCAATCTGGTGGGTGACGGTCTGCGGGATGCCTCCGATCCATACAGCCACTAGCGCCGACAGCAACACCGGCGAGCCGTTGCTTCGCGTCCGCGATCTGCGGGTCTCGTTCAAATTGGACGAGGGCATGGTTCGCGCGGTGGACGGCGTGAGCTTCGACGTGTTTCCGGGCCAGGTGGTCGGCATCGTCGGCGAAAGCGGGTGCGGCAAGAGCGTGACGATGAAGGCGATTTTGCAACTCATCGAGCCGCCTGGGCGGATCACCAGCGGCGAGATCCTCTATCGTCAAGGCCCAGACGAGGCGATCGACCTGTCCCGACTTCCGCCGCGTGGCCAGACGATGCGCGCGTTGCGCGGCGCTGACATCGCGCTCATCCCGCAGGAACCGATGGCAGCGTTCAGCCCCGTGCATACGGTGGGCGAGCAGATCGTCGAAGCGATCATGCTGCACGGGCGGCAACGGTACGGGCGGTCGATCAACCGCCACGATGCGCGCGCGATCACGGTGGATCTGTTCCGCGACGTTGGCATCTCCATTCCGGAGCAGCGCATCGATGCCTATTCGTGGCAGCTCTCGGGCGGTCTGCGCCAGCGTGCCATGATCGCGATGGCGCTCTCCTGCAAACCCAGGCTGTTGATCGCCGACGAACCGACGACGGCCATCGATGTAACGACCCAGGCGCAGATTCTCGCGCTGTTACGCGAACTTCAGCGCAAGTACGACACCGCGATCATCTTCATCACCCACGACCTTGGCGTCATCGCACAGATGGCGAACTACGTTGTCGTCATGTATCTGGGGCGCGTCATGGAGGAAGGTCCGGTGGATGAGATCTTCCACACGCCCAGGCATCCCTATACGAGGGCGCTCCTTCGATCGATTCCAAGCATGCAGGGTGAGACCCGCACCGCGCTGCCGATCATCAAGGGGACACTGCCGCATCCATTCAACCGCCCGTCGGGGTGTCCGTTCCATCCGCGCTGCGACGACGTCATGCCGGAGCGGTGCACGAAGGCTGTTCCGGTGCTGCACTCGGTCGGGCAACGGCGAGCTGTGAGCTGTTTCCTGCACAGCGAACTGGCCGAGCCGGCATGACAAGCGTGTCTGTCGTGGATTCGGCGGCGCCACTGCTCGACGTTCGCGGCCTGCGCAAATTCTTCCCCATCGCGAAGGGCGTCTTCCGCCGTATCGTCGGCCATGTGCGCGCGGTCGACGACGTGAGTTTCACCGTTCGGGAAGGCGAGACACTTGG
>DATMND010000238.1:0-2735 GCA_035569235.1 Acetobacteraceae bacterium | reverse complement strand
ACCCGCGTATCAGAGCATGATCAACCGTCGTTTCATGATCGTGCCTCCTGCTTTGCCCAGTGGCGGCCATGCTGAACAGCTTGAAACAAACGAGCAAAGATTTTCTGCGCCTGCTGCTTGAAACGGCGAACATGAGAGTACCCCTGCACAGTGATTTTGACTCTTTGAACGGGCCGAGCCGACCAATTCGGGCACCCATGGCCCGCGCCGATCAACCGGTCAAAATCACTGTGCAGCGGTACTAGGTGAGAACGTGGCGGGCATCAGGGTGATGGTTTCGCCGCCTCACGCAGTGCCGCATGAAAGGCGCTGGTTACCTCGTCGCGGATTCGCGCGCCGCTACGAAGACCGAGCGGTGACCCGCAGCCGCCAAGCAATGCCTGAACCCTTCCCTGGCTATTTGGCGACGCCGAAGTCGATGAGCTGGCGCAACACTGTGCCGCCCTTCAGCTTAACGTAACCCTCGTTGATATCTTCAAGCTTGATATGGCTCGAGATCAGATGATCGAGCTTCAGTCCGCTCTTCTTCCAGGCGTTCAGCAGCTTCGGCATGTCGAACCGGAGCCGGTTGCTGCCCATAGAGGAACCCTGGATCTTCCGCTCCCGCAGAAAATCGTAGCCATGCAGTTCGATCTTCATGCCGAACGGTACCATGCCGATGATCGTCGCCGTGCTGTTTCGCAGTATGACGTTCGTCGATGCGGTGCTCGCGATGATCGGCTACGGCGCGAGCGCGCAGGTCATGATCTTCTTCCTTCCGCTATACCTGCAGAACGCCTAAGGAGCCGATGACCTCGCTGAACCCGGTGCACACCATCGGCCATCAGATCGTCGAGGCAATCCGCGCGCACAGCACACTGCCGGCCACTGCTGCACGTGACCGGGCAATCGAGATGCTGGAACTGGTTCGGATTCCATCCGCCGCGTCGCGCTTCTACGAGTTTCCGCATCAGTTGTCGGGCGGCATGCGCCAGCGGGTCATGCTCGCCATGGCACTGGCTTGCGAGCCGAAGTTGCTGATCGCCGACGAACCGACCACGGCGCTGGACGTGACGATCCAGGCACAAATTCTCGATCTGCTGCGTGAACTGCAGACCCGGCTGGGGATGGCGGTCCTGATCATCACGCACGATCTCGGGGTTATCGCCGAGATCGCAGCAGAGGTGCTCGTGATGTATGCGGGCAGGATCGTTGAATCCGCGCCGGTCAACGAACTGTTCAGCGATCCGCAGCATCCCTATACGATCGGCCTGCTTGTACGATCGGCCTGCTTGGCTCAATCCCGCGGCTCGATGCGGATTGCGCACGACTCGTCACGATTGAAGGCACCATACCGGACGCGCATGACCAGCCACGCGGCTGCGGCTTTGCGCCGCGCTGTCCGTTCGCCGACCGGCGCTGCCGCGAAGCACCACCGCCGCTTTCACGCATCGCGCCCGATCACCACGCGGCGTGCTGGAAGCTGCCGATCGAGCACTACGCCTGGGCTGCGGCATGAACGATGCGTCGGTGCTCAGCGTGCGGCGACTGGTTAAGCATTTTCCGGTCAGCCGCGGGCTAATCCTCACGAAGGCCGTCTGTCATGTACGTGCGGTCGACGATGTCAGCTTCGACATCGCGCGCGGAGAGACGCTGGCACTGGTGGGTGAATCCGGTTGTGGCAAGTCCACCACCGGCCGGCTCATTCTGCGCCTGCTCGAGCCGACCAGCGGATCGGTCGAATTCATGGGTCATGACCTCGCGCGGCTCGACAAGCGGGCCATGCGGCAGATGCGGCGGCATATGCAGTGCGTTTTTCAGGACCCCTACGCGTCGCTCAATCCGCGCATGACGGTGGGCGAGATCCTTGCCGAACCGCTGAACGTGCATGGGCTGGCTGAGGGTAAAGCACGCGACGCTCGCCTGCAGGAACTGCTCGACGTCGTTGGGCTGCACCCGGAGCATGCACGTCGCTATCCGCACCAGTTCTCCGGCGGGCAACGCCAGCGCATCGGCGTGGCGCGTGCACTCGCGGTCAATCCGGATCTGGTCGTGTGTGACGAGTCGGTATCCGCACTCGACGTGTCGATCCAGGCACAGGTGGCGAACCTGCTGCAAAACCTGCAGGAGCGGTTTGGCCTGTCCCATCTGTTCATCGCGCACGACCTCGCGGTCGTGAAGCACATCAGCGACAGGGTAGCCGTGATGTATCTGGGCAAGCTGGTCGAGCTTGCCGACAAGCGGACTCTGTACGCCGCGCCGCTGCACCCGTATACACAGGCGTTGCTGTCGGCCATTCCGAAGTCCGATCCGTCCACCGAGCGGCAGCGCATCATCCTGGCCGGCGATGTCCCAAGCCCGCTCGACCCGCCGGCAGGTTGCCGGTTCCATACGCGGTGCCGCTACGCCCAGGCCCGGTGCAGAGATGAAGAGCCGGTTCTGCGCGAGGCGGCGCCCGGCCACCGCGTCGCGTGCCACTTCTTCGAGACCATGCCGACGGACGGCGCGGCTGCTGCCGTCAACGGCGCATTGGGCGGCAAATTCGCCGAGCGGCTCGCGTTGTTCGAGGCAGCCAGGCGGCGCAACGTGGCAGGCTCGGTGTCCTCCGATTCAGCTTATACCAATCCGCGCTGACGTTGACTCTCCAGGGTTCCGAATCGCTCGATCTTTCGACTCGATGTCCTGGTGGCGATTCTTGCCCCAGGAGGCATCGGATGAGCGCGGCGATCCCAATCACTCGCTTGGACCGGACAGCG
>DATMND010000237.1:0-3652 GCA_035569235.1 Acetobacteraceae bacterium | reverse complement strand
TGGCGACAGCGCGCGCGCCGCCGACCTTCGAGCCTCCAGAACCTTAAGAAGGTGGCTCTCGTCGATCTCGCCGAGCACATCGCAAAAGGCCCTTGGCCAGCTCACCACTTCCTCGCAGACGACGCCCCAGCCGCCAAGGCTGTTGGGCAGATGCGTTGCTATTTCGTTCGCGAGCGATAGCGTCACCGAGGCGCGCCCGGTCCGGATCGGCAAGACCCTCAACACGTCGCGCGTCGCGTGCCACACGAGGCCATACTCGTCACAGAATGTCACGACCGAACCGAGGGTGATCCCGACCGCGGATGGCAAACCGACAGGACGCGCAGCGGCGTAGGCCATATGCTGTCTCCAGGTTGGGGCCGTTGCCCGTCGGGGGAGAAAACTCGTTCCGACGGCGAGTTGGCGGCACGCCCTACGCCTGTTGCACGAAACGCGCGACTCAAGACTACGTGAGGGCACACGCAAGAAGGGATCAGCGATGAGCCAGCCCAGTCCGCCGTCCTCCCAGGGCGTCCGCCGGACCCACCAGTCATTCTTCTTCGAGTCCGACATCTTCTCTGCCGGGCGGCTGATTGCACGGCGTGCGCGCGCCGGCGGCGTGGTGCACGAGGCGGCGCGCGCCACCCCGGTGTTCCGCGACTGCGACGTGTTGGTGGTCGGCGGCGGCCCGTCCGGCACGGCGGCCGCGGTCGCGGCGGCACGCACCGGCGCGGATGTCGTGCTGCTGGAGCGCTACAATCACCTGGGCGGGCTTTCCACCGGCGGCCTGGTGATCTGGATCGACCGCATGACCGACTGGAGCGGCGCGCAGGTGATCCAGGGCATCGCCAACGACCTGCTCGACCGGCTGCCGAAGGACGCGATCGCGGGTCCGCCGCGCGGACTGTGGGGCAGCGCCGACGCGGCCACCGCCGCCTATTGGCGCGAGCGCACCGCCGCCTACCATGGCATCGTAACCTGGTCGCCGACGATCGATCCGGAGCGGCTGAAGCTCGCCAGCCAGGAGCTGGTGCTGGAGAGCGGCGTGCACCTGCTGCTGCACGGCCTGGGCTGCGCGCCGATCATGCAGGACGGCGCAGTAGCGGGGGTGGTGTTCGAGAGCAAGGAGGGCCGGCTCGCGATCCGGGCGCGCGTGACGGTGGACTGCACCGGCGACGGCGATATTTTTGCCGCCGCCGGCGCGGGTGCTGACAGCGACATCGAGGAGCGCGACATCCACCACTGCAGGAACACGTCCTGGATTTGGGGCGGCTGCGACATGACCCGCTGGATCGCGTTCAAGACCGGCGACGCGGCGGGGTTTTCCGCCTTCATGGACCGCGGGCGCGCGCTGTGCGGCGGCCTGTTCGAGCGGCCGTTCGTGTCGTGGCGCAACGACGTGGCGCTGTTCATGGGCCCGCGGCTGTCGGGGTATTCGGCGATCGATGTGCAGGACCTGACCGAGGTGGAGGTGCGCTCGCATCGGCTGATGGCGCAGCACCTCGAAGCGTATCGCGCGCATGCGCCGGGTTTCGAGCAGGCGTTCCTGATGCTGTCGGCGCCGCAGCTTGGCGTGCGGCATTCGCGGCGACTGCCGGGGGTGGCGCGCGTGACGCGCGAGCGCTGGAGCGATGCGGCCCCGTGGGCGGACGAGATCGGCGTTTCGCCGTCGCTGTCGCCGAAGCTGCCGCCGGTGTCGGTGCCGTATGGCTGCCTGCTGCCGCGAGCGGTGGACGGGCTGCTGGTGGCGGGGCGGCATGTGTCCTGCGATGCGGCGAGCCACTCGTTCCTGCGCGAAATCCCGCAATGCTGGCTGACCGGACAGGCGGCCGGGGCGGCGGCGGCGGTCGCTGTGCGGCGGGGTGTGGTGGCGCGGGCGGTGCCGGTGGGGGAGGTGCAGGCGGAGCTGCTGCGGCAGGGGGCGTGGGTGAGGATACCGGAGGGCCCGATGCGCGCGGGCGCGGTGCCAGTTGGTTCCCTGGCACGGTGATTTCGACTGACTGAGAGGCAGGTAGGAAGCAACAACGCAAAAGCCGCAAAAAGCCCGCAGATGAACGCAAACTGCATTTGCGTTCATCTGCGGCCATTTGCGTTTTTTGCGTCAGAACCTTGCTTCTGCTTCGCCCGTTCAGGGCGGGCCGGTGCCGGCGGCGGCTGGTGATGGCGGGAACACCGCTGGCAATGCGCCGGACATGGCGATGGACCCGCCTGGAGCAGGGATCGGAAACACCCGGTCGCAGATGTCCTTGAACAGACGCGCGAGGCTGCCGCCATGCCGGTTGATGACGAGGCTCAGTTCCCGCCATAGGGGATGGCTCGGCATGATGCCGAGATCGCGACAGATATCGGCGATGACCGCGCCGATAGGCCGGCGGCGGACCTCGGCGGCGATTTGCTCCGGCGTGGGCAGAACGGCAAGACGAGGGTCGGCCTCGTCGGAGGGGCCGGCGGAGGCCGGCTGGGGCGCACGCGGTGTACGTTGGGCCGGCGTGCGCGAGGGCGTGGATGGCGCAGCCGGACGGGCAGCCAGCTCCGCGACCCTGGCTTCGAGCGCGTTGGCGCGCTGCAGGCCACGGGTGATGCGAGCGAGGATCAGCGCGATGTCGCTTGTGCCAAAGGGGAGCGTGATGGCGGCGAGGTCGGTGGTGGTGGCGCGCCGTTGCAGGGTGGTGGCGAGTTCCCTGCCGTAATCGATAAGCTTGCGCACGAGGCCGACGAGGCGCCCGAACCGGCTGGATTTGTCCTCGCCCGGCATAGCGGGGTCCGGTATGGAGGTTGCGACTGGGATGGCGGCCGGGGTGGACATGAACGTGAGAGGAACACGAAGCGGCGGTGAGTGGCAAGGAATTTATTGGGAAAATATTCAGCAGTGGCCGAGCCCGAGGAGCGCATTACCTGTGGCGCCCCCAGTTGCGCGATCTGGGCGACGAGCTGGTTCCGGAGGCACCCGCCCGCTTCGGCGTGGTGCTGCTGGCCGCGGCGGAAGCGATCCGGAGGATCGGAAGATGAGCCAGGCGAACGCCACCTATCCGTTGCGACTCCCGAGGTCCGTCAAGGCGGAGGTCGAGCGACGGGCCAAGGCGGATGGGATCAGCGTCAACCAGTTCGTCGCCACCGCGGTGGCCGAGAAGCTCCCGGCCATGGACACCGCCGAGTTTTTCGCGGAGCGGCGTGCGCGGGCGGACTTCAAGGGGTTCGATCGACTGATGCGCCGAAAGGGCGGAGAGCCGCCGGGGTTGGATGATACGATCGGCTGAGCCGACCATGCGGTTCGGATGGCTGCTGGGACGCCGTTGCGCCGATCACTCGGCACCGGCTTTTGGCAGGTCCGCAGCACGCTGCCGAGCTCGCGCATCGTCGGCTGCGGTTCTTCGTGCACGGCCAGCGGATCGGCGTGTTGCACGGCTTCTACAATGAGGGGCGTCTTCAACACAAACGTCCTCGCCAGAGCAGCACTCAACGAGTCATCCTGACAGCGTGCGAACCTCGATAGAGCGCCAGCTGCGATGCCACACAGGCACATTGTTGAAAGTTATACCAATCCGCCTAAACATTGACACATGCCCAGTCCCGGTGCCCGATTGATCTGATCCTGTCCGGGTCATTGATGAGGAAGTTCCATCCTTCCTTGCAAGCGGTGACAATGGCATCGTAGCTATCCCAGACCAGACGA
>DATMND010000236.1:0-18091 GCA_035569235.1 Acetobacteraceae bacterium | reverse complement strand
GGATCAGTCCCGGGCGCGCCGTGCCAGATCGGCCTCGTCGCCCGCCACCAGAATAGGCTTCCCTGGGCGGGCATGAGCAGGCCCGGTTGGGTGGCCCGTCAGGAGCGCCGCTAGAGGTGGTCGGCAATGTTGCCACGCGCCGCTCCTCTGATCCGAACAAGGCACGAAGGGCTGCGTCATCTGTGTCGCCGACTGCACCATACCTTGTAATGCAAACTGGGTGTATCTAGCCACACTTTCACGCTTCGTCCTCGTGTGCCCTCCTCCGTCACATCCGGAGGCGGCGGGGAAAAACACAAGCAATTCAAGTAGTTTAGAAGTGGCGGGATGGTGGGTGCGACAGGGATTGAACCTGTGACCCCCGCCGTGTGAAGACGGTGCTCTACCGCTGAGCTACGCACCCACCGTCGTTTGAGATAGGCGGCGGCGCTTTGCGGTGTCAAGCCGGGGCGGCGCCGTCTGGCCGCCCCATTTCTCCGCATCTTGCATAGATCATATCGCCCGGCGGCGCTTAATGCCGCGAGCCGTCCATGCCTATCTCGCCTTGCGAAGGGACAGCCACGCTGGCCCGCCGAGGAGAGAGAGGCAGACCAATGAGCGGGTTGGTGGAACGGGCCACCATCGGCGCCGGCAGCATCAGCCGCGGCCGTCGAGTCGTCACAATCAAGCGGTTGCTGGCGGCCCTGGCGGTCACACTCGGCCTGATCGCGGCGACCACATACGGGGTGCGCTACTGGGAGGTCGGCCGGTTCCAGGTCGAGACTGACGATGCCTACGTGCAGGCCGATTCGATCATCATCGCGCCGCGCGTGCCCGGCTACATCGCCGAGGTGCTGGTCAATGACAACCAGCCGGTGAAGGCGGGGCAGGTCCTGGCGCGGATCGACGATCGGGACCTGCGCACCGCGCTCGACCAGGCCAGCGCGGACCGGGACGCCGCCGAACACAAGGTCGCCAACCTGGCGGCACAGCTCCAGCTTCAACAGTCGCTGATCGACGAGGCGGCGGCGCAGGTGGCATCGGCGGAGGCGGCGGCGACCTTCGCGGCGCAGGACCAGCGTCGCTACAGCGATCTGGCCCATACCGGCGCCGGCAGCATTCAGCAGGCGCAGCAGACGCAGATGCTGCTGCTGCAGCGGACCGCCGATCTGCAACACGCGCACGCCGCGCTGACCACGGCGCGCCAGCAGGTCGAGGTGCTGCGGACCGCCGAAGCCGAGGCACAGTCGGCCCTTGAACATGCCCGCGCCGTCGAGCAGCAGGCGCACCTGAACCTGGGATACGCGACGATCACCGCCCCGCAGGACGGCACGATCGGTGCGCGCTCGCTGCGGGTTGGCCAGTACGTCCAGGCCGGGACGCAGCTGATGGCGGTGGTGCCGCTGCGCGCGGTCTATGTGGTGGCCAACTACAAGGAGACGCAGCTCACCGGCGTGCGGCCGGGCCAGCCGGTCGAGATCGAGGTTGACACGTTCCCCGATCACGCGGTGCGCGGCGTGGTGGACAGCATCGCACCCGCGAGCGGCCAGCAGTTCGCGCTGCTGCCGCCGGACAACGCGACCGGCAACTTCACCAAGATCGTGCAGCGCATCCCGGTCAAGATCGTGCTCCGCGACGACAGCAAACCCGGCCTGACGCTGCGGCCCGGCATGTCCGTGGAGCCGACGATCGATACGCGCGGCGGCTGATCGGGATGGAACCCGACAGCATCACCGCACCGGAGCCGCAGGCCGACCGCAAGGTCTGGCTCGCGGTCATCGGCTCCATCATCGGCGCCTTCATCGCGGTGCTGAACATCCAGATCACCAACGCTTCGCTGCCGGACATCCAGGGCGCGATCGGCGCCGGCATCGACGACGGCGGCTGGATCTCGACCGCCTATCTGGTTGCGGAGATCGTGGTGATTCCGCTCACCGGGTTCCTCACGACGGTGTTCTCGCTGCGCCGCTACCTGCTGGTGAACACGGTGCTGTTCCTGGTGATGTCGATTGCCTGCGCCTTCGCCGGCGACCTGCAGCAGATGATCGTGCTGCGCGCCCTTCAGGGCTTCTTCGGCGGCGTGCTGATCCCGCTCGCGTTCACCATCACGCTGACCATGCTGCCGCGCGCGAAGCAGCCGGCCGGCTTGGCGATGTTCATGCTGTCGGCGACGTTCGCACCCGCGATCGGGCCGACGATCGGCGGCTACCTGACCGAGACCTACGGCTGGCAGTACATCTTCTACGTGAACCTGGTGCCCGGGGCGATCATGCTGGCTCTGCTGGTCCCTTCGCTGCCGCGGGCGCCGATGCAGATCGGCCTGCTGCGGCACGGCGACTGGCCCGGCATCGCGGCACTGGCGATCGGCCTGGCGTCGCTGCAGACGGTGCTCGAGGAAGGCAACAAGGACGACTGGTTCGGCTCGCCGCTGATCGTGCGGCTGTCGGTTGTGGCTGTCATCGCACTCGCGCTGTTCATCTGGATCGAGCTCACGGCGGCGCGGCCGCTGCTCAATCTTCGTCTGCTGCTGCGGCGCAATTTCGGTCTCGGCAGCATCGGCAATGTCGTCGTCGGCATGGCCCTGTATGGATCGGTGTATCTGGTGCCCGACTATCTGTCGCGAATGCAGGGCTACAACGCACAGCAGGTCGGCGAGGTCCTGGCATCGACGGCGCTGCCGCAGCTCGTGCTGATCCCGTTCGTGCCGCGGCTGATGCGCCGGTTCGACGGCCGCCTGCTGGTCGCCGTGGGGCTCGCGCTGTTCGCCGCGAGCTGCTTCATGAACAGCGATATCAACAGCGACTACAGCGGCCCACAATTCCTGGTGCCCAACATCGTGCGCGCCGCGGGCCAGGCACTGATCATGACGCCGCTCTCCATGCTGGCCACCGGCGGCATTGAACGCGAGCAGGCCAGCTCCGCATCGGCCTTGTTCAACATGATGCGCAACCTCGGCGGCTCGATCGGCATCGCACTGCTGCAGACGCTGCTGACCAAGCGCGAGCAGTTCCACTCGTCGGTGATCACCCCATCGGTGTCCATGTTGAACGAGGCGACGCGGCAGCGGCTGGCGACTATGCAGCAGCACTTCATGGCCTCCGGCACCGCGGACCCGGCGATGGCCTGGCACGATGCGGTGGTGGCGATCGGCCGGACCGTGCGGGCGCAGGCCTACTTCCTCGCCTATGGCGATACGTTCTTCGTGATGGGAGGCGCCCTACTGCTGGCGATCGCGGCGGCGGTGCTGATGCGGTCGGCGACCGGGGGCGCCGCCGGGCACTGACGCTACGCCAGCAGCCGCCTGGCGATGACGGTGAGTTCCGCGAAATCGCTGGCGGTCGCTGCCGCGCCTTCGGCCATCGCCGGCGGTCCGTAGCCCCAGGTGGCGAACACGCACGGCAACCCCGCGCCACGTGCCGCCGCGACGTCGTTGGCGTGATCGCCGGCCATGACCGCATACGCCGGCTCGCCGCCGGCCGCGCGCAGCGTCGCCAGCAGGTGCGCCGGATCCGGTTTGCGGACCGGAAAGCTGTCGCCACCGCCGACCGCGGCGAAATACCGCGCAAGGTCCAGTGCGCTCAGTAAGCCGCGCGCGGCCGCCTCCGGCTTGTTGGTGCACACAGCGAGCCGCCAGCCCTCGTCCGCCAGCAACCGCAGCGCATCGGCGACGCCCGGATAGGCGATGGTCTCCACCGCGGCGTGTGCATCGTAGTCGGCCGAGAACTCGGCCACTGCCCTAGCGTCGGCCACGCGCCCGCGCGCGGCGAAGGCGCGCTCCACCAGCCGGGCAACGCCATCTCCTATCATCGAGGCGACCGCGGGCGGCGAGAGCGCCACGAGGCCGCGTGCCCGCAGCAGCCGGTTCAGCGCCGCGGCGAGGTCGGGCAACGAGTGCACCAGCGTGCCGTCCAGGTCGAGCAGCAGCGTGCGGATCACGGTGTTGCACTCCGAAACTAGATTTGATGCCGCAAGATAACGGCAGGCTTTGACACGGCGTAGCATGCGCCGCCACAAGAACAAGTGGAGAAAAAAGAGATGCCGATGGCTCGCACCGCTGTGATCCTTGCCGCCGGCCTCGGCACGCGCATGAAGTCAACGCTGCCCAAGACGCTCCACCGGATTGCCGGCCGCTCCATGCTGCGCCATCTTCTGGCAAGCTGCGAGCAGGTGTTCGATCGTATCGTCGTAGTCGTGGGTCCGGAGATGGATGCCGTGCGGCGGGAAGCCGAGCCGCATGTCACCGTGGTGCAGCAGGAGCGTCGTGGCACCGCGCACGCCGCGCTGGTCGCCGTGCCCGAGTTCGGCGACGGCGAGGTGGCAGTGCTGTATGCCGACAACCCGCTGATCCGGCCGGAGACGTTTCTCCGGTTGCTTGAACGGCGCGCGTCGGGGGATGCGGCGTTGGTGCTGCTGGCGTTCCGCCCGTCCGATCCCGGGCGCTACGGCCGTGTGATCGCTCGCGACGGTTATGTCGAGCGGATCGCCGAATGGATCGATGCCGGCGAGGCGGAACGTGCCGAGACGCTGTGCAACGCGGGTGCGCTGTGTGCCGCGTCCGTGGACTTGGCACGCTGGCTGGGGGCGGTGCGCGCCGACAATGCCAAGGGTGAATGCTACCTCACCGATGTCGTCGCACTGGCGCGTGCGGAGGGCGGGCGTGTCGCCGCGATGGAGGCGCCCGCCGACGAACTTGCCGGGATCAACTCGCGTGCAGAGCTTGCGGCCGCCGAAGCCGTCCTGCAGTTCCGGCTGCGCGCAGCTGCGATGGCCGCCGGCGTGACGATGATCGACCCCGGATCGGTGTTCCTGTGCGCCGACACCGAGTTTTCGACCGATGTGACGATCGAACCGAACGTGTTCTTCGGGCCAGGGGTCAAGGTCGCGGCCGGTGCGCAGATTCGCGCATTCACGCACCTGGAAGGCTGCACCGTTGGGCCGGGCTGCATCGTTGGGCCGCATGCCCGGCTGCGACCCGGCACCGAGCTTGGCAAGAACGTCCATATCGGCAACTTCGTCGAGGTGAAGGCGGCTCGGATCGGCGATGGGACCAAGGCAAGCCACCTCACCTACCTCGGCGACGCAGACATCGGCGCCGAGACGAACATCGGCGCCGGCACGATCACCTGCAACTACGACGGCTACGCCAAGCACCGGACGACGATCGGCGCGCGCGTCTTCATTGGCTCGGACACCGCGCTGGTGGCTCCGGTGTCGGTCGGAGACGGCGCGATCACGGCTGCCGGCAGCGTGATCACCGAGGATGTGCCGGCGGACGCTCTGGCCATCGCGCGCGGACGGCAGGTGGTGAAGCAGGACCGCGCGGCTGCGATACGGGCGGCGAGAAAGGGCAGGGACTGATGTGCGGCATCGTTGGCGTGATCGGCTCGCGGCCGGCAGCGCCGCTGATCCTGGATTCGCTGCGCCGCCTGGAATATCGCGGCTATGACAGCGCCGGCATAGCGACGTTGGTGAACGGGCACATCGATCGCCGCCGCGCGGAAGGAAAACTCGGCAACCTCGCCGCGGTGCTGGAGCGTTCGCCGCTGTCCGGCACCACCGGCATCGGCCACACGCGCTGGGCGACGCATGGCGCGCCGACCGAGAGCAACGCGCATCCGCACGGGACGTCGCGCGTTTCGATCGTGCACAACGGCATCATCGAGAACCATGCCGAACTGCGCACCGAACTGGAGGCCGAGGGGCAGGCGTTTACCACCGAGACCGATACCGAGACGGTGGCGCAACTTGTCGATCTCAACCTGCAACGCGGCATGGACCCGATCGCGGCGGCCGGCGCGGCGTTTCGCCGGCTGGAGGGCGCCTATGCGCTGGCGATGATCTTCTCTGGCCATCCTGAGCTGATCGTCGGCGCTCAGCACGGTGCGCCCCTGGCGGTGGGTTTCGGTGACGGGGAAATGTTTGTCGGCTCCGACGGCCTCGCGTTGGCGCCGCTGACGCAGCGCATCGCCTATCTGCGTGACGGCGACTGGACGGTGGTGGACCGCAAGGGAGCGAAATTCTTCGGCGCCGATGGGCAGGAAGTGCAGCGCGAGGTGAAGCTGACCAGGCTGACCGGCGCGGCGATCGGCAAGGGCAATTTCCGGCACTTCATGGAGAAGGAGCTGCACGAGCATCCCGCGGTAATCGGCGACACGCTGCATCGCATGGTCAACCCGGCCACCCGCGCCGTCGCGCTGCCGGCGCTGCCGTTCGATTTTGCCGACCTGCCGCGCATCACCATCAGCGCCTGCGGCAGCGCGTTCTATGCCGGGCTGGTGGCGCGCTGGTGGTTCGAGGCGGTCGCCGGCATTCCCTGCGACGCCGACGTCGCGAGCGAGTTCCGCTACCGCACGCCGCCCTTGCCGCGGGGCGGGCTTGGCCTGCTGGTGAGCCAATCGGGCGAAACAGCGGACACACTGGCGGCGCTGCGCTACATGCGCGAGCAGGGCCAACATGTGCTGTCGGTCCTGAACGTGCCGGAGAGCAGCATGGCGCGCGAGAGCGACGCGGTGCTGGAGACGGTGGCGGGACCGGAGATCGGTGTCGCCAGCACCAAGGCGTTCACCGCACAGCTTGCCGCGCTGGCTTGCCTCGCGCTTGGCGCGGCCCGTGCGCGCGGCGCGATCGGTGCGGCGGCGGAGGCGGCGATGACGGACGCGCTGCTCGAGGTGCCGAGCCGGGCGGCGGAGGTGCTGGATCGGCACGACGAGATCAAGGCGCTGGCGCATCGCATCGGGCAGGCGCGCGACGTGCTGTACCTCGGGCGGGGGAATTGCTTCCCGATCGCGATGGAGGGCGCGCTGAAGCTGAAGGAGATCAGCTACATCCACGCCGAGGGCTATGCGGCCGGCGAGATGAAGCATGGTCCGATTGCGCTGATCGATCCGGCCGTGCCGGTGATCGCGATCGCGCCGTCGGGGCCGTTGTTCGAGAAGACCGCGTCGAATTTGCAGGAGGCTGCCGCGCGGGGCGGGCAGGTGATCGTGTTCAGCGACGCTGCCGGTGCGGCGAAGCTGCGGGGGATTGCCGCGGAGACGATCGTGATGCCGGCGGTCGATCCGTTCGTGGCGCCGATCCTGTATGCGATCCCGGTGCAGCTTCTGGCGTATCACGTGGCGGTGCTGAAGGGCACCGATGTCGATCAGCCGCGCAATCTGGCGAAGTCGGTGACGGTGGAGTAACGGGAAGTTTGGGGTTGAGGGTAGGTGTATGACCCAAGGCGGGTCTCGCCTTGAAGGGCCTGCTCGTGGGCGTTCGAACCGCCAGCGATCGCGTAGAATCGCTTGTCCGTTTCGGTCATATCGTTCGGAAACCGCAGCCCGTTGAAGGAAAATGGCCGGCCGGAGCACTCTGACGGCCGTCATTCTCGCAGCTTCGCCTGTCTTTTCGGTCATAGGTTTCGGAACTCGCAACCTCTTGAAAAGGTTGGGACAGGCGGAGTTTCCGAAAGTCTTGGTTTTCGCGGTGCGCCCCGATGGCGCGTTTCACCAGTGGAGGGAGGGTCTACCCAGAGAGTTGTCGATTGCTCTGGTAGCTGACGAGCGGTTTGGTCGGGTAACTGGCTGGATCGAAGCCTCGTGACAAAGCATGCCCCTGCGAAGGCGGGGGGCCGCCTTGGGCGGTTGAGCAATCCGACGGGCCATAACGTGAGTGAAGCCTGAGCAGGCCTCGAAAGTACAGGTGCGGATGCCGACCCGCCTGCAAAACGGGGAAGGCCGCGTGAGCGGGGAAGCAATCGACACATGCACCCGTTTCGATCCGCCGGGGTAGTGGGCACGGCACGCCGGAAAGGTGATGCGGGTAACGGGGGAGACCCATCCGGTCGGAGGTCGCGCGCCGGTGCGGCGGGTGATGATCCCGAAGCCGGGAGGCGGCGAACGTCAGCTGGGCATCCCGGTCTCCGGGCTTGACCCGGGGATACGGGATCAGGTGGTTCAGACCGCTGCCAAGCTCGTGCTGGAACCAATCTTGGAGGCGGATTTCGACGATGGAGCCTATGGCTACCGGCCCGGTCGCGGTGCGACCGACGCGATCAAGGAAGTGCACCGGCAGATCTGCCGGGGCTATACCGATGTCGTTGACGCCGACTTGTCGAAGTATTTCGATGGTGTGTCATACTGCCCCCAAGCTTATGCAGTCGGATTGAAGAGGGTGGGCTGAGAGCGGATCACCTTGAGGCGCAAGCCTTTCTTGCGTCCGCACTTGACGTGGATCGCGTGAACCTCGCCACGCTTTACGCGCTGCCACACCGTTTGTCTGGAGACGCCCAGCAGACGCATGGTTTGGTCGACCGTGAGATATCCATCTGGAGCGTCTTCGGCGACGCGAGCGCGCAAGTCATCTGTTAAACGAATGCGCCACGGCGCTCCAGGCGTAAGTCGCTCGCCTGCGATGATACCTTCGTTTAGCCAGCGATGAATGGTCGACTCCGCGGTACCAAGTGCTGCTGCTGTCTGTGCAACGGACAGCAGCTCACCGTCAGGCGGATCGCTTGGGCGCTCGAAGCATGCAATATCCCGATGTCTGCGGAGGTTGCCGACTAGATTAGCCGTGAAGCGATGGCCATAAGCGGTCTTGCGCTCCTGACGATTGAGAATGCCCGCGATGGTTGCGTCGGGGTAATGCTCGGCCAGACGACGAACCAGTGCGATCGTGTCCTCGTCGGTGCGCACCGCGGCCTGCCGACGCGGCGAGTCGAGGGTAACCTCCGTGAGAGCGCCGCCACGCCAACGCAATCTGCGCGCGGCGTTGCTGCTTGTCTACTGTAATGATGACTTCCTCAAGAACGGTCCGCAACAGCTCCTTCTTGTCTCGTGCCAAGGTGGTCGGAGCCTGCCAAACTTTATCCAGGTCGGATCCCAGAGCAAGTAAACATTCGCGTTCGCTGCAGCTGAGCGTTCTCGGCCGTAGTGCTTCGCGACGTTGCAGCTCTGCCCTGGCTATGTCGAGCTCGCGCAGGCATTTCTCCCATTCCACCTCGAGCCCTCGAGCGACAAGACGATTTTCGGCATCCACGGCCCGGCAGCGACGTTCAGCGCGCTGTGCTTCATAGTTCGCACGTTCTACGGCGAGACGCCACTGGCTCAGCGCACCGTCGTAATCCGCTTCAAGTCGCTCAGCGGCAGCAATCGCGGCTTTGACACCGATGGGCTCAAGTGCAGTGAGCGTTGCGCGCGCAGCGGCTTCGTCGACGTGCGCGGCACCAATGTTCATACAGTAGAGCCCACGACCGTTGCGGTTTGCCTCATAGGTAGCCCGATCGATATAGCCTTCATGGTGGTCTGGAATGAACACGGCCCATTGCGATTGCGGCAACTTGCGTACGTGCTTCTTACGCGCTCCTGAGGCGTCGAGAGTAACTTCAAAGCGACTCTTGCCATACGCATACGCGCCCGCGTAGACCGGATTTGTCAGGACATGATAGATCGCTATATAGCTGGGGTCGATCCACTGGATCTGGTCCCCATAGTGGCGCCGCATAGGAAAGAGCAAACCTTCACTGCGGAACCACAGCCAAACACGGCGTGCTGACCCGAGTTCATTGAAGCGTGCAAACACGGCGTGGATGGCAACCCGAACGGCTTCATCCGGATGGAAGCGTACCTCGCCATCCCTCTCGCCCCACTCGAACCCGACCGGAAGGTTCCGCCGAAGTTTACCGCGCGCGGCCTTGTTGCGAATGCCTCCAAGCAAGCGTGCCCGCAGCACGTGAAGCTCGGCTTCGCTCATGGTGCCTTTGAGTCCAAGCAACAGCCGATCATTATAGCTTGCAGCATCGTAGATGCCATCGGCATGACCGATAAGAGTGCTTGTGATCCCGCAAAGGTCGAGAAGGCGATACCAGTCGGCATTGTTGCGAGCAAGTCGAGAAACCTCAAGGCCGAGCACGATGCCAACATGACCGAGTGCGACTTTGGCAGTGAGCCGTGCGAAGCCGCTGCGCTCGACTATGCCCGATCCGGATACCCCGAGATCCTCATCCAGCACGACAATCTGCTGCGACGGCCAACCTAGGGAGGTTGCTTTCGAAACCAATCCATACTGGCGCTGCGTTGATTCCCTGCTGCGTTGATTCCCTATTGTACTCAACTTGCGCAGAGGTAGATTGCCGAACATAAACGATGGCGACGCGCGCAGATGCGAGGCGCTGATCTTTGAGAGGTCATTCATCGGTCGCTCCCATATGCGTTGCTGCCTCGCTGGACTGCACCAGCATGCGCACTAATATACTGAGAGCTTCGCCGAGCACTTCTTCGTCGAGGTGTGGGTCCCGCGGTTGCCCCTCCAGAGGCGGCACCTCGAGAAACGCCAGGGTCCATTGCATGCAAACTCTCCTCATCGACCGCCGGATTTGCCGATCGACTCGAGCAACGGCCAAGAAGAGCGTCGACAACCATTCTGGTGCGGAGCAATTCGCTCAATGAAGCCAAGCAGGATTCGTGATTTTCGGGACTGGTAACCGTCAATGGTATGCCGCTACGCACTGCTACTCGCCAGTCAGTCCAGCTGGCAGGGATCATCGAGCGGCTGCCATTGGGCAGCACGACGAGCAGCTTCAGGGTACCTCCACGCTTGATGGTACTAATAATCTGCAATGAGCGGCCCTCAAACGGATGCCGCTCACGCAAAATCGTCACTGAATTCGGAATGTCGCGGTGGTGGGTAGTGTGTGATGCTTTCCTTCGACAGCATCCCGCACGACCGGTTGATGGCATTGGTGGCGGGATCGATCAGCGACGGCCGCGTGCTGGCGCTGATCGAGGGCTTCCTCAAGCAGGACATCATGAAGGACATGGAGCGCTGGCAGCCGACGGTTGGCACGCCTCAGGGCGGCGTGATCTCGCCGCTGTTGGCCAATCTCTATCTGCACCCGCTCGACCTCCTGATGGAGCAGAGCGGCCGGCGGATGGTGCGTTATGCCGATGACTTCGTGATCCTGTGCCGAACGGAGGCCGAGGCCCAGGCCGCCCTGCGCGACGTTGCGGCGTGGGTGGCAGAGAACGGGCTGACCCTTCACCCGGACAAGACGCGGGTTGGCGACTGCCGACAGGTGGGACAGGGGTTCGAGTTCCTTGGCTACCGCTTCCAGGCGAGCCGGCGTCTGGTTCGCAAGAAGAGCCTGATGGCGCTGAAGGACAAGGTGAGAGGTCGCACGGGCCGCTCCCGAGGTGTCAGCCTGGGACGGATCACCGACGATCTCAACCCAATGCTGCGGGGTTGGTTCGGTTACTTCCAGCACGCCGCACCTCGTGTGTTCCGCGCCATCGACGGCTTCATCCGGAGACGATTGCGGGCCGTTCTGCGCAAGCAGGCAAGGCAGCCCGGCTTTGGGCGCTGCAAAGCCGACCACCTACGCTGGCCAAATGCCTTCTTCGCTGAACGTGGGCTGTTCACCCTAGAGACCGCCCACGTACAGGCGAGACGCTCCCGACGAGGAAACCAGCGACTGGAGAGCCGTGTGCGGGAGAACCGCACGCACCGTTCGGAGGGCGGGGAGGGCGACCTTCCCGACCCCTATCGATATGCGCGCGACACTGCACATGCGCGACGCTGCTGCTTGCACGGTGGACCCGCAGGTGGACCCGCAAGCGGAGCCGGCGATACAGTCCCGGGAATGCCCAGTGTATACTTTCTGTTGCTCCTTGTTAACCCTCGTGGTAATACCTTCGCAGGAGGATTTATGCACATAACCAAGGTTTTGGCAGCCCTTGCTGCATCAGCCACCCTCTTGGCGCCGCTCCCCGGATTGGCTCAAGGTTCGGGTCTCCATGATTTCGACGCCGCAAAACAGGAAGCCGCGAACTATAGCTTAGGAGTTCGCATTGCCGCTTTGCTTCATAACTTCGACGAGCCCAGCAGCTTTGAACCCAGATCTTCGGCGGTCTTCCATGAGTACAACGGGGCAGGCACATCGTACTTTTACGTAAATCACGTATATGTATGCAGGGTCGATATCGGATTGAAATATGTATTCCCTGACTACCATGCGGAAGGCATTGAGAATATCGAGTGCTGCACGCAAGAAGCGCCGTTCATCTGCAAAACATACGAAAAGCAATAAGGTGATGCTTCACGCCTGACCGCCCCGTCGCCGCTCAACATCGCGCCGCGATCAATCGCTTCCACCCACCGCAGCCGCACGCGGATCGGCAGCGGGAATGGAAATCGCGCCGCCACGATCCGAGGCGAAGGTAGTTGCCTGCGCGCCCGACCCGCCGCCACGGCGACCGAACGACTCCACGACAGGAACATCCGCCGGATCGATCGGGGCCATGCGCGGCTTGCGCGCCAGCGCCTGAGCGATATAGGGCGCCAACTCGGCCTGTTTGGCCGCCTCGCGCACGGCATCGCGCTGCTTGAACTCGGGCAGCAAGGCCTCCGCGAACAATTCGAGCGACTCGCAGATATGCTCGTGGCGATTGGTGCCGGACTGCTGCACGAAGATCACCTGATCGACGCCGGCGTCCTCGTAGCCTTTCAGATGCGCACGCAACTGGTCGGGGGTGCCGATGCCGCCGCGTCCGGCATTGTCCGGCAGCCGGTCTCTCACCTCGAGAAACTGCTCCCACATGTTGGTCACGCCGGGCCTGTGTTGGCCAAAGATGGCGATATAGCCAAGCGAATAGCCAAAGAAACGAAACCCATCGAGGCCGCGCCGGATCGCCTCCTGTTCGTCGGCGTGACACGACATGCCGGTCACCAGCGCGACATTCGGATTGACGCTGTGGCCGATCGGCACGCACTCCGGTGATTTGATGATGTCGTAGTATTCCTGCACCCACTTCGCCGCCAATGCGGGTTCCAGGAAGGCGAAGGTCAGCGCGCCCAGGCCGGCGCGCGCCGCGCGATGGATGGTCTCGCGCTTGGAGCACGCCACCCACATCGGGGGATGCGGCTTCTGCAGCGACTTCGGCACCAAGTTCCGGCACGGCATGTCAAAATACGTCCCGCGAAAGCCGGGATACGGACGCATTGCCAGCATGTTGGCGGCCTGTTCGGTCGCCTCGCGCCACATCTCGGTCTTCTCTTCCGGCGCGATGCCGAAGCCTTCCATCTCAAGTGCCGTGGCCGACTCGCCGGTACCCCAATCCGCCCTGCCGTCCGACACCAGATCCAGTGTCGCAATACGTTCGGCCACGCGTGCGGGATGATTGTATTTCGGCGGCATCAGCGCGATGCCGTGTCCGAGACGGATGCGTTTGGTGCGTTGGGAGCAGGCGGCGAGGAAGATCTCCGGCGCGGAGGAATGCGAATACTCCTCCAGGAAGTGATGTTCGACCTCCCATACGTAGTCGATGCCAAGCCGATCGCCGAGTTCGACCTGCGCCAGCGCATCCTGGATCAACCGGTGCTCGGAATTTTCATCCCATGGCTGCGGCAATTGGTGTTCGTAGAACATGCCAAATTTCATGGCTTTCCTCCCGGCTTTGGATTTGTCAGGCGCGCCCAGGCGCGATGAATTCCCAAGGGGCGTATTCCTGCGTAATGTCGGTAACGACCTCGACCAGTGTCGGCGTGTTTGCCTTCAGCGCCTGTGACAGAGCGTCGCGCAAGCCGCCGGCATCCGTCACGCGCCAGGACGGCACGCCAAAGGCGCGCGCGTAGGTCTGGAAATCCGGGTTGCGCAGGCTCGATCCGGACTCGCGGCCCCGGAACAGCCGCCGCTGATCGCGCAGCACATTGCCATAGGACGAATTATTGAACAGCACGGTCGTCAGGTTGATGCCGTGCTGCACCGCGGTCGCCAATTCCGCGCCGCCAAACAGGAAGCCGCCGTCGCCGGTCAGCGCGACAACCGGCCGATCCGGCATCGCGACCTTCACGCCGAGCGCCGTCGGAAAGCCGGCGCCGAGCGTGCCGGAGAAGCCGGACGTGATCATCGTGCGCGGCGAATGGAACGGGAATCCAAACCAGGAGACGTAGCCAACCTGCGTCATCTCGTCGCATAGGATGCCGTCCTCCGGCAGCACGTCGCGGATCGCGTCGAGGTACGACATCTGCGGCTGCACTTTCTGGATGTCCGCCGCGGTGTCGGCCTTGGCGCGCGCGATCGCCTCGGCGCGCGCGGTGTCCTTGCGCGGAGCGACGGCCTCGATCAGCGCCCGCGCGGCGTCAGCGGAATCGGCGACGATGCCGATATCGACCTTCAGGCGAGACATCTCGGCCGGGTCGATGTCGATGCGGGCAATCTTAAGGCCAGCCGGCGTCGTTCCCCACCGCGCCGTCGGCACGTCGAGACGCGTGCCGAATGCGACCAGCACATCGGTGTCCGGCCACAGCCGGTAGCCGGCAGGGATGGTCAGGCCGAGCGGATGGCGATCATCCACGATCCCTCGACCGCCGCGGAACGACACCACCGGCGCGCCGATGCGCTCTGCCAACGTGCGGATTTCAGCGGCGGCGTGCAGTGCGCCGCCGCCGACCCAAACCATCGGCGCCTTCGCCCCGTTCAGCAGCTTCGCCACCGCGGCGATCTTCTCGGGGTCCGGGACCGGGTTGGGGTGCAGCGGCAGCGGATCCTGTGGCGTGATCTCGGCCGTCGCGCCGAACTGGTCCAGCGGCATCTCCAGCGCGACCGGCCCGCGGCGGCCGGACAGCATCTCCTGGAAGGCGCGCGCAACGAGATATGACGCCTGCGTCGGATGTGCGATGCGCTCGGCCCATTTGAGCAGTGTGCGCAGCGTGGCCAACTGGTCCGGCAATTCGTGCAGCTGGCCACGGCCGCGGCCGATCATCGCACTTGGCACCTGGCCCGTCAGGCACAGCACCGGCGCATTGACGCCCCAGGCTGTCGCCAGTGCTGCGGTTGTGTTGAGCACGCCGGGGCCTGGCACCACGGCATAGGCAGCGGGGCGGCCCGTCGCACAGGCGTAGCCGAGCGCCATGTAGGCGGTGGTCTGTTCATGCCGCGCATTGATCAGGCGCAGGCGGTTTGACGCACGCGCGAACGCGTCGAACAGCCCATAGGTCTGCACGCCGGGCAGGCCGAATACGGTGTCGATGCCGTGCCGCAGAAGGCTGTCGACGATGGCTTCTCCGCCGGTCATGCGTGGCATGGGCTGATCCTTGCGCTCTGTTCGCCGGACGTTGCCATGGCGCGCCGGCGCGGGAAAGGCGGGTAGGAGCCGCCGGGCGCCAATGGCAAACGGGACCGTAAGCTGCCATCCTGCCGGTCACGCAGCGCAAGCGGATCAACACCATCGGGGAGAGTGAAAATGGCGCTCAAGATTGAACGGTTTCAGCCGGACGGAATGAACGTGAGGATGTCCGGCGGGCAGCCGTCATATTCGCACGTCGTGACGGTGAGCGGCACCGGAACGCTCGTCTACACTGCCGGCCAGCTGGCGCGCGATATCGATGGCAATTGCGTCGGCAAGGGCGACATGCGCGCCCAGATGGAACAGACATTTAAGAATCTCGACCGATGCCTCAAGGCTGCAGGCGCGACATGGGCCGACGTCGTCAAGACAAACACATTCGTTACGGACTTCGACGAGTTTCAGAAATGCGGCGACGTGCGCATGCGTTATCTGGGAGTGGCGACCCCAACCAGCACGACGGTCGGCGTCACCCGCCTCGCCGGACCCGATTTCATGGTCGAGATCGAGGCTGTCGCCGTCGTCAATTCGTAACGGGCCTACCGCGGTTCCAGCCGGAACGTGGTCGACAGCACGTCCGCGCGCACCATTGGTTCGGCATAGGGACTTGAGCGGTATTTGACGAGGTACTCGCGGCTTGCACGCTCGATCGAAGTGGGGTCCGTCGCGGGTATGGCCTGAACTGTGATCTTGCGAGCATCGAATTCCAGCGTGGCCGGTCCGCCGCCGGCCAGGTCCTTGTACCAGCGTCCCTTGGCGCCGCGCACGGAGCGCACGAACACGTCGGTATCGGACACCACAATCCAGATGGTGGGCGCGGTGTCCGGATGCTTCTCGGTGCGGATCGCAATTTCCTGGCGTTCGCGCAGTTGGCGAAGTGTGTCCGTATCGAATTTAGCCATCGCGTATGTCCTTCCTGTCGCAGTGGAACAGTGCGGCCGCTGCTCTAGATGATGTCGACCATCGCAGTCTTTCAATTCTGAGGGAAGAATGCACGCGCCCCCCATGCCGTAGCGCCCCGCTACTGCCCTGCGTCCGGCGGCAGGCCGAGCGTACGCCCCGGGTAGCCCGCCGCGTCAAAGTAAACCGTCTCGCCCACGGACTGCGTCAACACCACGGTGACGTGTCCCTCCGCATCAGGCTCGGAGCGCAGCGCGGCCGAATGGGAGCCGGGCACAGTGCCGTTCGGCATCGCCTCGGTCAGCTCGCGGCCGATCAGTTTCCCCTTGGCGGGGATGCTCAATCCCAGCAGCCGGGCAATCGTCTTGCCGATGTCCGCGTTGCTCGCCGGCAGGCCATCCTCGAAATGCTGCCGGAAGCTGGGGCCCGCGGCACCCATGATGTTGCGTGTATCCGCGCGCGAGAAACTGCCGTGCATGCCTTGCCCTTGCTGAAGCCCCGTGTCCGCTACCTCGACGCCGCAGGTGGTTGGATCGGCACAGCCAAGCGAGAACGTCCGGAAGTTGACGGCGATCGCCGGCATGGGCGTCACGGCGGTGCCCCTGAGCGCAACTGCGGACAGCGGCAGCGTTCCGGGTATCGCTCCAAGGCTGTCGTCCACGAACAGCCCGCTGACGTAATCCTGCTCGGACAGCACGGCGACGACCTTGGCGGCCAGTGCCTTGTCGCCGGTCGGAAGATAGACGAGATCGGAGCCGCCATTGGAGGCAACGACGACCACGGGATGCGCGGAATCGTCGCCGATCAGCCCATTGCCCCGCACGGGGTAGGCGCCCGCTTGCACCTTCGCGCCCTTCGCGTCGGGATCGAACAGCGTCAGACCCAACGCGTGCGCGATATCGATGGCCACGAAGCCGGGCGGCAGCAGATTGGCGGTCACGTCCCTGTAGGACTGCGTCGCGGCCCAACTCGTCGCGCTTTCCTTCGATATCGTCGAGAAGCCGTGGTCAGATGTAAGGATCACGTCGGTGTCGCCATCCAGGCCCAGTTGCCCAAGCGCATCCAACAGCCGCGCAAGGTTGTCATCCGCGTTCCTGATCGCAGCGAGCGAGGTCGGACCGTTGATGCCCGGGACAAGCCGTCCGAGGCTGTCGCCCTGGTTGTGCTGCGTGCCGTCGGGGTCGCGGGACCAGAACACGACGACAAACGGCTTCTGCCGTTCCCTGAACAACGGCAGCACCGCCTTCGTCGCGACATCGGCGAAGAAGTTCTGCTGCTCCACGTTGGCGACAGTCGTGCCGGGGACCGTGTTGGTTCCTGCCTTGCCGTTGGCGCCGCGTATGGGCGCCTGGGTCGGGATCTCGGCCGCGGTCAGGCGCTGCTGGAGTTCGTTGGACAGAGGGATGCCGCCGGCCCGCCCGGTCATGTCGTCGACAACCATGGTGTACTTCCCGGTCCGCTCGGTGTGATCGAAGATGAGGGCGGGGCCAAGCTTGCCGATGGTGGCCGTCGAGAAGCCGGCCTCGCGCGCCGCCTTGAGGATGGTTTCCTCGTTCAGGTAGTCACCCGAGAAGTGCTCATCGACATCGCCCAGCACCGGATCGCTCTCCAGGAACGGTGTCAGGCTGTCGCCCCCGCCCGGCACCTGGAAGCCCACGTAAATGTTGTTGCTGAAGTCGCCCGTATCCCCAAGCATGTGTCCCGTCGCCATGCCGGAGGCGTTGGCCGTGGTGAATGTCGGGAACAGCGAATGCGTATTGGTGAACCGAACGCCGCGTGACAACAGCGCCGTCATCGTGGGCGCCGTATGTTCGTTGACCATGCCTGGCCGCAGGCCGTCAGCCACGAACAACACGACATTGTGGGGGTGGGTTTGGGCAATGGCCGAAGGAGCCAGGATTCCAAAAACGGTGGCCGCTACGATCAACGAACGCATTTCATCCATTCTCCTCGCAAGACTCAGAAGTGGGGAATTATACCAATCCGCCTAAACATTGACACATGCCCAGTCCCGGTGCCCGATTGATCTGATCCTGTCCGGGTCATTGATGAGGAAGTTCCATCCTTCCTTGCAAGCGGTGACAATGGCATCGTAGCTATCCCAGACCAGACGA
>DATMND010000235.1:0-13130 GCA_035569235.1 Acetobacteraceae bacterium | reverse complement strand
GACGAAGTCCTTGCCCAGATGGGCCTGGATGACGAGGCCGCCCAGCGGGCCGGTGTAGATGTAGCCGGTGCCGTCAGCCGCGACGTGGCTGGTGATAGAACTCGGCTGGGTGATCAGCGCCGAGGTGAAGCCGGCGTTGGCAGTCATGGAGCCGCACTTGTTGGCGGTGTTGGCCTGAAGCGCGCCAGGAACGGTCTTGTTCGCGGTCTGATACGCGGAGCTGGAGAGGTCAGCCAGGATCGCGTCGTGCAGCGCGAAGCCGCTCACGTTCGGCGCACCGCCGCCGAAGTGGATGCACTGCGGCCAGGTGCCGCCCTGCGCGCCGCCGGGGGTGTTCAGGAACGAGTTGATCACGCGCTGGCCACCGATATACGGCTGACCGTCAGGTCCGAACCTCGAAGCCAGGTTGGTGGCAAGGCCGGTCAGGCCAATGCCGCCGCAGAACACCGAGCTGGCATCCGGCACGAAGAAGCCGGGGTTGAGCGGCTTGGCGGGGTCGCCGGGGTTGCCCAGCGGATCGATGCACGCCCAGATCTCCGCCTGACCGCGGCGGTCGGACACGGCGAAGGCAAACTGGCCGTCCTGGCTCACCTGTCCGGACTGCAGCTTCAGCCCTTCGGGGATGTCGCGGTAGTAGCTGAACGAGCCGACGGTTTTGCCGATCGGGCCGTTGTTGACGAGCTGATAGTTGAACAGACCGCCCTTGATGCCGGCGGTGAACAGGTAGGACGACGCGGTGGCCGCAGTGGTGGCCTGGGGCACGCCACCGTTGTTGAAAGCGGCGATCGAGCAGCCGAGCTGGTTGGCATAGGTGTTGGCCGGGTTGGCCGCCAGCGCGGTGCTCAGCAGCGTCGGGTCGCAGACCGGGGTGACGACCGAACCCTGGAACGGGATGTCGCCGAGATTGACGACCTTGCCGTTCTTGATGACCGGCAGGACGACGCAATCGGTGGAGGTGTTCGGCGGCAGGATCCACGCGGTGGTCCCGGCTGCGCTGCCGGCATCACCCTGCTTGCAGAGTGTAGAGCCCTGGTCCCAGGCCCAGTTGTGCCCGCCGCCGGTGGGTGCGCCGGTGGTCTGATCGTTGGTCGAGCTGTCCAGGACGAAGTCGGAGCCTTCCGTCGCGGTGAAGACGTTCGGCGACCAGTTGGCCGCGACCGCGACCGGCGCGACGCCGATCTGGTAGCCGCCGGGGGGGAAGGTGCTGCCGTCCAGGCAGGTCGCCCAGGCGGCGTTCTGGCCGAACGCGAGTGCGGCGGTGGTGGCCAGCAGGGCGCGGCGCCAGTGCAGGCGTGAGTTTTTCTGTGTGCTCATGCTAGGAATCCTTGGGTGTGGGTGCGGTGTCGGTAAGAAGCGACGCCGTAATGTTCCACATACGGAACCGATCCACAAGAGAAATCGCCGCCGATATTCATTTTATTTTCAAGATATTTCTTTGCGTACGGGGAATAATAGTCGAACCGGCCACTCCCAGCCGATAATATATTTTACCGGGTTCCGGTGGTCCCTTAGAATTAAATAGATTGCATTATAACAATGACTTGGGCGGAGGTTTGGTATCCGCCTGGGCCTCACGGCGATCGGCGAGCTGCTCGCCAGGCTCGCCGCAGGAGCCGTTGCAACGCGTCTATCAGCGCGATCCGGAGGCGATCGAGCGCTGGCGGCGCGTGAGCTATCCGGCCATTGCACGACAGGCCAGAACAGCAGGTGGCGAGGTGTTCTTCCGGGACGAGGCGGGTTTCCGTGCCGATGCCGTGCATGACGGCCGAGCTATTCGTCCGTCTGCTGCGGAAGATGATGCGGCATCGCTCGAAGCCGGTACACCTGGTGGTCGATGGACTTCCGGCGGTCAAAGTGATGTGCGAGGGTCGAGGCCGCGAGAGCCCTGATCCGCTGCCGCGTACGAGTGTTCACTCCGCCCAAGCCCAACATGGGTTCAAGTATTGGACCCTTGTTCCGCTTGCTGGCATTATTCGTCCGGGCAATCTGCGGCGGATGCAACGCGGTCTCCACATACATTCGTTCAAATCCCACTGGCGGCTTGTCCGTTGGGTGGTGCGCTGCCGAAGCGGTAAACTTCCAGTCCAGAAAATCGTGCATCCCGCAGTTTCAATTCGACAGGCTGTAGTCGGTCATGCCACGGACTGCCGTAGAGGTCGTCGCGCACAGCATTGGTAATGAAGATACCGCCTTCGCGACCAACCAATAAACCGGTCGATGCCTGCTGGACTCTTGCGGCGGCCAATATGCCATCGCCATAGAGAAAAGACCGAAACGCACAAATCTTACCTCGATGCAGGGCGATGTTGAGAGAACAACCAGATAGGTACTCGCTATTTGCCTCGTCCCAACCTCGGCTCAGCCTGTCCGCTGCGGCCATCAACTGAGAGGCTCCAGGGAAAGTCAGGCAATGACTGTCGCCCAGGCTATTGAAAATCGTTCCCGCATATTCACGCGCCACTGCACGAATTAGTGCGTCAAGCGTGTCAAGTACGTGCTCAACTGTTTCCACGGGTTCACCTTCTGTGAGCCGCACGAACCCGCGCAGATCAGAATGCAGAATATACGCATTGGCGATGACACGGGTTCGATGCCGTTGCTCGACGCGGCAAACTGGGACAGGTTCCGCAAACCCCTTGAGCACGAAGCTATCAACAAGCGCTGTTTGCACTTCGGCCGCTGCCAATGTGGAACGCGCGGCTGATGTGAGGTAAATCTCGTCCGCAGGAGTAATTGCTTCGATGCGCGTTATGAGAGCGAACACATCACCGGCTAAATCGCCGTCCAGCATTGTCACATCGCCGAGCCCGATCACGACCCGCATCGATAGCCGGTCGTCACCCTTGCTGGGCTGTACCAGTCTGAGGGCTTCCTGCATATTGATCGCTGATTTGGCAGCGGCAGTAACGCTTGGGAATTCTAACCAGTAGCCATCACCGGTCGGCTTGACGATCTGACCGCCAAGATCGATTGCGTGGCGTGCTACAAATGCGTGATGCTCGGATAGGAGAGCCTGAAGGTCGGACGACAACAGCGCGCGGAACCTGGGCGTGGACCCGGCTATATCGGTCTTCATCAACACCACGGTTCGGAGTGGTGTCATCGCGACCCGAAATCATGCACGGCACGATACCCCGTCGAAGTACTACGAAAGTGCTCTACGCCGCCTTTGCCTGCTCGGCGATGCCGGTGAGCGCCGCCAGCGTATCGCGCGCGAAGCGCAACCGTGTCGCCACGTCCATCTCGCGCGAGATCGCCAGTTTGTGGTCCGGGCGCAGACGCACCAGCCCGCCCTTGCTGGCGAGCCATGCCACCAGACCGGCCGGATTCGAGAACGCGTTGCCACGGAAGCTCAACAACATGCCTTTCGGGCCGGCTTCCAGCTTCTCCACGCCCGCATCGCGGCAGGCGCGTTTCAGCGCCACGACCTGCAGCAGGTTCTCCACTTCCTGCGGCAGCGTGCCGAAGCGGTCCACCAGTTCGGCCGCCATCGCCCGCGATCTCGCGACGGACTGAGCGCGGCCGAGGTCGAGTGGCGGGGAATGGGCCGCTGGGCGCGGGTCATGGTCGCTTGGCGGAGCGAATGAACGCGCCAGCGCGCCCGGCCGAGGCCCTGTAAGGTCCAATTCACGGCGTTTGCGGACAGAGAGACGCCGTCAGAGCGCGGGCAGGCACAGCGGCGTCAGGCCTCCTGCCGCAAAGTGTGAAGCAAATCACACTCATGGCGGAATACGACCGCTACAACGAAGTGCGGCGACGAGGCGCCCGGAGGGGCCGGCAATGCAAGGTAAATTGCCAACACGGAAAAGGGCGGTCTCGGGGAAACGGTTACGCCTCGGGCGGGGACCGGCGATTGAGGCTACTTCCGCCCATCAGCCAACCCCGGTCCACTCAATCGCTAACACCCGGATTGGCACGAGAGGGGTGAAGCGCCTGATCTCGATAATCCTGGCCGTCCGCCGGACCAGCCATCGCCCAGGCACCTATAAGGGAGGGAACAATGAAAAGGCTGTTCACAGCATGCGTGGCCGTGCTTCTTCCGGCTGCAATTGCGCATGCCAATGTCGTCACGGACTGGGACGCGAAGGCCATGGATGTCATCCAGGGCAATGCACCGGCACCACCGCCGCAGCTCGGTCCAGCGGGAGGTGTGCGCATCGCGACAATCATGCACCTTGCGATGTTCGGGGCGGTCAACACTATCGATCCGCATTACCAGCCATATCATGGTCAAACGCTTCCCAAGGTCGATGCGTCACAAGAAGCTGCGGCGACTTCAGCCGCTGCAACCGTGTTGATCAAAATGCTGCCCGAGCAAGCGGCGAAGATCTCTCAAGAACGGGATGCATATCTCGCTCGCCTACCGGACGGCGACGCCAAGGATCATGGTGTCAAGCTAGGTGAGGAAATGGCGCTCAAGGTCATCGAATCCCGAGTGAATGATGGCTATGGCGCGCCGAATGCGTTTCGACCCGCAACGCAGCCCGGCCAGTATACCGAGACCATGCTGACATATGGCTGGGATATTTCGACTCTGCAGCCGTTCGCCCTGACCAGCCCGTCGCAGTTCCGGCCTCCGCCGCCGATAGCACTGAGCAGCGAGGAATGGGCGACGAACTACAACGAGATGAAGGAGTATGGGGAGAAGGACAGCACGAAGCGCACGCCGCGGCAGACGGAGGACGCCAAGTTCTGGTTGACGGTCTCACCCGGATCGAACCAGCCGCTCGCTCGCCAGGTCGTCATCGAGAAAAACATGTCCATCATGGACAGCGCCCGCTTCATGGCACTGGTGACCATGGCGCAGATGGATGCCTTGATCGCCGTCTTCGATGCCAAATACCACTACACCTTCTGGCGCCCGATCACCGCTATCCGCAACGGTGACATCGACGACAACCCAGCGACGGATCGGGTCGATACGTGGCAACCGATTGCACTCACGCCGATGCATCCTGAATACCCATGCGCCCATTGTATCGGCAGTGGGGCGATGGCCGCTGCGATCGCGGCGATTCTCGGCACCGACGAAATCCCGCAATCCGAATTGGCCTCCCCGACGGCCCCAGGGGTAACCCACCGCTACACCAACCTTCATGCCTTCAACAACGAGGTGTCGGAGGCGCGTATCTGGGCCGGCTTCCACTGGCGGTTCTCGACTGAGGTGGGTAAGGACATGGGCTGGAAAATCGGTGCATATACCGTGCAGACCTGTATGCAGCCACTGAAGGTTGCCGGGAAGTGAGGTAACAATCGAAGCTGGCGATCCCGCGTACGCGGAAGCCCCCCCAACCCCCTCCCGCACGCGGAGGGGAGTATTCCGCCCTACGCCGCCTTCGCCTGCTCGGCGATGCCGGTGAGCGCCGCCAGCGTATCGCGCGCGAAGCGCAACCGTGTTGCCACGTCCATCTCGCGCGAGATCGCCAGTTTGTGGTCCGGGCGCAGACGCACCAGCCCGCCCTTGCTGGCAAGCCACGCCACCAGACCGGCCGGATTGGAGAACGCGTTGCCGCGGAAGCTCAGCAGCATGCCCTTCGGGCCGGCCTCCAGCTTCTCCACGCCGGCCTCGCGGCAGGCGCGTTTCAGCGCCACGACCTGGAGCAGGTTCTCCACCTCCTGCGGCAGCGTGCCGAAGCGGTCCACCAACTCGGCAGCCATCGCCTCTGTCTCCGCGTCAGACGCCAGCCCGCCGATGCGGCGATACAGGCCGAGCCGCACGGGCAGGTCGCGGACATACTCCTCCGGGATCAGCACCGGCAGGCCAAGGTTGATGTTCGGCGTCCAGTCGCGCTCCTGTCCGCCGCGGCGGCCCTCGCCGGCGCGCAGTTCCACCACCGCGTCTTCCAGCATCTGCTGATACAGCTCGATGCCGACTTCGCGGATGTGTCCGGACTGTTCGTCACCCAGCAGGTTGCCGGCGCCGCGGATGTCGAGGTCGTGGCTGGCCAGCGTGAACCCCGCGCCCAGGGCGTCGAGCGTCTGCATCACCGTCAGCCGCTTCTCCGCCGCCACCGACAGCCGCAGGTTCGGTGGCCAGGTCAGATACGCGTAGCCACGCTGCTTGCCGCGCCCGACGCGCCCGCGCAACTGGTAGAGCTGGCCGAGGCCGAACATGTCGGCGCGGTGGATCACCAGCGTGTTCACCGCCGGCATATCGAGACCGCTCTCCACGATGTTGGTGGACAGCAGGATGTCGTAGCGCCCGTCGCCGAATTCGGTCATCACCCGTTCGAGTTCGGTCGGCGCCAGGCGGCCATGTGCATGTGCGATGCGCGCTTCGGGCACGATCTCGGTCAGCCGCTCCGCCATGCGCGGCAGGTCCTCGATCCGCGGCACCACGCAGAACACCTGGCCGCCGCGGAAGCGTTCGCGCTGCAGCGCCTCGCGGATCACCACGGCGTCGAACGGCATGATGAAGGTGCGCACCGCCAGGCGATCGACCGGTGGGGTGGCGATCACGCTCATCTCGCGCACGCCGGACAGCGCGAGCTGCAGCGTGCGCGGGATCGGCGTCGCGGTCAGCGTCAGCACGTGCACGTCCGCCTTCAGCTGCTTCAGGCGCTCTTTGTGCGCGACGCCGAAATGCTGCTCCTCGTCCACCACCAGCAGGCCGAGATCGGCGAACTCCACCGACTTCGCCAATAGCGCGTGTGTGCCGATGACGATGTTGACCGAGCCGTCGGTGATGCCCCGGCGGACCTCCGCCGCCTCCTTCGCCGGCACCATGCGCGAGAGCTGCGCCACCGTCACCGGCAGTCCGGCAAAACGCTCCGAGAACGTGCGGAAATGCTGGCGCGCCAGTAGGGTGGTCGGCACCACCACCGCGACCTGCGCACCTGACATCGCCGCGATGAACGCCGCGCGCAACGCGACCTCCGTCTTGCCGAAGCCGACATCGCCGCAGATCAGCCGGTCCATCGGGCGGCCGGAGGCAAGGTCCTCCAATACATCGGCGATGGCGCGCGCCTGGTCCTCGGTTTCGGCGAACGGGAAGCGGGCGCAGAACTCGTCCCACGCGCCCTCGCCCGGCGCCATGATGGCGGCGTCGCGGATCTGACGGGCCGCGGCGATGCGGATGAGCTGATCCGCCATGTCGCGGATGCGCTGCTTCATCCGCGCCTTGCGCGACTGCCAGGCGACACCGCCCAGCTTGTCCAGCGCGACGCCCTGCCCCTCGCTGCCAAAGCGCGACAGCACCTCGATGTTCTCAACCGGCAGGAACAGTTTTTCGTCGCCGTCGTAGATCAGCCGGAGGCAGTCGTGCGGGGCGCTCGTGACGGTCAGGGTTTCCAGACCGTCATACCGTCCGATGCCGTACTCCTGGTGGACGACCAGATCGCCCTCAGCGATCTCGGTCGCCTCGGCAATAAACTGGTCGGCGCGCTGGCGGCGGCGCGGCGGGCGGCTGATGCGGTCGCCCAGCAGATCCTGCTCGCCCACCAGAGCAAGCTGATCGGCGACGAAGCCGCGTTCCACGCCCAGCGTGACCAACGACACCGAGCCCACCGGCCTGCGGCGGACCGCCGCCCAATCGTCCTGTTGCGCGGCATCCTTGAAGCCATGCTCGCGCAGCAGATTGGCAATCCGTTCGCGCGAGCCGCGGGTCCAGGCGGCGACGACGATCCGCTTGCCCTCGCCGTTCCAGCGTTCCGTCTGCGCGCGAAGCTGGTCGAACACGTTGGTGCCGGGCCCGCCGCCGCTCTGGAAGAACACCGGCCCTGGGCGGCCGCCGCCATCGACGCCGACCGCGCCATCCGGCCTGGCGAACTGCGAGAAGGCGAACAGCGGGCCATCGGCTAGCATCGCGTTCCAGCCGGCCTGATCGAGATACAGACGGCCCGGCGGCAGCGGCCGGTACGGCACCTCGCCGTCGCGCGGCACCATGCGGCGAGCGGCGTAGTGGTCGGCGATCATCTCCAGCCTCGCCGCCAGCACCTCGTCGGCCTGGTGGTCCGTGCTGACCGAGGCGCCGGGCAGGTAGTCGAGCAGCGTCTCCATGCGCTCGTGGAACAGCGGAACCCAATGCTCCATGCCGGGGTGGCGCCGGCCTTCCGAGATCGACAGATAGATCGGGTCCTCGGCCGCCGGCTGGCCGAAGCTCTCGCGCCATCCCGAGCGGAAACGCGAAATTGCGTCGGGGTCGAGCGGTACTTCCGATACCGGACGCAAGGTCAGGCGCTGGCGGCGATCGGCGCTGCGCTGGGTTCCCGGGTCGAAGGTCCGGATCGACTCGATCGTGTCACCGAATAGGTCGAGACGGACCGGGTCGGATTCGCCCGCCGGAAAGATGTCGATGATGCCACCGCGCATGGCGTACTCGCCGGGCTCCATCACCGTCCCGGCGCGGCCGTAGCCGGTCGCTTCCAGGAATCGAGCCAGTTTCTCCGGCTGGACCGTGCCGTTGGTGCGCAGTTCCAGGCTTGCGCCGGCGAACGCCGCGCCGGGCGGCACGCGCTGCACCAGCGCATTCACCGTGGTCAGCACGATGCGCGGCCGGGTCGGCTTCTCCAGCAGCCGCGCCAGGGTGGCGATGCGTTCGGAGACCAGCGCCGGATTGGGCGACACGCGGTCGTAGGGCAGGCAATCCCAGGCCGGGAAGCGCAGCACCTCCGCCTCCGGCACGACGAACGCGAGCGCCTCCGCCATCCGCGCCATCCGCGAATCGTCGCGGGTCACATGCAGCACAGGCCCAGCGAATTCGGCGCGCCGACGGGCGAGCAGGAACGCGTCCCAGCCCTCGGGCGCGCCGAATACCGGAGTGGCGGTCATGCCGCGCAAAGCCCTCCCCCTCCCATTGCGGGAGGGGGTTGGGGGGAGGGGGCCGCGGGCCAAGCAGGACCCCCTCCCCCCAACCCCCTCCCGCAATGGGAGGGGGAGGATTCTTGTCGGCATAACAGTATGTTCTGACGAGCCCTCATCGTCCGGCCGCGTCCCTGATGCGCCGCAGCAGGGGCGTGTCGGCCTCGGGGGGGATCGGGCTGCGGCCGGTGAGCCAGTCCGCCAGGTCGTTGTCGGGCAGCTCCAGTATCTCCTCCAGCGCGGCAATCTCCGAATCGTCGAACGCGGCTATGTGTCGTCGCACGAAACCGCCAAGCAGGATGTCGTTCTCATACGTCCCACGATGTGTGGCTCGGAACAGCAGTCGGCGGCGCCTCGCATCGAGGGAGGCATGTTCTGGTTCGTTCATCGGCCCGGTGTCATATAGCTGCGTCACCACCCCATGTCAGCCCGTGGACCACGACCTGCTCGCACCGCTGTTTGCGCCGCTGACCACGCTGAAAGGCGTCGGCCCGACGGTGGCCGCGCTGATCGCCAAGGTGGCCGATGGCGAACGGGTGATCGACCTGCTGTTCCGACCGCCCGAGTCGTACCAAGACCGCCGTCATCGCCCGACGATCGCACAGGCAAAGCCGGGCGAGCTCGCGACGCTGGCGGCCGAGGTGGTGCGGCATGAGGAGCCGGCGAATCCGCGCCAGCCATGGCGCGTGGTGGTGACCGACGGTACCGGGTTCGCCGAGCTGGTATTCTTCAAATTCAATCGTGAGCGGCAGATGCCGGTCGGTGCGAAGCTGCTCGTGTCGGGCAAGGTCGAGGTGTTCAACGGCCGCCGGAGGATATCGCATCCCGACCACGTGGTGCCCGCCGACCGACCCGAGTTGCTGCCCGCGATCGAGCCGGTGTGGCCGCTGACCGGCGGGCTGTGGCCGCGCCAGGTGGCGAACGCCATGGTGCAGGCGCTGACGCGGGTGCCGACGCTGCCCGAGTGGCACGATGCGGCGCTGCTCCGGCGGGAGAAATGGCCGGGCTTCGTCGAGGCGTTGCGGGCCGTGCAATCCCCGGCCGATCTGCCCGGCGAGGGCAATCGGCTCCGCCTCGCCTACGACGAACTGCTGGCGGGCCAGGTGGCGCTCGCGTTGGTGCGCGGGCGGGTGCGCGCGAGGCCTGGCCGCAGGCTGGTGGGCAACGGCAGCCTGCGAGCCAAGGCGCTGGCCAGATTCGGCCACACGCTGACCGCTTCGCAACATCAGGCGGTGGCGGAGATCGATGGCGATCTGGCGTCCGACCGCCGCATGCTGCGGCTGCTGCAAGGCGATGTCGGCTCGGGCAAGACGGTCGTGGCGCTGCTTGCCATGCTGCGTGCCGTGGAAGCCGGCGCCCAGGCGGCGATGATGGCGCCGACGGAAGTGCTGGCGAAGCAGCACCACCGCACGCTGTCCCGTCTTTCGCCGGCACCGGTGGCATTGCTGACCGGCGGGGTGAAGGGCCGCGCCCGCGCGCAACTGCTGCGCGGCCTGAAGGATGGCTCGATCCCGCTTGTCGTCGGCACGCATGCGCTGTTCCAGGAGAGCGTCGATTACCACGATCTCGCGCTGGCGGTGATCGATGAACAGCACCGATTCGGCGTGGACCAGCGGCTGTTGCTGGGCGGCAAGGGCGAGCTGACCGACGTGCTGGTGATGACCGCCACGCCCATCCCGCGGACGCTGCTGGTGACGCAATGGGGCGAGATGGATGTCAGCCGCCTGACCGAGAAGCCGCCGGGGCGGCAGCCGGTGCGGACGTCGCTGCACTCACTCGGGACGTTGCCGGAGCTTTTGGATGCGCTGGCGCGCAAGCTGGATGAGGGCGCGCAGGTCTATTGGATCTGTCCGATGGTCGCGGAGAGCGAGGCGCTCGACATCGCCGCCGCCGAGTCCCGGTTCGCCGTGCTGCGCGAGCGGTTCGGCGAGAGGGTGGGGCTGGCGCATGGCCAGCAGGACGCGGCGGTGCGCGACCGCACACTGGCGGAGTTTGCGGGCGGGCAGTGCCGGCTGCTGGTGGCGACAACGGTTGTCGAGGTCGGCGTCGACGTGCCTGCTGCCAGCGTGATGGTGATCGAGCATGCCGAACGCTTCGGCCTGGCGCAGTTGCACCAGTTGCGCGGCCGCGTCGGGCGCGGGGCCGCGGCCAGCTTCTGCCTGCTGCTGCACGAGGAGTGGGTGAACGATGTGGCCAAGCGTCGCCTGACGATGTTGCGCGACACCGAGGACGGTTTCCTGATCGCCGATGAGGATTTCCGCCTGCGCGGCGGCGGCGACATCCTGGGGACGAAACAGTCCGGGCTGCCGGGGTTCCGGCTGGCCGATCCGATTGAGCACGAGGGCCTGCTGCACATGGCGCATCGCGATGCGGCGGTGCTGCTGGGGAAGGACCCGAAGCTCGAGAGCGAACGGGGACGGGCGGTGCGTGTGCTGCTACGGTTGTTCGAGCGAACGGCAGCAATGCGGACGTTGGCTGCGGGGTGAGGGGCGGCTGTCACGCCATGTCAGCAGCGCCTGCGCCACCGGTTTGCATGACTTGCCAGCCCCCTGCCCTGCCTCGATCCTCCCGCCGCAACGCCGAGGACCCGCGATGCCCGAGCCAGTCCAGTCGGTGATCGCCGCCGCCCGCGAATTCCTGGGCGACCGCATCACCACCAACGCAACGCTGCGCGAGCACCACTCGCACGGCCAGGACACCCAGCCGCCGGTGCTGCCGGACGCCGTGGCGTTCATCGAAACGTCCGAGGAGGCGGCACGCCTGCTCGCGCTTTGCAACGGCGCGCACGTGCCGGCGGTGGCGTGGGGCGCGGGCACCTCGCTGGAGGGTCACGTGACGCCGGTGCGCGGCGGCATCACGCTCGACCTCTCGCGCATGACCCGCATCATCGCGGCAAGCCAGGCCGACATGGACTGCCGCGTGGAGGCGGGCGTGACGCGCGACCAGCTCAACGAGCACCTGCGCGACCAGGGCCTGTTCTTCCCGGTCGATCCCGGCACCGCGCTCTGCACCATCGGCGGCATGTGCGCGACCCGCGCCTCGGGCACCAATGCCGTGCGCTACGGCACGATCCGCGAGAACGTGCTGGGCTTGACCGTGGCGATGGCAGATGGGCGGCTGATCCGCACCGGCGGCCGCGTGCGCAAGTCGGCGACCGGCTACGACCTGACGCGGCTATTCATCGGCTCCGAGGGCACGCTCGGCGTGATCACGGAGATCCAGCTCCGGCTGCACGGCATCCCGGAGGCCGTGTCGTCCGCCACCTGCCAGTTCTCCACGCTGCGCGGCGCGGTCGAGACGGTGATCGCCATCCTCCAGACCGGCATCCCCGTCGCGCGGATGGAGTTGCTCGACGAGGTGCAGATGGCGGCGTGCATCGCCTATTCGAAGCTGGAAGGGCTGGAGCCTCTGCCAAGCCTGTTCTTCGAATTCCACGGCAGCACGGCGGCGGTTGCCGAACAGGCGCAGCAGGCCGAGGAGATCGCCGCCGGTTACGATGGCGAGGGCTTCCGCTGGGCCACCGATGCGGCGGAACGCGGCAAGCTGTGGAAGGCGCGGCATGATGCGCTGTGGGCATGCCTTGCGTTGAAGCCCGGCCATAGGGGCATCGCGACGGACGCCATCGTGCCGATTTCCGTGCTGAACGCGGCGATCCTTGGCGCGAAGGAGGATATCGCTGCCTCGGGGCTGACCGCGCCGATCGTCGGCCACGTCGGCGACGGCAACTTTCACACCGTGATTCTGGTACCGCCGGAGCCGGATGGGCTGCAACGCGCGTGGGAGCTGGACAAGAAGATTGTCGCCCGTGCGCTGGCGCTCGGCGGGTCATGCAGCGGCGAGCACGGCGTGGGGATCGGCAAGCGCGAGTTTCTGGAGCAGGAGCATGGCGCCGAGGCGCTGGCGGTGATGCGCTCGGTGAAGCAGGCGCTGGATCCGCGGGGGATTTTGAACCCGGGGAAGATGTTTTTGAATTGAGGCAGGGGCCGTAGGGCAACGAAAGCGGACTCACCGCTTTGGCCTTGACGAGAGGCGTAAGCGGACCATCGCCGTCGTATGTTGCAGGTAGGTCTTGGACCCGTGTCGGTCATTGCTCGGCTAGCCAGCCTATTTACGAAGGGGACGTTGCCGCGCTGCGGCGCCACCAGGATTGCGCCTATTCCCGCGACTTAGCAGTCGAAGCAGTTCGCCTGTAATACCAATCCGCCTAAACATTGACACATGCCCAGTCCCGGTGCCCGATTGATCTGATCCTGTCCGGGTCATTGATGAGGAAGTTCCATCCTTCCTTGCAAGCGGTGACAATGGCATCGTAGCTATCCCAGACCAGACGA